>CAZHSN010000034.1:0-25714 GCA_964535125.1 uncultured bacterium
GCGAGCACGATGTCAGTTGGTCCAAAGACGGCAAGTCACTGTATTACATAGCGAATGCCGACGGGGCGGATCGTGTGCATCGTTTGACGCTGGATGACGGCGTCGGGCGGGTGGTCTGGTCGGCTCCTGGCGAGGCGTCGTGTTCCCGCCCGTCTCCTGATGGCGCATGGGGTGCTTTCTGGCTGGATGGCGACTGGGGCGGTCTGTATGTGTGCCGCACAGACGGCAGCGCTCCCCGACGCCTTACGCATGCTCCCGGGGCGCGCAGCTGGCCTTACGGGGGTGGCGCGATACTCTGGGCGCCCGACTCCAGCCGGCTCGTCTACGGCGTGAGGCGGCCAGGTAACTCCGTAAACCTGTGGACTATCTCGCTGAACGGTGACGACGCAATGAACCTGACGGCACTGGCCGCCGGTCATTGGCTGCCTGTCTTCGCGCCGAACGGGCGGTATCTGCTCTTCGCTTCGAATCGGGAAGGATCTGGTGTCTATCTGCTACCCACGCGCGTAGAACCGGGGGCGCCGGGAGATACCGATGTCGCGTTCGCTCTGGGAAAGGACGAAGTGGCGGACTTTTCGATAGACGGAGGCGGGGTGTCCCAACGCATCCGACGGCTCAGTCAGACCGGGGACATCAGCGATCTGGACATACTCCCCGACGGCCGGGTCGCATGGGTCGAACGCGGCGACCTGTGCTTGTATGAACCACTGAAAGGGGAGCTGAAGCGGGCGATCACGGGTGGTGTGGAAGGGATGCGTGTTGCAGCCGATGGCCAATGGGCGCTGCTGATCCGCAACGGTGCGCTTGAACGCGCCGTGTTGACCGGCCCGGAGTACCGCACGCAGCCGGTACCGCTAGAGATGCCCCGGCGGATCGACTCCACCAGCGATCTGCAGGCTCAAGCCACGGACTGTCTGTATGCGCTGTTACGGGCCGATCCCGGCCGCTCGTCCCAAGATGCGGCCATCAGCAGCCTGTCACGCCGGTATCTCAGGCGGCTTGACGCGGTGGAGACTGCGAATGACGCAGCGGTCTGGTTGAATGCGGCGCTGGGTGAGATGGGCCTGGCAGGTGACGGAGCAACCCCGGAGACGACGCCTGCGCAACCGCTGCATCCCGGTTTCGCCGTCGACTGGTCTTGGGAGGGGCCCGGCATACGCGTGGCGGGCGTGATCCGCGACACGCCGGCTGCCTTGGGGATTTCACCTTTACAGCCGGGAGAGCGGGTACTCCGTATGGACGGGATACCCGTCGGAGTGAACGAGCTGCTCTGGTCGGTTCTGGATGGAAGTCTGCCCAGAGACATAAACCTGACTGTTGCCGCAATCAGTGACGGAAGCGTTGAACGGACCGTGCGTGTCCGCGCCATCAGCAGGGGGGAATGGATGACGGCTGAACGGCGGAACAGGATTCGGGAACGAACCGAACAGGTGCGCCGGGAGTCGGATGACGCCATCGCGTATGTGTGTCCAGAGGACTTGCGGCCCGCATCGATCGCCCGTGTAGAGGCGGACCTCTTGATCCAAAGCGCTCAGGGAAAGGCGCTGCTGATAGATCTGCGTGGACTCTCTGATCAAGGCGGAGCGGATCGATTGGCGGCCACGCTGTTGCGGCCCGTGTACGGGTGGACCCGACCCCGAGACGGCAAAACCGAACAAACGCCTTCGCGAAGTGTGGAAGCGCCGCTGGCGGTGCTGATCGATTCACAGACGGCTGGTAACGTGGAACTGGTCGTCGGTGCGTTGAAGCAGCGGCGGCGTGCGCTGCTGGTAGGCGCGCCTACGCCCGGCAAGGGGGTGCAGACATCCAGCGGCCGGTTCGGGCCCATCCGGTGTGCCATTCCGGTAGGCACGTGGCGATATCCGGATGGTAACCCGTTGTTGGGGCGCGGAGTGCCGCCCGATGTGCTGTGTGATCTGCCGTCGACAGGGGCAGGCGATGATCCCGTGGTGACTGCAGCGGTAAACGGGTTGAAGGCGGTGAACCAGTAATGGGACGTCCGGGATGGTGTGTGGCTGTGTGGATGCTGTTCTTCTGCCTCGGATGTATCGGGGGGGAGGCACAGGGGGAGGCGTCGCCCATCCTGGGAGCGCGGATGCCCGCGCTAAGCCCGGATGGAACGCAACTGGCGTTTGTGTACCGTGGCGATATCTGGGTTGTGCCCTCAGCGGGTGGAACGGCGCGCGCGATCACACGGCATCCCGCTCAGGATTCGTGGCCCGCCTGGTCACCGGACGGCCGGTTGATCAGCTTTGCTTCCGTGCGCAACGGGAACTGGGATCTGTATGCGGCGCCCGTAGACGGCGGAGAGGTGCGTCAACTCACGTGGAACGTGGGGACCGAGATGTGGCATACCTGGATGCCGGACGGCCGATCAATCCTCTTTGTGTCCACGCGTGAATCGGGCAGACCGGCGCTGTGGCGCATGCAGTTGGATAACGGGCGTCTGCATTTGCTGCTGGAGGAGACAGCTCCGATCATGATGCCCGCTGTGTCACCGGACGGCCGCACAATGTGGTATGTGCGCTC
Source organism: uncultured bacterium (assembly GCA_964535125.1). Taxonomy (GTDB): domain Bacteria; phylum Armatimonadota; class HRBIN16; order HRBIN16; family HRBIN16; genus CAZHSN01. The sequence goes on from CAZHSN010000034.1 coordinate 2,530, forward strand.
CACGCTGCACTGGACGCGACCCCGCGCAAGCGGTCCGGGTGCAGCCGTCTTGGTGAGCATGGGAGTGGACGGTACAAATGTGGAACGACGCAACACCGCAGGTCCCGCGCATCTGTGGCCTTGCTTCAGCAGCGACGGTAGACGGGTATATACCGTTGGCGCCAGTGAGATCACGCCCACTGTCGGGCGTCTGGGGCAGGCATCACCACGTTGGCAGGACACGCCGGCGCGCACGCCCAACCTGTGGAGCCGGGCATCGAATGGAACGGACATGCGGCAGCTGACCCGATTCGTGGGCGGTGCGGTTCGCTGTGTGAGCGTCGCGGCTCGCAATGGTCTCATCGCCTTTGAACACGAATATGACCTGTATGTGATGCGGCCGACCGACCGGGATCCCCGCAAAGTACGCATTACGCTGTTCGATGATGACTCGCGTCCTGCGAACGGGTATCGCACGCAGACAAGCGGAGCCACTGCTTTATGGGCTGACCCCAACGGATCACGGGCGTTGTTGACGTTGAACGACTCCCTGTGGCTGGTTCAGACCGCGCGTCCGGAAGGCCCCGCTGGACGGGTGGCGGAAGTGGCCCGGCAGGTTAGTGACGGAGCCGCTCTGGAACGTCAGGCGGACGTGTTGCCCGATGGGTCTGCGGCGATTCTGCTGTCGGACCGTGAGGGCCGGATCGGTGTCTGGAAACAGCCGCTCGCCGGCGGATCCCCGACACCGTTGTGGACAGGCGACACCGATGCAGAAGGGCTCACCCTGTCACGCGACGGTATGCATGCTGCCTTCTGGGTAACGGGCGCTCGCGGCGGCCTGGTTGTGCTCAATCTGAGTGATCTGACAACTGTCCGCCTGTTGGATGCCCCCGGAGCGCATGCCTGGGGGCGAGGAGGCGGTGAGATCGCCTGGTCGCCTGATGGCAGGTGGCTGGCATGGACACGAGAGGCTTACGGCGGCCGTGTGCTTGAGATCGCGCCTATTGACAAGTCTGTCGACCCCGTCGTGGTGACGCAGCGCGGCGCGCTCGCGTCCTGTCCGGCGTGGTCGCCGGATGGCAAGTATCTGCTGTTCGCCACTGATCGACCTGCATCCGGACTGGCCATGCTGCCGCTTGATCTGACCCCGCCGAAGGGTAAACCGCTGCGGCTGGACGGCGCCGAGATGCAGGCGCGTATTCAGATGCTCTCCCCGCAGCGTCCTGACGGGGCGATCTGGGCAGGACCCAATGGTCTCACGTTGTACCTTGCGGAAGGAGACCTGTGGCAAGGCCCGCCTGGAGGCCCTCCGCGCCGGTTGACCTCTTCGGGCGGACTCAAGGCGTTCGCACCGGTGACCGGCGGGGCGCTTGCGCTGACCCGTACCGGTGCGTTGATCCGTGTTGGCCTTCAACCCACTGTGACTGCTCTCCCGTTCCGAGCCGATGTACGGACCGATCCGCAGCGGGACAGGCTGAACGCCTTCCGGCGGTACAGCGAGCTGTTCCGGAGAGGGTTCTACGATGCGGCGATGCATGGTCGCAACTGGCAGTCGTTGTGCAACCGGTATGAGCCACTGCTCAGCGCCGTGGAGACTGAGGTGGAGTTCGCCACGCTGTTGAACGCGTTATCGGGCGAACTGGATGCCTCGCATTGTGAGGTAACTCCAGCGTCGTCAGTCGGGACGCCGTCATGGAACCTGGGGTTTGTTCCGGACGGCCGTCATGTGGGGGATGGCATTCGGGTGGCGATGCTGACCAGTGTGTCACCTGCAGGGCTTCGCGTGGGTGATGTGGTCACCCATATCAACGGGGAGTCGGCCATACTGGCCGAAGCGCTGTACCGGCAAATGGCGGAGTGGGGCGGACGCGAACTGGAGTGGACGATCAGTGCGCCGGGAAGCGACGCACGCCCCCTCCGGACGCGCCTTGTTCCCGACGCGGCGTGGAGGAGCGCTGTTCGGCAGGCACAGATTGATGCCGCGCGCGCGCGTTGCGACACGCAATCGAAGGGCCGGGTTGGGTATGTTCTGGTTGACAGCCTGAGCCGCGACCAGTTCAGTGCCCTGCAGAGGGAGATCCAGATTGCGAGTGCAGGCCGCGCCGGGCTTATACTGGATCTGCGAGCGTGTCAGGGAGGTGCGATGGCGGACGAACTGGTTACCTGGCTATCGCGGCAACCCCACGCACTGTACCAGTTCCGCGATGGCGCGGTGGAGTCGGCGCCTGAAGGGCTTGCCGGCCTGCCTGTGGTCTTGCTGATCGGGCCACGCACGGCATCCAACGCGGAGATCCTGGCATCCGCGCTGCAGCGTGCGGCGGCATCTGCGCCGCGCATAGCCGGGTTGCCTGCGTGTCTTTTAGTCGGAGAGCCCACATCCGGACAGTGCCTGTGGTCCTCAGATCAGACCCTGCCGGACGGCACTCGGGTTCGTTTGCCTATGATGGGGGTGTGGGCGCCTGATGGCTCCAGTCTGGAGGGGCGCGGCGTTCAGCCGGATGTGAATGTCATCCAGACAGGCCAGGATCTGTCAGCTAACCAGGATCCACCCTTGCAGCGCGCCATACAGATCCTGTCGGGAGCGGTAGCCCAGTAAACCGGCCGCAGGTGGTGTGTTATGGCGCACGTGCAGAGGGGACTCTCTCCTGCGTTTCAACGGGTGAGTCGCAGGAGAGAGTATCAACCCGAATGGCGGCGCCAGCGGGTGATCAGGCGCAGGTTACAGCAACGCTTCGCTGTAGACTTCGACTTCGGTGCAGAAACCAAACGTTTTTGGGAAGACCACTTCGGTTGTATGGTAGTCGCGGAACGTGAGCCGAACGTAGCGCGCCTGTCTGGGCGTAAATGTATAGATGCGCTTGGCGGCTTTACCGGAAGGGAACTCCTGTGAACCAACCGGAACGAACTCGATGCCATCCAGGCTGAGCGAGACATCGACGGTGCGGGTCGAGCCGAAGTGCGGCGTGCCTGCAATCACGGTGCCCACCGTAACGGCCTGCTCCAGATCGATGGTGACGTGTTTCGGGAATGTGTCTTCCATCCCGGTGGCGTAGCAGTGCGGCGGGCCTGGATTCCAGTTGCCGTCTGTCAACCCGGTGTCCCAACCGGAATAGTTGGTATCAGATGACGCGTACGGTTTATGCAGCGCCAGGTTCGGCCCGCCGGGAACTGCGATCAGTTCAATCACCGCAGGGTTTGGATTCGCACACAGTGCGTTCATCAAGCGTTGCATGTCACGATCAGCAGCCATGAGACTGCGCACTGCCGTTACCGTGCTGCGGTTATCAGGGAACACCAGGCGCACCTTGCGCCAGGCGGTGAAGTAGGTTCGCTCGGTGTTTTCGACAAGATCATGCAGTTGCCGTCCCGACTCCGACACATATCCGGGAGCAGGCATGCCCTGGGAAAGCTGCTCGCGCGTGTAGACGCCGGCCAACGCGCCATCAATTCGTATCTCATAGTGTGCATACGGCAGCCCTGATACCTTCAGCTTGCGTCCAGCATAATCCAGAAAACCGCTGTCCACCATTGTCTGGTGCGCCGAAGGCGGGTACCAGAATGAGATGGACCGCGAAGCCGGCGCACGCAACGTGAGACTCAGTCGGTCTGAACGTATCCATTCCAGATTGCCCGATCGGCTCTTCACGTCGTACGAACCGTATGGTTCCATCGGCTCTGCACCCAGGGCTTTCAACATGAGATGCGCCATCACGAGGTGCCCATTGACATCGGGATGAACAGCGTCCGGGATCATGGTAAACGTCGGATCGGCCTTCTTGTGGGCTGTTTGGTACGTCAGCATCGGGGTGTGAATGTCGGCGAATGGGCAGTGGTGTTGTCTGGCGACATCGCTGGCAATCTCGGTCAGCCGTTGCAGCGTGTTGTTGTAGTTCGCCGCTGTACCGCCCGCTTTGTCTGTATCGATGCATCCCGGGCCAAAGACCACCACCCGGATACCTCGTGACTGAAGCCTGGTGACCAGACCGGACAGACCTTCGCGATACCGCTTACCGGCCTCTTCTGTGAAGTCTCCATACGCTCCATCGTTCATCCCGAAGAACAGTGTGACGATCGTGGGGCGCAACGACAGCACATCGCGCTCCAGACGGTTTAGCCCGCCTGGAGCGGTATCTCCACCCCAGCCGGCGTTGTGAAAGGACAACTTCAGGGCGGGATACCGGCATTGCAGGTACTGCTGCATGAACCGGGTATACAGTTGCTGTTCGGTGATGCTGTCACCGTAGAACACCAGATGGTCTCCAGGCTTGATGAGCGGCGAGGCCTGCACGACGCCGTTTGCCAAGCCGAGAGAAACCGCACACGCGATCAACTGCGTGATGACCTTGTGGCCACGCGACTGCACAGATGGTTACCCCCGTATTACTAGAACTCTGTGATCACCGGTCGGTTCTCTATCCAGGCTATCATGTTGAGTACCAGGTAGTTCCAGTTCTGGAACCCGCGGTTCAGTACCGGTTCGCCGTTGTCGGGCAGATAGTACTCATGCATGGCGCCAAAGCGTTCTATATCGCGCCCAAACAGGCGGATGGTGCGATGCGCCAGTTCGCGGGCCTCTTCAACGAACCCGTATTGAACCAGGCCGCGGAAGACCATATAGTTCGAGACGCCCCAAACCGGCCCCAGCCAGGATGACGGATTGCCGGATGCGCGGACATTGTACATCTTTTCGTAACGCGCCAGCGTCCGCACGCCGAAGTCAGCCCAGAAGCCGTGCGGGTTCAACAGGTTTTCCCGGACGATCCGTTCTGCCTGGTCCGGCGTCGCGACACCGGCCCACAGTGCCAGGAAACCGCTCCAGCAGCCGATGCGCTGGATCAGGCAATCCCAGTGTCTGGGCATGTTTCGGTGCAGCCAGTGCGTATGGTCGATCGGCAGCAGGTTCAGGTCCACACTGTAGTACATGCCGTCTTTGTCGTCCCAGCAATGCGTGCGTATCGCGTCCCGCAAGCGGTCGGCGTCTCTTCGGTAAAGATCGCCGATGTCTGTCTGGTTCAACAGATCGGCAATATGGCCGATGGCCAGCAGTTCCCGATACATCAGGCAGTTGAGGTAAATGCTGCCGGAACTGCGCTTCGGCCGGTAATAAGTGCTGGGGTCATTGTCCACCCCGATCGCATAGTCATCCTGCCAGAAGTGCAACCCGCAAGCGTGACGGTGATGGTTGTTGTAGTTGTTGATGAACGCCTGCATCTGGGGAAAGAGCAGGCGCAACCACTCCGCGTTTCCGTTGTACTGGTCACACAAAAACGCCGCGTGTTGCGCCAGAACCGGTTTATGCATATTGGTGCTCATCCAGTCGGACGGGCGGTCCTGCAGTGGATCTCGGCCGGCGTCGATCATAATCGGCATCCATCCGCCGAAGTCGGTGTAATGCAGGAAGTTCAGTATGCAGCCGCGCTCATGTTCTTCCGCCACAGTGGTCTGTTCCGGATCATCGGCTTCCAGCAGTATCTGCCGCAACGCGATGTTGGTCAGCCACGAGTCCCAATCCCATAAGCAGTTGGAGTAGGAGGCGCTGCCGGGAACGATAAACGGGTACAACAGACTGCCGGTTGCCGGGCGGTACATGCCTCGATAGTCGGCATGTATGGCGTCGCGCAGCCGCGCGATATAACGGTCGCTTTCTTGCATGGCGCTCCCTCAGAGTAACCGCTCCGCCTGGCAATGGCGGAGCGGCTGTGCGATCCTAGCGGTGTTCGACTTCAGCGGCTTTGGGTGTCGACTTGGTGCCGGGCATCCGGTCATGCAGGGTGATGCTTTGAATGACATCACCGCGCTCAATGCGCTTCACGACATCCATACCTTTGGCGACGCGGCCAAACACCACATAGTTGCCATCCAGATCTGGCTGAGGCGCCAGCGTGATGTAGAACTGGCAACTGGCGCTGTCCCTGTCCTGAGCGCGAGCCATGGCTAACGCGCCCTCAATATGTTTCAGGTTGTTCTGTTCGAATGGCAGGTTGTAGCCCGCGTTCCCGGTGCCGTCGCCCTTGGGATCACCCCCTTGAACCACGAATCCCGGCTCAACCCGGTGGAACGTCAGCGTGTCGTAGAAACCGTTTTCAGCCAGTTTTACAAAGTTGCCGGCCGTTTTCGGGGCTGCCCGCATGTCCAGTTCCAGAATGACGGTACCGCGGTCTTTGACGACCATCTCTGCGTATTTACGGCTGGGGCCTTCAGGCTCTGGCTGCTTCACCTCTGTCTCCTTCTTGGCGCAGCCAGCCGCAAGCACCAGCGCCGAAAGGCACAGCACGGCGATGCGCGCGTATCCATCTGGGAAATGTCGGCGTGTCACGATGACCTCCTCAGGTTCTTATTCGTTGTCGAGCGCCGCAGCGATGCGCTGCGACAGTTCGGATGTGGAGCGTCCTTCTACGAACAGCCCCTTGACCAGCCGGCCGCCATACGCGGCGACCACCCTTCCTTCCGGGATTTCGGCAATATCATAGTCGCCGCCTTTGACATAGACGTCCGGCCGTAACAGATCCACCAGCGGCGCGGCGGTGGGTTCGCCGAACAGACACACATAGTCGACACATCGCAGCGAGGCCAGCATCGCGGCGCGCTCCATCTCCGGGATGAACGGGCGGGTTGGCCCTTTCAACAACCGCACCGACGCGTCGGTATTCAGCCCGATCACCAGCAGATCCCCTTCGCTGCGTGCATCCATCAGATACCGAACATGACCGGCATGCAGCAGGTCAAAGCACCCATTGGTAAAGACCACTTGGGCGCCCGCGCGGCGTTGAGGCTGCAGCAACGTGATCAGGGTATCTCTATCTACGATACGCGCCATGGACTGGCGCCACAGATCAGGGCCGTTCATCACATCTCCTGTGTGTAGAATCTGGAATGGTCCACCACGTTACGGAACCACTGTCCGGACGGATCCACCAGAGGAAACCACCAGGCGGTCGGCCTGTGTCCCGTGTGGCGAAGCCCCTCAATGGTGGTGATCGCCTGCCGCACCAGCAAGGCGCGATGCCGTTCCACTTCGGCTTCGATGGCGGCCATGCGGTCGCGAATAGCCTGGTTTTCGGGACCACGCTCGGCTTCCAGGCGGAGCGGCTTTAAGCGTGCGGCCTGCTCCTTGGCCTGTGTCAGCTGTTGTCTCAGCACGGTCAGTTGATGCTCAAAGGAAGCCCGCTCAGCCTCTGCCGCCTTGAGCGCCGCGGGATCGGGGGCATCCGCGTGGCGCAAGGGTTGCAGGACGTCGCGCCAGTGTGCGCCCTTGTCCCGCTCCGTCTGCTGCTCCTGCGTGCGTAAGGCGTCGATCTGTTCATACAACGCCTTCATCTGGCGGCCGATTTCGGCTCCATGACGCCGCAACGCGTCCAGCCGGGCGTGCAACTGATGGTACTCATCATGCAGGTTAACCCAGGTTACGCTTTGTGTCTTCAGGGCATCCAACGCTTCCCGTGTAGACGCCCAGTGTGCGACGTGATCCAGCGTCTGCTGTTGCTGGGCGCACACCGAGCGCCATTCAGCCGCGAATGTGTCACCCGAGACCTCACGGCGCCCGAACGCCGCCGCCAAATGGTTGGGCAGGTGAAACTGAACAGGAGCGCCGGCCAAGGCATCCCAAGTCGGATAGACAAGACGCAGGATCGGGGCCGCGTTTACCGGGAATCCAAAATCCCGTAATGCCTCATGCATCAAGCGGGTACGGGTGACATATCCCGAACCCTCCTCATTCATGACCGGAATGAACTCATGGCACAGCATGGAGACCAACATGACGGCTTTCCCGACCAGTGCAAAGGGCGCATCTATACAATGGGATAACGTACGGGCCAGTTGTACCGGAGATGTGATCGTCGTCGCGGCCTCACAGGTGAACTCCGGACTGCAATCCACCCGTACGAACCGTCCATCCACATGAAGGGTTCCCCGTCCCCGTCCCCGGATGACCACATCGAAGGGAAGGGCGCCGTCCCCAAACCGATCAAGCGTGTAGATCTCCGAATCCGCCACTGCCTGGTTATAGGCCTGTTCTGCATATCGGCGCGTTGCCCGGTCTAAGAACCATGTGAGCGGGGTAAACCGGGAGCGGGATGCCTGATCCGGCGCAAAGGAAAACAGGTCCATGGAACAGGTCACATCGAAGTTCAACTGGGTACGCGTCAGCAGTTGAACGATATGCGGCCACATCCACCGGTACAGACGGCTGAGGCAATCCATGTAGCCATCGTGACCGAACGTATCAAACGCCCGCATCAGCGGTTCTATACACTGCAGCTGGGCGCTCTGCCGGTGCTCCGGCGCGAGGTGATGCAGGCTGTGGTCGAACGCCCAGTTTAACACATCCCGCACCGCTTTCGCGCCATACTCAATGCACACATCGCTGAATACCAGCTGTTCCGGTGTGGTGTGCACGAGTCCGCGCCAGCCCCAGGCCTCTGTGATAGCGTCCAGCCACCCGGCAGGAGCGCCCAGTGACGCCTTTTCCAGCGACACGCCATACTTTGCGAAGTGATGATGGGTTATCACTGTTTCACTGCCGAACAGTGCGGACACCTCGCCGGCCGCTGACCACAGCGATCGTGTGGTCGTATCATTGTGCGGTACCGCGATGAAGCGTTCCGCTGACGGCGCACGCCCTGGCAGTTTAGCGAAGTAGTCGGTGTCGTGTACGCCCGCTATCAGGCGCACCGGAATATCCAACGCGCGGCTGACCAGCAACAGCACCGCCTTCATCGGCTCATCCCAGAACACGGTCTGGCCCAGTGCGATGAACGGTACGCCGGGATGCTCATCGACCAGTCTGGCCAAGACGGTCCGGGCGGATGAATCGGGCATCTATGCTGCGCTCCCAATCGGTATCTTAGGTGGTGCTGCTCCTGTTAGTATACCGTTCCGGCATGTAGAATGTGTGTGTGACATCCTTCTCCCGACTCCGTCCCGAATGCTGCGACTATGATGCGATTGTCGTTGGCGCCGGTCATGCCGGTTGCGAAGCGGCGCTGGCGCTGGCCCGTACGGGTAAGCGAACACTGGTGATCACCCTCCGGTTGGACCGAATCGGTCATATGCCATGCAACTGTTCTATCGGTGGACCCGCCAAGGGACACATTGTGCGCGAAATCGATGCGCTGGGCGGGCAGATGGGGGTATGCATCGATCGGACATTGACCCATCTGCGCGCGGTGGGGACCGGCAAAGGACCAGCGATCCGCACCCTGCGGGCCCACGCGGACCGGGCGCTGTATGCCGCCGAGATGAGACGCGCATTGAACCAGGAGCCGTTTATTAACCTGATGGAAGGTGAGGTGGTTTCGCTCCTGGGTTCGCCGCAACGGATCGACGGGGTGACATGCGCCGATGGGACGTCCATATATGCGCGGGCAGTGATAATCACTTCCGGTACGTTTCTGAACGGACTGGTTCATATAGGTGAACACCAGCGACCCGCCGGACGGGCCGATGAACCGCCGGCTGCTCGGCTGTCTGATGCGTTATGTCACTTCGGCCTGCGGATGGAGCGTTTCAAGACCGGCACCACACCCCGCGTGTACCGGCAGAGCGTGGACTTCGAGGTGATGCAGGTCACTCCGTCTGATCTGCACCCACAGCCGTTTTCGTACTTGCACGACACGTTGCAGCCCCCCTATCCGTTGCTGCCTTGTTGGCTTACGCATACGACAGAAGCCACGCATGCCGTCATCCGCGCCAATCTGCACCGCTCGGCTCTGTACGGGGGCCGCATCCGGGGAGTCGGACCGCGCTTTTGTCCCTCCATTGAGGATAAGGTCGTTCGTTTTTCATCGCGCAATGCACACCCGGTATTCCTGGAGCAGGAAGGGTGGCGCGCCGACACTCTGTATGTGCAGGGGATGAGCACCAGCCTTCCGGAGACAGTGCAGCTGGAGTACTTGCGAACGGTTCCGGGAATGGAACGCGCCGAGATCGAGCAACCCGGTTACGCCGTGGAGTATGATGTGGTGCTTCCGGATCAGCTGCGCCCGTGGATGGCTGTCCGCTCCACGCCGGGGCTCTTCACCGCAGGGCAGGTGAACGGCACATCCGGCTACGAGGAGGCGGCGGCCCAGGGGCTGCTGGCCGGCATCAACGCCTCGCTGTGGCTCGACGGCCGGGAGCCTGTGTATCCCCGGCGTGACGAAGCGTATGTCGGGGTGCTGGTTGATGATCTGGTCACGTGCGGGGTGACTGATCCGTACCGGATGCTCACCGGTCGTGCAGAACACCGATTGCTGCTGCGGCACGACAACGCCGATTTCCGTCTGACGCCGATGGGACGTGACGCCGGGCTGGTGGACGATGCCCGATGGGCGCGCTACCGGCGCCGTCGGGAGTTACTGGATGCGGCCATCTCCCGCTGCCAGACGACAGTGATGACTGGCGGTGACCGCGATCGGCTGCAGGCCGCTGGGTTGGCGCCTGTGGCCAACCCGACCAGCTTGTGGGAGTTGCTTCGAAGACCCGAGGCGCGATATGCCGCATTGCGTCACATCGACCCGGATCTGCCGGAACTGCCGGCGGATCTGAGCGAGTCGCTGGAAACCGAGACCCGGTATGAGGGGTACATCCGGCGTGACCGCGACCTGGCGGCTCGTCAGCGGAGGTTGGAGGGGATGGGTATCCCGCCCGAACTGGCGTATCAATCACTTCCCGGACTGTCGTCTGAAGCGCGGGAGAAGCTCGAACGGATCCGGCCGTTGTCGGTGGGACAGGCCAGCCGCATACCGGGGGTGCGTCCAAATGACATCGCCGTGATTATCGCATCCAGCCGGTACGCCCAAAACGTATAATGTAGGCGGTGGGATCCCCGCCGATCATACAGGGAGGAAACAGAGGATGTCATCCGCTTCGAATAAACGCGTGATTCTGCTTATCGGCGACGGGATGGCCGACCGGCCGCACCCGGCATTGAACGGCCGTACTCCGTTGGAGGCCGCGCAGACCCCTTATCTGGACAAGCTGGCCCGTGAAGGCGAGAACGGCATCATGGATGTCATTGCGCCCGGCATACGTGTGGGCAGTGATACCGGGCACCTGGCTATTCTGGGATATGACCCGTATGAGGTGTATACCGGCCGGGGGCCCTTTGAGGCCACCGGGATCGGGATGCAGGTGTTGGGCGGCGATGTAGCCTTTCGATGCAACTTCAGCACGGTAGATCCTCAGATGGTGATTACCGACCGTCGCGCAGGCCGCATTACCGAGGGGACCGATCAGCTGGCTGCGGCGGTGAACGGCGTGGAGTTTGAGGGCGTCACCTGTTACTTCAAGGAGTCGGTGGCGCATAGAGGCGCGCTGGTGCTGCGCGGCGAAGGGCTGTCTGCAGCAATCACCGACACCGATCCGCATGAGGTGGGGCGGGCTGTCTGGCAGGCGCGCGCCATCACCGCCGGTGATGCGGCAGCCGAGAAGACCGCCCGTGTGGTGAACGCGTTTGTGCAGTACAGCTATAACCAGCTGGACAGCCATCCGGTGAACGTGGCCCGCCGAGATGCCGGTTTAGCGCCGGCCAATATCATTCTTCCCAGAGGATCCGGTGAGGCGCCGCATATCACATCGTTCAACGAGAAGAACCTGCTTACCGGCGCGTGTGTGGCCGAGACTGGTTTGATTAAAGGGATCGCCAACTTCGTCGGACTCGCCAACATTGATGCTCCCGGAGCGACAGGCGGGTTGGACACCGAGGTGATGTCCATCGGACAGACCGTGCTGCAGGCGCTGGAGACTCACACCTTCGTGCTGTGCAACGTGAAAGGTCCCGATGTGGCCGCGCACGACTTCAACCCGGCCGCCAAAGTTGAAATCATCGAACGGATCGATGCCATGGTGGGCATGCTGATCGCCCAAGCGCCTGCCGAAACGTTGATCGTAGTCACCGCAGACCATACCACCGCCTGTTCGTATGGGGACCATACGGGCGAGCCTGTGCCGGTGGTGATCTGGGGGACCGAGGTGCGCACCGACGCTGTCAGCTCGTATGGCGAGCGGACCTGTGCGACCGGCGGGCTGGGGCGGTTCAGCGGTAAGAACCTGGTGAACATGCTGACCAGCCTGATGAACGTTCAGGAGAAGTTCGGGGCTTGATATGGCGCATGTAGCCGTTCTGGGGGCAGGGAGCTGGGGCAGCTCCCTGGCTCTGCTGCTGTCCCGAAAGGGACTGCATGTACACCTGTGGACGTCGGACGAAGGGCTTGCGCCGGAGATCAACGCCCTGCGGGAAAACCGGCGGTTTCTCAAGGGATTTCCACTGCCCGCTTGCCTTAGCGCGACGGATGATATGCAGGTCGCCGTTTCGGGGGCGTCGTTCGTGGTGTTTGCGGTGCCTGCGTCCGCCATTCGGGCCGTCGCGGAGCAAGCCGCGCCCTATCTGCATGATCTGCCTCCGGTGATCTCGGTCGCCAAAGGGCTGTCACCGGATGGCGTGCGTCCGTCACAGGTGCTCGGCGCCGTTCTGGGGACGCGCGCCTCCGGTATCGTGGTGCTCTCCGGGCCCAACCTGGCGCTGGAACTGGCGCGCGAAGCGCCCAGCGCGACAGTGGTCGCCAGCCGGGAACTGGATGCGGCCCGCGCTGCCCAGGAACTGTTCATGGCGTCCTGCCTGCGGGTCTACACCAATCCGGATGTGATTGGCGTTGAAGTGGCCGGCGCGTTAAAGAACGTGTATGCCATTGGAGCCGGCATGAGCGACGGACTGGGGTTTGGTGACAATACCAAGGCGGTGCTGGTCACACGCGGATTGGCGGAAATGAGCCGCATGGGGATGGCGCTGGGCGCTCAAGAACGAACATTCATGGGGTTGGCGGGCATCGGAGACCTGATGGTTACCGCCGTCAGCACGCTCAGCCGCAACTACCGGGTCGGGTACGGCTTGGCCAAAGGTCAGACGCTGGACCAAGTGCTCCGGCAGTTGGGACAGGTGGCAGAAGGGGTGTCTACAGCCGCCGCGGTATGCGCCCTGTGCGAACGGTTCGATGTGGAACTGCCCCTGGCTCGGGCAATCCAAGGAGTGCTGTCGGGTGCTGTTCCGCTTGCGGATGCGGTGGATCTGCTGATGCACCGTCCGCCGCGGGGCGAATAGGCAAACGCCAGTCTGTGGCCGGTTCATCAGGCCACAGACCGGCGCTCTTTTGGTCGATTACCAGCCGCGACCCGCGATGCGGTCTTTATCTTCCATGGCCGAGGTGTTAATGCCCACCATGGGTTCCCCCAGGTCCTCGCTGATCTCCGCCAGCACTTTGGGGTCGTTGTAATGTGTCACCGCGTCCACGATGGCGCGTGCACGGCGGGCCGGATCGCCGGACTTAAAGATGCCGGACCCCACAAACACCGCTTCCGCACCCAGTTGAACCATCAGCGCCGCGTCGGCAGGCGTCGCGACGCCGCCTGCGGAGAAGTTCGGCACCGGCAGCCGGCCGTTTTCGTGCACGAAACAGACCAGATCGTAAGGCGCCTGCAGCTCTTTGGCGGCGGTCATCAGTTCGTCACGCCGCATGGACTGCAGCCGCCGGATGTCGCCCTGCACGGTGCGCATGTGGCGTACCGCTTCGACCACATCACCGGTGCCCGCTTCACCCTTGGTGCGGATCATCGCTGCGCCCTCGCCGCAGCGCCGCAACGCTTCGCCCAGGTTTCGGCAGCCGCAGACAAACGGCACTTTAAACTGGTGTTTGTCGATATGGTACTGCTCGTCGGCCGGGGTGAGTACTTCGCTTTCATCCACGAAGTCCACTCCCAGCGCTTCCAGAATCTGGGCCTCTACGAAGTGGCCGATCCGGGCTTTGGCCATCACGGGGATGCTGACCACCTGCATGATCTGTTTGATGATCTTCGGGTCGGTCATGCGGGCCACACCGCCCTGTGCCCGAATGTCGGCAGGTACGCGCTCAAGCGCCATCACGGCGCAGGCGCCGGCCTTTTCGGCGATTTCCGCCTGCTCGGGGCAGGTGACGTCCATGATGACACCGCCCTTAAGCATCTCTGCCAGACCTATTTTGGTGCGCCAGGTCGAGACCTGGGTGTTTTCCGTGTTCATTGTGCCGCCTCTGAATGGTTGTCTTGCTCCAGTTCTATTATGCCCGAGCCGGTGAGACGGCACGAGTGGCCGGCTACTTCAGGCGTAACTCCCAGTCAAACCGGTCGTCAGGGCCGCCGCCTGCGCCGGTGAACGTTCCCGTGATCCGGTCTTCCTGAATGACTCCCACAAAGTCCTGGTACGGCGGGTCGTAACCTGCCAATTCGCGTCGTATCCGTACGGTGTTGCCTTCGATACTGCCGGTGAGCCGCTCGCTATCGTTCGACATACCGGTGATCTTGCCGCCTGATATGGAGATCTCCCAGATCATCGGGAAACCGTTAGCAGTGACCTCATACCGATCCGACGTGATTTTCGACGTTGCCGCCGGAGCTTTTACTGCGTTGGTCAGTGAGAGTGACCAGTCATACTCAACTCCGGGTTCGCCACCTGCACCAGTGAACGTACCGACGATTTGATTGCCTTTGATGACGCCTTTATAGATCTGGTAGGGAGGATCGAATCCCGGGCATTCCCTGCGTAGGCGTACCGATGCGCCATCGACAGAACCCGTGAGCTTTTCATCCCAGTCTGTCTTGCCTGTGATCTGCCCGTTGGTCACGGTGAGTTCCCAGGTCATCGCGTGCCCGTTGGAGACGGCTGGGTAGGTTCCCGAAACCAGCCTGCCGGTAGCTTGGGAGGGCTGCGCCGCGGCATCCGCCGGCTTCGGTTTCAGCAGCAGCTTGTGGGCTAACGCCAGGTCTTCCGCCGCCTCGCTGACGGTCTTGACGTCTGTGCTGGCGATCTTGTCACCCTCCCAGCCGAACCACTCGTAGTTCTGCAGCCGGACAGCCCATTGCGGGAAGGTGATGCCGCACCACTTCCCTTTCGCTGCACCGGTAAACGATCCGGTCACCATTCCGTGTTTCCACAGGTCATACACAACCGGTTGTCCGTTCACCATGACCGCCAGTGCGCAATGGTTCCAGTTGACCTCAATCGGGTTCAACCCCATCACGCTGGTTCCCTTTACGCGTCCGTAGACCAGCACCAGGTTCCGTGGATCAATACCTGCGCCGATCAGCGCCTCTTTGAGCATCTCGGCGCTCCACTGGCAATTGCCCTGAGTCAGCGATCCTGACGTAAGGCCCGCGCGCATCCGTCCGGTGAAACTTCCGTTGGGCTTCACCTTCGCTAGCGCCAGCCGCCGGCCTAGCCGGTCCATGATAAACCGGGCCTTTTCCGAGTCGGAACGGAACTTCGGGGTGGTGGACTGCTGCATCGCGACCTGCCCCAGCTGCCGGGCTTGGGCGACTGTGAATGTCTGTGACCATGCAGGCTGCAACAGCAGGAAACCAAGTATACAGATAATAGCTGCCAAGCGCATGTGGCCCTCCTGATGTGGGTTGTGAGTACTATATCACAACGCCCGTATGATCAGAAGTGTGGCGTTGAGTGATACGCCTGCCGCATACTGATGAGCGAACGAACACCAGTCCATTGGGATGGGACACAACGCGGAGGTGGACCGAATGGCATATCTGGACGGCAGGCCCGAAGCCACACGACGGCTGGAGGCGCAGGACCATGGGGTCGTGATCCCGTATGGACACGCGCCCGGACAGGCCGACTGTCACGGCGCTCGGGATATGTGGGTCTTTGAAGCGGACGGCGAGTACCATCTGTTCTACGATGGTTGTGGTCCGGATGGCTGGCGATGCTGCCATGCGGTCAGCACGGACCTGGTGCAATGGCGTCTATCAGGGCCGATCCTGGACCTGGGTGAACCGGGCGCGCCTGATTGCGCCTACGCCGGGTATGGGGCCACCATCCACGCCGACAACCGATGGCACTTCTTCTATGTGGGATGCCGGGCGACGACACCTCCACCGGACCGCGTGCCGGCCATGCCTTATATCAACCTGAAGGCCGAGGCGGACAGCCCGTATGGTCCCTGGCGTAAGCGGTACGACCTGCGCCCCTTTGAACCCCTGCCAGGCACCTATTACGCCGACACGTGCAATCCGGGGCACATTGTGCAGGTCGGCGATGAGTACATTATGTTCTTCAGCGCGGCCATCTTCTGCGGCGCCGGGGTGAAGCGCACGCTGGGGCTGGCGCGCACGCGTGACTTGGATGGCGTTTGGCAACCCGACCCGGAGCCGATGCTGCCGCTGGATGAGCAGATTGAGAACGCTGCGGTCTACTATGAGGCCGCGACGGGCACGTGGTATGTGTTCACCAACCATGTCGGCATCGACACCCGCGGTGAGTACCGCGACGCGGTCTGGACATATTGGACCCAAGACCTGAACTGCTGGGACCCGGCGAACAAAGCCGTGGTGATTGATGGTGCGAACTGCACCTGGTCGCATGCCAGCATTGGCATGGCGGCTGTTGCGCGGGTCGGAGACCGATTGGGGATCATCTATGACGGCCCCGGCGGGGACAGCATCGATAACATGCGCAACAGCCTCGCCCTGGCCTGGCTGCCGCTTCCGTTGACCGTCTGACCGCCTGGCGGCTCGCACATATCTCCATATAGTCGGCAGCCCCGTCCATTACGGCCAGGCGGCGTTCGGCGTACCATAGGGATATCCTGCACACTTTGCGGAGGTGGCCATGGTTAAGATTGCGATTATCGGCGCGGGCAGCATCGTGTTCGCCAAGACATTGCTGAACGACATGCTGGGCACGCCGTGCCTTCAGGACGCGCACTATGTGCTGATGAGTCCTACAGAAACCAAGCTCAAGCGCATGGAGGCGTTCACCCAGCGCATGATCACAGAGAACGGGCTGGCGGCTACGGTAAGTGCGACGACAGACCGGCGCGCGGCCATCACAGACGCGGATTTCGTGATCTGCATGGCGCAGGTAGGCGGCGTCAAGGCGTTCCAGATGGATTATGAGATCCCCATGAAGTATGGGGTTGACCAGTGTATCGGTGACTCGCTGGGGCCGGGCGGCGTGATGCGCGGGCTGCGCAGCATGCCGTTGCTGGAAGGCATACTGCGGGACATGGAGCAGACCGCGAAGCCGGGCGCCATCCTGTTGAACTACACCAACCCGATGGCTGCGGTGTGTCTGGCTGCGGGACGCATGTCCGATGTGCCGGTGATTGGCCTGTGCCATGGCGTACAGACAACGCTGGACCTGATCAGCGGGTATGTGGATGTTCCAAAGGCGGAGATCGACTATCTGTGCGCCGGGATCAACCACATGGCGTGGTTCCTGAAGCTGGAGCACCAGGGCAAGGATCTGTATCCGTTGTTCAAAGAGCGTTGCGAACTGCCGGAGTACTACCTCAACGAAAAAGTGCGGATTGAGGTGATGCGACACTTCGGATACTTCATGACCGAGAGCACCGGCCACCTGTCCGAATACGTGCCCTGGTTCCGAAGCAGTGAACGCGCCCTGAACACCTGGTGTGACCAGCCTGCGTTTGGCGGCGAGACCGGCGCGTATTACCGGTGGTGCCAAATGATTGCCGACAAGTACGCCACTGTGGACCCGCTTGAATTCGAGTCACCCCGGTTGGAACCGCGCAGCGCCGAGTACTGCTCCTATATTCTGGAGGCGGCTGTGACGGGCAACCCGTTCCGGCTGCAAGGCAACGTCCGTAACGACGGCTACATCACCAACCTGCCGCAGGGGTGCTGTGTCGAGGTCCCGGTGTATGTCGACCGGGAAGGGTTGCATCCGTTGCGTGTTGGTGCGCTGCCGGCGCAGTGTGCCGCGTTGAACCAGAGTAACATCACCGTGCAGTCGTTGAGCGTGGAGGCCGGTCTGACGGGCGATCCGGAGATGGTGATGCAGGCGATCGCACTGGATCCGCTGACCAGCGCCTGTTTGACGCTGACAGAGGTGCGTGAGATGACCAGTGAGTTGCTGCAGGCTCAGGCGGAGTGGCTGCCGATGTTCGCCGGCAAGTCACTTCAGCCGCGTCCGATCATTCAGGTGCCGTCTGATGTGGTTCCCGCCAGTGTCCCAACCGATCCGGCGCTGGCGATCGGGAAGCGCTTCGGCCTTCTGGCTGAACGCGACATCTCTAAGGGCTAGAAACGGCATTCAGGGGACGTGCCTGCCGCGCGTCCCCTGTGTTATTAACGGATGCCGTGTGTGGACAGGAAACGGTAGCTGATCGCCAGAGCGTCCACAGGATCCATACCGTAACAGTCATCCTGTTCCACCAGGGCGAACTCCACCCCGGCTTCGCGGGCTGCACTCAGGATATCATACCAGTCCAGTACGCCTTCTCCGATCGGCGCCATACGCACCTGTCCCTCCGGCGTGATCATCCGGTCTTTCAGGTGCAGCAGCGGTTGGCGTCCCGGCAGGCGTCGGATCCATCGGGCCGGATCACCGCCGCCCTCCTGCACCCAGTAGGTGTCCAATTCGGCGCAGAGCGTGTCGCTGTCGGTGTCCTCATACAGCGCCTGCAACCAGAGCCGGCCGTCCGGCAGGCGCAGGAACTCCATGTGATGGTTGTGATAACTGAACCGCATCCCGCGTTGTGCGCAGGCTGCCGCCAGCGGTTTCAACTCATCGATAAACCGCTTGAGCCCCTCCGCAGAGCGATAATCAGCAGGGAGACCACCGATCGCCGGATACCGGCAGTCCAGCGCGGCGTGCATGTCCAGCAGTTCGTCGGTGCGCGTCAGAAAGTCATCCCAGCCCATGTGGGTGCACGCGCAGTCCATGCCGTGGTCCTGCAGTGCCCGGGCGATGGCCGGAACGCCCATCGCCCAGTTTATACCGGACAACTGCACACAGGTATAGCCGATGGCCTGCAGCCGCGCAAGGGTGGTCCGAAAGCCGTCAATGTCCTGACAGCTTGCCCGGCATGTGTAGAGCTGTGCGCCAGCGCGTGGGTCGGGCTGCATGTCAGCCGCGTCCCTGACCCAAGCCGCTGGAGATCAGCCACTGGCAGCTCTGTTTCACCGCCTCGCTCATGTCGGTAGCGCAGCCATCCAGTTCCACGATCAGCCACTCCAGCACGTTCGGATCGGCTGCGTTGATGATGTCAGCCATGGGCAGCTTGCCAGCACCGACTGCGGTGTGCAGATGATCCGGAGTCAGGTTGCCATCCTTGATGTGCAGCAACGGCAGACGTGCGGTATTGGCTTTGACCACCGCGACGGGATCTGCGCCGCCGAAGGCTGTCCAGTAGACATCCAGTTCGCTGAAGATGCCAGGGGCCAGTTTCAAGATGTGGTCGTACACATAGACGCCGTCCACCAAGTCGAACTCCCACCAGTGGTTGTGCATCCCCAGGGTTAGGCCCTTCTCGGCTGCCAGCGCGGCGCCTTGACTGAACGTGTCGGCTGCCCGGCGGATATCATCCAGTGTCTTGAACGCATCGGGGCCGAAACCGGTCACGATCCGACTGACGCCCAGCGTCTTTTCGGTGTCTTCGATCTGGGTGATGTTCTCAGCCGTTGGCATGGATGTATGACTGGAACAGGCTTTGAGTCCCAACTCGTTCAGCCACTTGGCGACGTCTGCCGCACTGTGTCCGTGCAAGCCGGCGAACTCGACGCCTGCGTACCCGTCTTCGGCCACTTCGGCCAAGACCGCGTGAAAGTCTTGGGCTGCCTTCTCCCTCAGCGAATAGAGCTGAACTGCTACCGGTTTCATTCCGTATACTCCTCGTCTCAGTCGATGATCTAGTGGGTGTACCCTGCGTTCAGTTCACTGCGGGCATGTGGTGTTCCTGCCGCATTGCCGGAAATGCGGCAGAATCCATTGGCTATGCGATCGCCTGGGTTGGGTGAGGGGCGGGGTCTGTTGTAAAGACCCCGCGGTTCGACGTTCAGCTCAAATCAACGGAATCCAGTGCGATACCCATCGCATCGGCGATCCCTTTTCCGTACGCCGGGTCGGCATGATAACAGTTGCGGATGTGCCGGTGTTTGATCTCATCCGGAACTGACGCCATGTCGCGTGCGGTGTTGTCGAACAGAACGCGCTGCTGGTCTGGTGTCTGGATGCGGAAGAGCATACCGGGTTGTGTGAAGTAGTCGTTGTCGTAGTCTCGGAAGTTGTAATGGTCCGCGGCTCCGTCCAGGGGAAGCGGCGGTTCAGCGAACTCCGGTTGCTGCTGCCATTCGCCAAAGCTGTTTGGCTCATATCCCAATGTGGCGCCTTGGTTTCCATCCACCCGCATTGCACCGTCACGATGGTAGCTGTTGACCGGGCATCGGGGTGCATTCACTGGGATCAGATGATGGTTGACACCCAACCGGTAGCGCTGCGCGTCTCCGTATGAGAACAGACGGCCCTGCAGCATCCGATCGGGGGAGAAACTGATCCCGGGTACCACATTTGCGGGGTTAAACGCGGCCTGCTCCACATCGGCGAAGTAGTTGTCCGGGTTCCGGTTCAGCTCCAAAACCCCCACCTCTATCAACGGGTAGTCGCTGTGCAGCCATACCTTGGTTAAGTCAAACGGATGAAACCGGTAGTTGGCAGCGTCAGACTCGGGCATGATCTGCACATACAGCGTCCAGCGGGGATAGTCGCCCCGGTCGATCGACTCCAACAGGTCACGCTGGTGGCTCTCGCGGTCCTTCGCGATGATCGCTGCTGCTTCTGCATCGGTCAGGTTTTGAATGCCCTGTTGGGAACGCAGGTGAAACTTCACCCAACAACGTTCATTTTGTGCATTGATGAAACTGAACGTATGGCTGCCGAACCCGTGCATGTGCCGATACGTTCGGGGGATACCCCGATCGCTCATCACAATGGTCACCTGGTGCAGCGCCTCGGGCAGAGATGTCCAGAAATCCCAGATGTTGGTTGCACTGCGCAGATTCGTGTGCGGGTCGCGTTTGACGGCGTGGTTGAGGTCAGGAAACTTCAACGGGTCACGCAGGAAGAACACCGGGGTGTTGTTCCCTACCAGATCCCAGTTGCCCTCCTCCGTGTAGAACTTGATGGCAAATCCCCGGATGTCGCGTTCCGCATCGGCGGCTCCGCGCTCACCGGCAACGGTGGAAAACCGCACAAACAGCTCCGTCTGCTTACCTACTTCGGAGAACAGTTTGGCGCGCGTGAAGCGGGTGATGTCGTGGGTGACGGTGAAACGCCCAAACGCTCCGGATCCCTTGGCATGCATACGCCGCTCGGGTATCACTTCGCGGTCAAAGTGAGCGAGTTTCTCCAGATACCAGACATCCTGCAGCAGCATGGGCCCTCTGGGGCCTGCCGTCATGCTGTTCTGGTTGTCGACTACCGGCGCACCCGCGACAGTTGTCAGCTTCTTCTTCTTTTTCCCCATGGTTCACTTCCCTTCGGTTGGCGCCGCGCGTTGGTCAGACCTGCAACATGG
Source organism: uncultured bacterium (assembly GCA_964535125.1). GTDB lineage: Bacteria > Armatimonadota > HRBIN16 > HRBIN16 > HRBIN16 > CAZHSN01. The sequence continues at coordinate 23,850 of CAZHSN010000034.1, forward strand.
CCACAGGCTGGCTGCGCGACGGCGCATGCGGAACGCCGTTGTTCCGTTGCTTAAGGGCAAGTATACCTGATGGCGTACATTTTAAGGTGTGTCCGCGAAGCACGCCGGTCTGTTATGACAGGATCCGCCGGTCGAGACTGCGGTATTGAATGGCCTCGGCAATATGCGCCGGTTCAATGACATCGCAATCGGCGAGGTCGGCGATGGTGCGCCCGAGTTTGGTGATACGGTCGAAAGCGCGTGCGCTGATACCCATCCGTTGCGCGGCCACTTTCAACAATGCCCGGGCGTCTTCGGTCATCAGGCAGTGCTTACGCAGGTCTTGCGGACGCATGTGTGCATTACAAGTGGCCCCCGTGTCCGTCAAGCGTTCCTGTTGCCGTGTGCGGGCTTCCACCACCCGTTGACGTACCGCCTGAGAACACTCTGACGGCGCCGTTTGCATGAGGTCGTCATGAGGCAGACGGGGCACCTCAATGTGGATGTCGATGCGATCAAGGAGTGGCCCGGAGATGCGCTGCTGGTAGCGGTGCATGGCGGCTGGAGCGCAGGTGCAGGCGCGTTGCGGATCACCGTGGTATCCACAGGGGCACGGGTTCATGGCGGCGATCAACATGAACCGCGCCGGATAGGAGACACTGGCCTGCACCCGTGCGATCGACACCACGCCGTCCTCCAGAGGCTGCCGCAGCACCTCCAGTACTTCGCGCCGGAACTCGGGCAGTTCGTCCAAAAAGAGTACCCCATGATGCGCCAGACTGACCTCTCCGGGACGCGGGTTAGTTCCACCTCCGACCAGCGCGGCGTTGCTGCTGGTATGATGGGGAGATCGGAAAGGACGACGGCAGACCAGCCCGACTTCGTTTGCTAGCAGGCCTGCGACGCTGTAGAGCATGGTGGTCTCAATCGCTTCGTCTACCGTTAGCGGGGGTAGAATACCAGGCATCCGTCGCGCCAGCATGGTTTTGCCCGAGCCGGGAGGCCCGATCATTAACACGTTATGTCCGCCGGCTGCCGCTACCTCCAGCGCCCGGCGGACCGCCCCCTGTCCTTTCACATCGGAGAAGTCGAGACCGTCAGACGGAACCGAAGACAGCGCCGCGGCAGGGTCGCTGCGCATGGGTGACGGGCCGTTGCATCCCGACGCCATTGCCGCGACCTGTTCCAGTGTCTCCATCGGGTAGACATCCAGATTTCCCACGATCGCCGCCTCGCGTGCATTGGCGGCCGGCACCAGCATACGCGTAATGCCCGCCTGACGGGCGTGTATCGCGATGGGAAGCACGCCGGTGACGGGGCGCACCGTGCCGTCCAACGACAACTCGCCAAGTACCAGAGTGTCGGCCATGTCACGCAACGCCACCTGATTGCTGGCAGCCAGTACGCCCAGCGCGATAGGCAGGTCAAATCCGGGACCTTCCTTCTTCAAGTCGGCCGGCGCGAGGTTCACCGTGATGCGGCGGTTGTAGGGCCAATCCATTCCGCTGTTTCGGATGGCGAGCCGCACACGGTCCGTTGCTTCCTGAACGGCGCGATCAGGCAGGCCAACCACAGTCACTCCGCTGAGCCCGCCATGGATGTCGACTTCCACGTCGATGGTATGGGGCTCAAGCCCCAGTACTGTCCCCGAAAGAACACGAACAAGCATCACAGCCTCCACACGTGTCGCATGGGCCGGGACCCGGCCGACGATGCAGTGTCCTGCTGGCGTTAATTTCTGGATGTCTGTGCAGATTCCTGCATGATCTCTCCTGCTGCTCGTAAACGAACGGCTGTTACCTCACGCGGTCCCACGTTCACACGGAGACTGCCTTTGGTCAATGGCCATCCGGGTGTGAACCACCCATGTCAACAGACTGCGCCAC
>CAZHSN010000035.1:0-25622 GCA_964535125.1 uncultured bacterium
ACCATATCTTCCGCCCGGCTGTTCTCTCCCACGATCTGACCTTCATACACCTCATCACCCGGAGAGACAAACAGCGTGGCGCGCTCTTGAATGGACTCGATCGCATACGCCGTTGCCAGTCCCGTCTCTTTAGCGATCAGGCTGCCGGTAGACCGCACGGGGATGTCGCCCCGCCATGGTGCGTACCGCTTGTACACATGCGACATCAAGCCCAGACCGCGGGTCAGCGTCAAGAACACCGACCGGAACCCCATCAACCCTCGCGTCGGCGCTTCGAAGATCAACCGGTTCAACCCTGCAGGGTCTTTGTCCATGAACAATAGCTCACCGCGTCTGCGAGAGACCTCGTCAATCACCGCGCCGAGCGCGTCATCATGCACATCGATGGTCAACTCCTCGGTCGGTTCACATAACACCCCGTCGATCATGCGCGTGATCGCCTGGGGCCTGCTGACCATCACCTCATACAGCTCACGGCGCATCGTTTCGATCAGGATCGCGAGTTGCAATTCGCCGCGGCCGCTCACTTTCAACGTGTCATGCTGCTCACCCGGCTCCACGCGCAGGCTGATGTTCACACGGGTCTCGCGCTCCAGTCGGGCCTTCAGGTTGCGCATCATCAGCCATTTACCGCTGCGCCCAGCCCATGGGCTGCTGTTGACAATAAAGTCCATGGAAACGGTTGGCTCATCGATGTCAATCAGCGGCAAGGGATCCGGCGCATCCGGCGCGCAGAGCGTCTCGCCGATCTGCAGCTCTTCACAGCCGGCCATCAATATGATGTCACCAGCAGATGCGCTCTCCGGTTCGATTTGGTGCAATCCCTGCCAGGCATACAGCTTGGACACCGTGAAGGACTGCACGCTGCCGTCACGCTTCAACAGAGACAGGGTATCGCCTTTACGCACTCTGCCGCGCAGCACTTTACCGCCAAACAACCGTCCGACATAGTCGTCGTAATCCAGATTGGTGATCTGCAGTTGGAACGGTCCATCACAATCGGCGGCCGGCGGGGGCACTTCACGCAGGACCATATCGAACAACGGTGCGATGCCGGCCGGCGTGTCCTCCGGATTCAAGACGGCGTATCCCTGTGCCGCCGATGCAAACAGATACGGAAAGTCCAGCATATGTTCCGGGCAGCCCAGTTCAATGAACAGGTCCAGTACCTCATCCACCACATCGTAAGGACGCGCGCCGGGCCGGTCGATCTTGTTGATCACCACCAGCGGCTTGAGCTTCTGCTGCAGCGCCTTACGCAGAACAAACCGCGTTTGGGGCATCGGGCCTTCGCAAGCGTCCACCAACAACAGCACACCGTCCACCGATCGAAGGATCCGTTCCACCTCGCCGCCGAAATCCGAGTGTCCCGGCGTATCCACGATGTTGATGCGTACATCATTCCAGTTCACCGAGGTGACTTTACTCAGGATGGTAATCCCCTTCTCACGCTCCAGATCGTTGGAATCCATGACGCGTTCGGCAACCACCTGGTTGTCACGGAACACCCCCGACTGACGCAGCATGGCGTCCACTAAAGTGGTCTTTCCATGATCGACATGGGCAATAATGGCGATATTACGGACATCGTGACGGACGCGCGGTTCCAGTGACGGAGCGGATGTGGACATACAGGCAGAGTTATCCTTGGCGATGATTGGGGACAGGTGGCAGAGGCCCAAGCGGGTTCAATGACATCGGATACCTGATAACAGTATACCATCGAACAGGGCGCCGCAGGCAGGATGTTCCATCCCGCACAGCGTATGTTAAGACAGTCATACTGGCTGGAGGCTCGCCATGAACCGTTCGGAGGTGCAGATCCGCGATCCATTTGTGTTGCCGGTGCGCGCAGAGCACCGTTATTACATGTATGGCACCTGCGGACCGGGACCGGGGTATTGGTGCTACCGAAGCGCCGGTGCTGACCTGGATCATTGGGAAGGACCGATGAACATATTTCAACCGGACGCCTCCTTTCCCGGGACGCGGGATTGGTGGGCGCCTGAGGTGCATGCCTGGCAAGGACGCTATTACCTGTTCGCATCGTTCATCGGTGATAAGACCCAACGCGGCACAGGGGTGTTCGTGTCCGGAAGTCCGGCGGGGCCGTTCCAACTGATCAGCAACGGCGCTGTGACGCCTCATCACTGGGACTGCCTGGATGGTCACCTGTATGTTGACTCCCGGCGACAGCCGTGGATCGTGTTCTGCCATGAGTGGACACAGGTCGCCGATGGGTCGATGGTCGCCATGCGGTTGACACAAGATCTCAGCGCGACCGTGGGTGAACCGTTCACGCTGTTCTATGCATCTTCCGCCCCATGGCGCAAGCCGGATACCAGCCAGCGTCAGTTTGTTACCGACGGCCCGTTCATACACCGCCTGCGCTCCGGCCGGCTGCTCATGCTCTGGTCCAGCTTTGGCACAGGCGACTACATGGTGGGAATGGCCGCGGCGCGCGACATACGCGGTCCGTGGACACAATTGACGCAACCGTTATGGTCGGATGACGGCGGCCATCCGATGCTGTTCCGCACCTTCGAAGGCCAATTGACGCTCAGCCTGCACGCCCCGAATAAGGGCGGACGGGAACGTGCTGTGTTCAGCCCAGTCAGTGAGCGCGGCGACCGTCTGGCGCTGATGCCGGCGATGTGACCAGTCGGCAATCAGCCAATGCATACACCAGGAGGATATCCCATGCGTGTTCGAACCGCGTTCATGTTGCTGTTGTTGACAGCTGCCGGCCTGTGTCAAGCCCAGGACCTGTTCCGTGACGTGAATGCGCCCCCCGAAGCGCGAGCGGCCGACATCGTACAGCGCATGACGCTGCAGGAGAAGATCCCGCAACTGGCGCATGACGCACCGGCGATCCCGCGGCTGGGCATCCCGGCATACACCTGGGGAAACGAGTGCCTGCACGGCGTGATGGGACATGAGGCGACCGTGTTCCCGCAGGCTATCGGCATGGCAGCGTCTTGGAACACCGACCTGATGCATCGCGTAGCCGATGCGATCAGCACCGAAGCGCGCGCGCTGCACCACGACGCGTTCCGAAAGGGCCAGACCGGTTATATGCAAGGGCTGACCTATTGGTCACCCAACATCAACATATTCCGCGATCCGCGCTGGGGACGCGGCCAAGAGACATACGGTGAAGACCCCTTTCTGACCGGACGTATGGCGGTGGCGTTCGTCACCGGTCTGCAGGGAAACGATCCCAAGCACCTCAAGCTGGTTTCCACGGTGAAACACTTCGCGGTACACAGCGGACCCGACCCGCTGCGGCACTCCTTCGATGCACATTGTGATGAAAGGGACCTTTGGGATACCTATCTGCCTCACTTCGAAACCGCCATACGCGAAGCCGGCGCATGGTCCGTGATGGGCGCCTACAACCGGTTCCGCGGCGTACCGTGCTGCGCCAATCCGTTTCTGCTGCAGGAAGTACTACGTGACCGATGGGGCTTCCGGGGATATGTGGTTTCAGACTGTGGAGCCATTGAGAACATCTGGCAGACGCACAAGGTGAAACCGGACGCGCCGGCGGCGGCAGCAGCGGCTGTAGCTGCCGGCTGCGATGTGGCCTGCGGCGGAGACAGTTACCGCCAGTTGGAGGTGGCTGTCACGCGCGGAGAGATCACGGAGGAGCAGATCGATGTCGCCTGCAGACGTCTGTTTGAAGCGCGCATCCGGCTGGGCATGTTCGATCCGCCTAAAACCGTCCGCTGGGCGTCGATCGGAACCGATGTGGTGTGCTCACCTCAGCACAGACAGCTCTCGCGCGACATGGCGCGCCAGTCGCTCGTACTGCTCAAAAACCACAAGAACCTGCTGCCCTTGCACAGCGCGCGTCTGCGTCGCGTAGCGGTGATAGGACCGTTGGCCGACCGACCGCTGCTGGGCAACTACTCGGCCACTCCCAGAAAACCCGTGACGGTGTACCAGGGCGTTCGCGACCGCCTGAGGGGTGTTGCGGTTGTGGATTATGACGAGGGCTGCCCGCTGATCATTGATGGCTTACAACCAGTGCCGATGCAGCACCTGCGTCCGGAGTCAGGAGCCGGACAGGGACTGACAGGACGTTATTATGCATCTGATACGCCCCAGGGAGAGCCAGCCGCTGTGGTTCCCGTCGAGCCGGTGGACCATGACTGGGTGAACGGAGGTCCGGAAGTGTTACGGGACCGCTCCGATCACTTCTCCGTGATCTGGCGTGGAACCCTGACGCCGCCCGAAGACGGTGAGTACCAGCTGGGTGTTGCGGCCGATGATGGAGTCCGTCTGCGCGTAAATGGAAAAACCGTTGTGGACAGTTGGATCATCACGCCGCGTACGCTCAGGACGGGCGCCGTCACACTGAAGGCGAACCGCCCGGTCTCCATAGAACTGGAGTATTTCGAAGGGGAAGGCCAGGCCAGTGTCACACTGATGTGGCAACGGCCTTCGGCGCCCTCCGGCGTGTCGCCACGCGCCATTGAACTGGCCAGACAGGCTGATGTGGTGATTGCGGTACTGGGTGTCAGCAGCCATACCGAGTTGCGTGGCGGTCAGGCAGAAATCGTTGAAGACGAAGGCGTGGACCGCAAGCACACAGGATTGCCGGCCATGCAGGACAAACTGCTGCGGGCTTTGGCGGCTGCCGGCAAGCCGGTGGTGCTGCTGCTTACAGGCGCAGGTGTATCCGTGCCTTGGGCAGACACACACGTGCCGGCGATCATGCAGATCTGGTACCCGGGAGATGACGGTGGGCACGCGGTAGCGGACGTGCTCTTTGGCGATGTGTCGCCGGCCGGCCGCATGCCGCTCACCATTGTGCGACAGGACAGCGACCTGCCCGCATTCACGGATTATGCAATGGACGGACGGACATACCGCTACAGCGGCCGGACACCGCTCTATCCGTTCGGATATGGACTGAGTTACAGTCGCTTCGTATACAGCGGCCTGCGTATCGAGCCGGCGAAACCGCAACGCAATTCGCCCGTTACCGTGCGCACCCGTGTTACCAACGTCGGCCAAGTGGACGCCGATGAGGTGGTGCAGTTGTACATCTCCTATCCCAAGCCACCATCCGGTGAGCGGGCGCCTATCCGTAAACTGGCGGGGTTCACACGCGTGCATCTGCGGGCAGGCGAATCTCGCGAAATCGTCTTCACACTCAAGCCGCGTGACTTCGAGTACATCAACCGTACAGGCTCCCGTGCGTTCACTCCGGGTTGGTTCACCATCACGGCGGGGGGATGCCAAGGCGACCGAGTCAGCCTGCAGCGCGGCGCGTCTCCCGTGGTGCGTGCACGTCTGCAGGTTCAATAGAAGGTGAACGCCATCCCGCCGCGCGTCTCCGCGATTGTCGTGAACTGGAACACATGCGACTGCCTGGATCGATGCCTGCAGACGCTGTCTGAACTCTGGCTGTCTGGTGCGGGTCAAGTGATCGTGGTGGACAACGCCTCAACAGACGGGAGTCCGGAGATGGTGCGGCGCAAGTACCCTGAGGTGATATTGCTCGCACTGACATCCAATGTGGGGTTCGGCCCGGGGTGCAACGCCGGGTTAGCACGTGCGGACGCACCCTATGCGCTGCTGTTGAACAGCGACATTGAGTCAGAGCCCGGTGCGGTGATGCGGCTTGTAGAGTTTCTGGATAGCCATCCCGACGCCGGCGCCTGTGGTGGGCGGCTGGTTCTACCAAATGGCGCTACGCAAACGTCTGCCGGCCTGCAGCTCAACCTCTGGTGGGTGTTCTGTGAACAGTTTTACCTGGCTAAACTGTTTCCCGCCACCCGTTTGTTCGGCGGATACACGCTGACCTGGTGGGACTACGCCTCAGACCGACCTGTCGATCAGGTAGTGGGGGCGTGTCTGTTGCTGCGTCGCGCAGCGGATGAGCGCTTCCCGCGTTTCGACGAACGCTATTTCATGTATGCGGAGGATACAGACCTGTGTGAACGCATCCGCCGCACCGGTCAGCAGATCTGGTACGTACACGATGCGGTTTTCCATCACCGTTTAGGGGCAAGCAGCGAACAGAAGCCGGTCCGCGCAGCGATGATCGCCCAGTACAACATAAGCCGTGGCATCTACTTCCATGACCGCCAGGGGGCGCCGGGTTTTGCGCGGCTGAAGGCGCTGGTTACCGGCGGTGCGCTGCTGCGACTGGGCATATGGCAGTCGTTGGGCGCGTTGGGCCGCGCGGGAGCCGCCGAACAGGTCCAGCTGTTCCGCGAGGTGCTCAACCTGACCCGGCAGATGCGTAAACCAGATACAATATTCCAGTGAACACACCCGAGTTCAACATAGATCACCGGGTCGAACAGGAGCGTCTGGTGATGCTGGCGCTGAGTCGAACGCTGGCTGCACAGGGCCTCATCCCTGTAGCGATGGGCGACGGCGCGGTCCGGCTGATCAGCGGCATGGACACAGGCGATGGCCCACTGGAAGTCGCCTGCGCCGATACCGAGGCGCTGGAGACCGCGCTGTCGACGTCGGGGTTCACCTGTGAAACCGGATTGTGGATCGGCCCGCAGGGCGCTCGGTTGCGCCTGTTGGGCGGTCTGGCATCCGATCTGAGTTGCGTTGATGTGCTGCAATATGAGGACGGTGAAATCCATGTCTCCGGTGCGGAGGACCTGTTGATCTCGCTGCTGTTGCGGTCACGGGATGCCGGCGCTGATGGCGTGGACGAGCGCGCCCGATTGCTCTGGATCGCAGTGCATCCGGATTGGGACATGGAGTATCTGCAAGACCGATGCGAAGACGAACACCTCATACCGTGGCTGCAGCAATTGGAGGCCATCCGATGATCATTCGTTGGCTCGTGACGGCCGTTGCGTTGATCGGCTGCTGCAGTTGGTCCCATGCTCAGACCAGCACGCTGCCCACGCCACAGCAACCCGCAGAGACGATGGATCAACTCGTGGAAACGCTGAAGCAGTCCCCTGTGTTCGTAACACGCCGCATGGAGCCGCGCGTCGACCGCAATGCCTTGACACAAGCGGCGGAACGCCTTGCGCCGTTCCAGGTAAAGTTCATCGTGGTGTACAGCATCCCATCCACGGTGGGTGACGCCTCCCGGTTGGCTCGGCTGGTTCGGCAGAACCTCAACATACAAGATGGCGTCGTGATCGTGGCTACCGCGACCGGTGTCCGAGCGTCCAGCACGGTGTTGACCGGCCCCCAGATGACGCGCGCGTTTCAGACCGTGGCCTCACGCTTCAGCACGACGAACTACACCGACGGGTTGGTCGCGTATGCCGAGGAGATGCACCGGACCGTCGCGGACGCGCGCGCACGGAGCAAGCAGACAACCACGGTGTTTCTGGCGGGTGTCGGATTGGTGGTTATCTTCGCCGTTGGCGCGTCCCGCAAGCGCCGGCAACGCGAGATGACCCGGCTGACACGCCGGGCGCGTGAAGTGCGGGCACGGCTCATGGATGCCATCACCGCCATCGACAGCGAATTGGACGTGATGATGGTGGGCCCCTATCGCGATCGGGCGATGGACCTGCGCCAGTCGGCTGCTTTGGGGTTGGAGCAGGCCTCAGCGCTGATGGAGCAGGCAGTGAAACCGTCTGAGTTGTGGAAAGCGTTGGATCTGCTGGAAACCGCCGATGATCAACTGCGCAAAGCGCGTATGCATGTGCGCGATGGCGGCGGGCACATTGAAGAACCCGAATCGGCCGACACGCCGGCTCAGCCGGGTGCGCCGGTCATCCCGGATATCCGACTGGACGGCTGCTTCTTCTGTTCCAAGCCGCAATCCATGCAGCCCATGCAGCCGGTGACGCTGTCTCAGCCCGACGGTGACCGCCGGGTATGGGCCTGTTCCGACTGCGCACAGCAACTGAGCCGCGGCGAGCGCCCTCAGATGCGCGTGTTCCGCGATGGAGACCGAGTCACCCCCTGGTACGACCGGCCGGGTTATGACCCCAATCGGGATTATGGCCGCGGCGGTATGGATCTGGTGGACATGATGATACTGGGAAGCATCTTCAGCGGGGGGTGGGGCGGCCATCATCACCATCACTACCACACCGGTGATCCGTCGGCGGCGCACACCGGAGATCTGCAAGCCGATGCGACACTGAACGACGCCGGGGGCGGCGAACTGCTGGGTGGGCTGGGCGGCGTGTTCGACACCGACAGTGACGGCGGCTTGGGCGCGTTCAGCGATGACGTGGGAGGCGGCGACCTGTTAGGCGGCTTTGGCGGGGAGTTCGACGCCGGAGGCGACGCAGGCGACATCAGCGACTTGGGCGGCGGTGACTTCTAGCCCCAGACCGAAGCATTTCGATCATACCATCCGCAGAGGAGACCATATATCCATGGCAGAAAAAGTATATATCGCCTGTGACCTGGGCGCTGAAAGTGGCCGCGCCATCGCCGGCATCTTCAATGGCGACACGCTTCAACTCGAAGTGGCGCACCGATTTCTGAATACCCCCCTCGCTTTGCCCAATGCGTTGTACTGGAATCTGGGCAATCTGTATGCCGAGATACTCACCGGGATTGGCGCCATCGCGAAGCAGCACGGCGACTCGGTACAGTCCGTCGGTGTGGACACCTGGGGCGTCGACTTCGGCCTGCTTGGCGGCGATGGAGCGCTGGTTGCGAATCCCATGCACTACCGGGATCCTCGCAATGAAGCCGCGTTCACCGAACTGCGCGCCGCGGTTGGCGACGATGTGATCTACGGCGCCACCGGCATCCAGTTCATGCGGTTCAACACCATCTTCCAACTCTACGCAATGACACAGAGCGCTCCCGAGGCGCTGGCAGCGGCACGCTGCCTCCTGTTCATGCCGGACTTGATCCACTACTACCTCAGCGGCGTTAAGGCCGCCGAGGCGACCATTGCCAGCACCGGAGCGTTGCTCAATCCGCATACGTGCACCTGGGCGACGGAACTGCTGGATCAGTGCAAGATCCCGCGCCACTTCCTTCCCGAGTTGGTAAAACCCGGTACTGTGCTGGGCGCGCTGCGCGAGTCTGTGGCCTTCGATACCGGTGCAGGTCCCATCAAGGTCGTCACACCCGGCTCTCACGACACAGCATCCGCGGTGGCAGCCGTGCCTGCGACTAACTCCGACGAATTCATCTACATGAGCAGCGGAACCTGGTCACTGATGGGCGTGGAACTCAGTAAGCCGTTGATCACCCAGCGCACCCAGCAGTTGAACTTCACCAACGAGGGAGGCGTTGAGAACACCATCCGGTTCCTGCACAACATCATGGGCCTTTGGCTGATACAGGAGTGCCGGCGCGCCTATGAGCGCGACGGTGACCTGTACGACTACTCCACTTTGGTGCAGTTGGCTCTGGAAGCCGAGCCGTTCCGGTCGATCGTGGATCCGGACAACACGGAGTTTATCGCACCGCGCGACATGCGCCGCGCCATCGCCCAATTCTGCCAGCAGTCCGGGCAGCCTGCACCGGAAACTCCCGGCCAGTTTGTGCGGTGCTGCATGGAGAGTTTGGCCCTGCGGTATCGCTGGGTAGTCGAACAGCTCAGGGAGTTGTTCGGCAAGCCATACACCACCCTGCATATCGTCGGCGGAGGCACACAAAACAAAGCGCTCTGCCAGTTTACCGCTGACGCCACCGGTTGTGACGTCATTGCCGGTCCCATCGAAGCAACGGCTGCAGGCAACCTGTTGATGCAAATGATCGCCATGGGCGACGTCCGGAACCTGTCTGAGGGAAGGGAGTTGATCCGCAGGTCATCCGAGATCATTCATTACGCCCCGGGTGCGAGAGAGCCATGGGATGCCGCCTACGAGCGGTTCGTGAGACTGGACAGCTAGACACCACTGCCCGGGCGCGTACACAGCGCCCGGGGTGCACTGCATATGGCAGACATCCTCGATTTATCCGCGTTTGACGCACTCCCGGACCCCGCACACATAATAGATGACCAATACCGGATGCGTCACATCAATCGGGCGGCATATGTGTGGTACCGTCAGACCGGACTGGACGGTGATGTCATGCTGGGTAAACCTCCATGGGAGGCGTATCCGTATGTGCCTCCCGATATCCGCAAACACTACGAAGAGGTAACCCGCACCGGGTTACCGGTCATCTCAAACGAGCTGCTGGCATTACCTGACCGCCTCATCGCCCTGGAGATCATCCGCACCCCGGTGTATGGGGTGCATCCTGATCTGCATGTCCTGACCATCATCCGCGACCAGACAAATCTGTGGGAAGCCCAGATCCGAGGATTGGCCGGGCCCGCTTCGTCCGAAACGGCCCTGGTGTTATTCGACGAGCAGGGTGTGCTGCGGTACGCCAACAGTGTCTGGTTTCACCTAACCGGCTACGGTCCGGAATGGATAAACCGGTTGTCGGTATTTGACGTCGATCACTTGGTAGACCGCGAAGACCTTCGATCCATATGGAAGGGTAACCACCTGTTGTCTCAGATCGAACATGAGAGGACGCTGGTGTGCCGCAATGGTCGTCGGCTGCGTGTGGACGTCAACTGCCAATTCCTGGATTTCGTACAGCAACGGTTCCTCTCGGTCGTGTTGCGGGATGTTTCCGAACGGCATCGCCAATGGCAGTCTATCGTTGAATCCAGAGACCAGCTGCAGCTGGCCATGAGCGCTTTGGACTCGCGCATCATCCTGTACAGCCAGGAGACAGGCGAAATATTGCTGCATAACGCACCACTGTCGGGTGCGAGGCAGTCCGCAGTGCAGCCATTGAGCCCTTCGGTGCATGCCCGTGCCTCGGATGGGCAAGGGATAGAGTGGCTGCATCATGAGATGGATCCTGAACGGTGGCTGCACATACGTGAGGTCGCGATCAATTGGCGGGGTATACCGGCCAACCTGCAGGTACAACATGACATCACGCGGCAGCATAACACCGAACTGCGCTTGAATCGGGCGGTTGGAACATCCGCGCTGCTGCTGCGGCTAACGGAACGGCTATTGGCGTTGACCCCCGGCACTATGCCGGATGTGCTGATGATGGTCCTTAGCGACATCGCATGCCATCTGGAGTGTGACCGCTGCACACTGTACATGCTGGAGAGCGATGGAAGAACCATTGGAGCGGTGCGGTCTTGGCAACGAATGGATGTAAATGATGAGCCAAACATCGGCCAAGGTCACCTCATTGATGATCGCCTCTGGTTATACCGACAGCTGCAGCACGGACAGGCTGTGGTCGTGCCGCATGATGCAACGCCAGGCAGCGGCGCCTCTCTGGCTGCGGACCCGGAGGCGCCGGCCGATGACTGGCATCCGGACGGCCGCACAACCATGTTGTACATGCCGGTCTTTCGTCAGGGGCATCTGTCCATGGTGATCACAGCCGTCAACCCCGGTCGAGCTCAAGCGGAAGATATTCAGTTCTTTCGGGTTTATGGAGAAGCGTTCAACCAGGGACTCAGCCGTTTTCAAGCGGAGTATGAGCGTGAACTGGCTGAAAGCGCCATGAACTCGTTCGTTGATGCGCACAGCTTCCTGATCGCGTACCACCTGATGAAAGATGAACACGCGCCATTGGGTTGGAAACCCGTATGGTACAACAACGGCGCGCTGCAGCGCTTTCGTCGCGGTCCGATATCCGACATTCGGAACTGGTTCCGCGTGGTGTACCGGGATGACCTGGAGGACGTGCAACGTCACTGGGAACTCTTGACACAAGGTAAATCCGTTCAGCACGAGTTCCGCATGTGGTCAGATGAACACAACGACTGGCGCTGGATGCGTCACGTGGCTGAAGCGTTACCCGATGACTCCGGTACACCCTGGCGTATCAGCGGCATCACGGTGGATATCCACGACCGTGTCATGGCCGAGCATCAGCTCAAGATCCTGGTGCGCGAACTGCAACAGGCGGTGGATGAACTGACCGAGTTTTCTGCGGTCGTATCTCATGACCTCAAAGCTCCCCTGTTTGCGGCACGGGCACAGCTTGAGCAGCTGATCGCCGATAATACGTGGACCGTAGACGACCTGCAGCACGTTATCAGTCGGTTAAACAAAATGGAGGCGTTGATCAACGGGATACTGGCCTACAGCCAGGCAGGCATGGATACTGAACCCAGCGCTCCCATTGATGTGCAGTCCGTGGTGGACTTTGTGCTGTATAACATCGCTCATACGCATACGGTTGAAGTCATCGTCTCTCCAACACTACCAACGGTGATGGGCGCATTCACCCCGCTGGAACAGGTGTTTCAAAACTTGGTCGGCAATGCGGTTCGGTACAACACCCACCCACGACCAACGGTATGGATCCGCGGATGGTATGAAGGCGCCATGGCTGTGTTTGAGGTTGCCGACAATGGCCCCGGAATCCCGCAGAGCATCCGTCAGAGGCCGTTCGACATGTTCACGACCAGCGATGTGGATGACAGACCGCATGGGTCTGGGATCGGGCTGGCGATTGTCCGCCGTTTGGTTTGGAAATACGGAGGTGACATACACCTCGATCCCGCATACACCGATGGCTGCCTGTTCCGTTTCACTTGGCCGGCAGCCGTACACGCCGCACAACCACCGGATCAGGAGGGATCTGCATGAAGATTGCTCTTCTACCTCTGTTGCTGACTCTGACGCTGGTCTTATCTGTCATGAGTTCTATGGCTGACACAGCCCGGTTCGACCGGGCCAAGGCGATTTTTGGCGTACATTTGGACCTGCATCCTCAGCCATCGGACTCGCAGTATGGAAAGGACACAACGGCTGAATTGGTCGCACGCTTTTTGGATCGAGTCAAACCCGACTATGTCCAGTATGACTGCAAAGGTCACAGCGGCTGGATGGGATTCAACAGCAAGACCGGAACAGGCGTCCCGGGAATCACTACAGAAGCGCTGCGCGTTTGGCGTGATGAGACGCGACGCCGCAATGTGGGGCTGTTCATACACTTCAGCGGTGTCTGGGACGACAAGGCCTGTGCGGATAACTCCGCCTGGGCGGCTGTTGGCGCGGACGGACAACCCAGTAAACATCACACCAGTCTGTTTGGCGGTTATTTGGACGAGCGGATGCTGCCTCAGCTGAAAGAGGTGTTCGAGCGGTTCGAGGTCGATGGCGCCTGGGTGGACGGCGACTGCTGGGCCGTTCAATGGGACTATCATCCTGAGGCGATCAAGGCTTGGCGCGCGGTGCATCCAGACGCGGAACCGCCCAAAGGGCCGGGAGACACGCAGTGGGCCGAATGGAAACAATTTCACAAACAGCAATACCTGACATACTTGCAGCGCTGGACGTCTGCCATCCACCAGGCGTTTCCGGGCAGTTTGCTCACCGGAAACTGGATATACTCCACGTTCTATCCTCGCGCCGTAACGGTCGGCGTGGACTATCTATCGGGCGACTATGACCCGGTGGGGTCCATCGACAAAGGGAGGGCGGAAGCGCGGTTTATCTCCCAGCAGGGAAAGCCCTGGGACCTGATGGCCTGGGGTTTCAACTGGGGACACGGTGTGCACACCATGAAGACCACGCGCCAACTGCAGCAGGAAGCCGCTACAGTACTGATGCAGGGAGGCGGTTTCCAGGTTTACTACCAGCCCACCCGCAGCGGTTATATCGATGACACGATCATGGATGTTCTGGCGCCGGTCGGTGAGTTTGTCAAAGCGCGCAGGTCCGTCTCGCAAGACAGTGTCACCGTTCCACAGGTGGCTGTCCTGTTGTCCGCGGACACACATGAAGCCAACAGCAATGCCCCGTTCACCAGCGCCCTAACAGAGACGGTGTATGGCGCACTGCTGGCATGGCTGGACAATCGGTACAGCGTAGACCTGCTGGCGGAGCACCATCTGACGAAGTCGCTGGATCAGTACAAGGTATTGGTGCTGCCAGAGGTAACGGTGATGAGCAGCCAACTGGAGCAGCAGATCACCCGTTGGGTGCAGAACGGAGGGCGGTTGATGATCTGTGGCGCACATGCGTGCAATCGCTTTCCGAAACTTGCCGGTATGGACCAGCCCCAAACGGTAGGGCAGCCTGGCCTGCGCATCATGAATGCCGACGGAGAGGTTGTGCGCGGCGGTCCATGGATCACATTACCTGACACAGCCGGCGAGGTTTTGGTGCGGGCTTATTCCGATCGCGATCAACGTTCTGCATCGATCCCGGCGCTGGTATTGCGCCAGGTGGGTAAGGGGTTGGTGGCGGTCATACCCGGTTACGCGGCGGACATGTACTACCAGAGTCTGCATCCCGCACTGCGTCGCTTCTTCGGCGACGCTGCACGGGCCTTATACCCGGAGCCGGACATCCAAGTCGATGGCCCTGGTGTGATCGAGGTAGCCCTGCGAAAACTGGCCGACGGCGCATTGGCAGTGCATCTCATGAATGCCAGCAACATACAACGCGGTGAGCGACCGCTGGCGCCTCCGGTGATCGCACCCATCGCTTCGGTCACTGTTCGCCTGCGCACGGAACACCGGCCAAAGCAGGTGGTCTGGATGCCCGACAACCAGCGTGTGAAGTGGACATGGAAAAACGGATGGCTGACGGCAGCCGTGCCGCAGTTGGACATCCACGGAGCGCTGGTCGTTAAATAGGCGATACACCGAAAATGGAGCGGCCGTTAACCAGCCGCTCCATGCTTTCACTGGCGTTATTTAGCGGCCCAAAGCATGCCGCGCTGTACGATAGTGCGTGCTTCCGGCACGTCGAAGTCCTTGGCCACATGGCCCAGTGACGTGTAGAACACCCGCCCCTGACCGTATCGGCGTTTCCACACCACCGGCATGACAGTTCCCTCAACCCAAGGGTAGAACTCACCGCTGAAGGTGGTCGTCGCCAATACCTCATTACCCGGATCGGTATGCAGATAGTATTGCTCGCTGACCATCTGGAACGACGACAGACCGGCCACAATCGGATCGTCCGGCTTGGTGATATCCACAGTGTAAGGCACCACCCCGCCCGGATGCTCCACCCATTGGCCGCCGGTCATGAACTGGTATCCGGTGTTGCTCCGGAAGGCATCGCACATGCCTCCGTGCCAGCCGGCGATCCCGACACCGGACGCGACGGCCTTCAGCAGTCCGCCCTCCTGTTCTGTACTGATGGAGCCCATCGTCCAGATCGGCACCACCAGACTGAGTGACTGCATGAAGGCCTCATCGGTATAGGGATCCATACTGTTTGACACAGTAACCTCGAAGCCTTGCTCTTGCAGCCACGGGGCGAATATGTCGGCACACTGTTTCGGCTCATGGCCATCCCATCCGCCCCAGACGACCAGTGCTCTCTTCTGGCTCATAGCGCCTCAACTCCCTTCCGGTAGATCGACCTGACCGTGCTGCAGCCCCATCGGCAGTGGTTCGGGCCGTTCCACGGTGGATGTCAACGGTATGGCCACGCCATGGTCCGAGCTCTCATGTACGGCTTGCATGATGTCCAGCACATGGAACGCCAGATCTCCGTTTGCGCGGTGTGGGCGTCCCTTGAGTATGCCCGCGGCCATGTCGGCCAGGCCGATACCCCGTCCGTTTTCCGCATAAATATGGCTGAACGGCATCTGTGTCCAGCCGCTCTGTCCGGCGCGATGCACCAGGATCTGCCCCCCGAACCCGTTGGGATCAGGCACTGACATGGAGCCTTCCGTTCCATAGATCTCAATCAGGGGATGACTGCTGGCCCAGACGTCGAAACTCATGGTCACATTGCCGATCGCTCCGTTCACGAACTCAAGCATCGCGTTGACATGTGTGGGGATCTCAACCGGGATCACCTTGCCATACTTGTGCTGTGAGGTCATGGTGCGCGTCCGAAAGGTCATCCGGTTGCATCCCATTACACTGCGTACAGGCCCCAACAGGTTCACCAGCGCGGTCAGGTAGTAGGGCCCCATATCGAACATGGGACCTCCGCCCGTTTCATAGTAGAACTCGGCGTTGGGGTGCCATGACTCTGGTCCGTGCCCTAACATATACGCGGTGGCTCCAACCGGTTCGCCGATCCATCCATCATCCATCAGTTTGCGGCAGGTTTGGATCGCCGCTCCCAAAAAGGTATCTGGTGCGCAGCCTACGCGTAACCCCTTCTCACGCGCCAGCGTCATCACCGCCTCCCCGTCTGAACGGGTTACTGCGAACGGCTTTTCGGCATACACGTGCTTGCCGGCCTGCAACGCAGCCAGGCTGACCGCCGCATGCGCCTTAGGTACCGTGATGTTGAGCACGATGTCCACATCAGACGCCAACAGAGCGTCTACTGTCATCGCAGTGACGCCCATCTCCTCGGCTCGGGCGCGCGCCTTATCCATATCGATGTCGGCGCAACAGGTGATATCGATGGTCTCGAAAACACGTCCGTTGGCGAAGTAGATGGGGCTGATGTTGCCACACCCCACAACGCCGACCTTCAATGCGGCCATGCTGTATACTCCTGGGCAGAAATGGAACGATCAGGTCATCTGTCCTGCGTTCACCGTTAGTGTAGCAGACATCCGGCCGTTCGGCGTGTCCAATCTGCCCATCGTCAGCGAATGGGCCGTTAGCCGCGATAGGCCAGGTACTCTGCGGCGCTCATCAGTTTGGCGGTTGGACCGTCGGACACACGGACCTTCACCAACCAGTTGTCATAAGGCGCCTGATTGACCGCCTCGCTGGCCTCCGTCACGTCGGTATTAGTCTCCACGACTACACCGCTGACCGGGCTGACCAGATCAGAGTCAGACTTCACCGACTCGATAGACCCCATCACGTCATCGGCTGTGACCTGCTGACCCACAGAAGGCAGCGAAACGTAGACAACATCCCCCAGTTGAGTCTGGGCGAAGTCGGTGACCCCCAGTGTGGCGATGTCGCCATCCATTAGAACCCAAAGATCATGCTCGGAATAGCGCAGGTGGGCGGGTGCGTCCATGTATATCGTTCTCCTGTTAGCGTGCGTTCATCTGTAACCATACCTGCCGCGGCCGAGCGTCGTCAACAAACAGAAACGCTCCGGCGGAGATCCGCCGGAGCGCTCTGTCAACTGCGGCGCGAACGCCGTGTTGTGTTTAGAAGTTGACGGTCGCCTGACCGACCAGCACGCCACCCTTTTGCTTGTTGAAGCCGAGAGGCTGCCCAGGCAAAGAGATGTTTCTGTCGTTGGTATCGATCATCTGATACATCAACTTCAGTTGCGTATTCTCGTTGAGAGCATAGCCGGTGCTCAGCGTGATGAAGTTCTGCTGCGGCTTGCCAGAAGGAAGCGGACCAAAGGTCTTGGAGGCCTCGGAAGACTTGAGCGTCCACTGGACGAACTCGTACTCCAAGCCAACGGTCGCCTTCTCATTCAGCGCATAGGTCAACGCGGCGTCAACATGCGTGATCTTGTCCTTCTTGCCAAAGAAGGAGCCAGGCAGTTTCGCTGTCGCCTTGGTGCTGATGCCCTCATAGTAGCCGCCCTTCACGCTCACGCCCAACGCGTTGAACTTGGTGGACAGGCTGCCATCGAAACCACGGATACCGGTCGGGTTGTACCAGTTGCCGATGCGGCCCCAGGAACCCGGTGCAGAGTACCACGGCTGGGTCTCGCGATAGCCAACGGTCAGAGCCAGCGGCATCGAACCGGCATCCAGGCTGTAACCGGCCTTGGCGGCCAAGTTCCAGTTATTCTTGGTGACCACACCGGTCATGTTGCGGTTGACATCAGACTGACCGAAGTCAACACCCAACGTCAGCTTGTCAATCAGGTTGGCCTGCAGGCTGGCGCCGTACACGGCCAACAGGTTGACTGACTTGCCGCCGGGCCACCAGGTTTTCGGAAGGGTCATCACGATGTAGCTGGCGTCCAGCTTCACCTTGTCTTCCATCATCCCTGCGCCCACAGTGACGCCACCGGACCATGAGGAGAACGGAAGGCCCAATCCCATGGTATTGACCGATCCGACCTGCATGAATTCGCGGCCGCTGTTGATCGAAGTAACGCTGTGGTTCTTACCGCCAAAGATGCTCAGGCTGACAGGACCGAAACTGGTGGCCAGTTTCCCACCGTCGATGCTGTAGTACCCGTTCTTGTAGCGGGCCGGGCCGAAGTAGGCGTCGTTGTCAACACGCCAGTACAGCCACGGATTCACACGCACCGGGACACGGCCCAGGCTCAACGCCATCTCCTGACCCATCACGTTCAACGGCGTGTTGTAGGCCAGTTTCCAAACGGCGATGTCGGCGTTCGGGTTGTCCACACGCCCCATGAATTGGGACGCGGTGGCGTTCAGGTTGCCCAGATAGTTGCCCACGATCACGCTGGCCTCAGCGTTGGACACATCGGACAGCTTCGCGGTCATGTCGAACCCGATCTCGTGCAGCACGGCGCCGAAGCGAGGAATGCTCGGGTTGGTGACGTTGCCGTTCAGGTCGACGGCATCTTTACCACGGTCGTGATGCGACGTGATGACGCCGAAGTCAATGGTTCCGTGAACCGTAAACCGGGCCATCTCCTCTTCGATCGCTTTGACACGGGCGGCCAAGCCGGCCTGGTCCTTCTTGACGGCCTCGACGTCAACACCGAGCGCAGCCAGTTCATCCTGGAACTCGCGGGCGAGTTTCTGGATGGTGGCCATGTCGTCCTGCAGCTTCTTCAACTCGGCGACGGTGTTGTCGGGAAGGTTGTTCACCTTGGCGACCTGAGCGTCGGAGAGCTGAGGAGCGGCGGCCGGCGGGGTAACGGTAGTGCCGCCCGGTTTGATGGCGGCGATGCGGTCCTGCAGACCCTCGATCGCATCGCGCAGCGCGATAGCGAATTCGTATCGGGTCAGAGTCTGTTTGCCGCGGAACTTGCCGTCGGGATATCCCTTCAGCACGCCGTCCCGCGTGAGTTGCTCGACGGCGTCATAGGCCCAGTGGCCAGTCGGCACGTCGGGGTAGCTCTGGGCGATGGTCGCAGCGGATACGGTGAGCATCGCTGCGGCTGCGCTCAGGCCGACCAGGAAGCGTTTCATGTGGTCCCCTCCTTCAGTAATGGACTGAAAGGTCGCTATGGGAGACGCGAAGCAAACTGCGTTCACCGTCCGTCTGAAGCGACACGGACCACAACAGCGCAGGAGCCGTCCAGGTTACCTCATGCGCATGGGTTGCCCGGTTCCGTCATCCGGAACGATCGAGCCGCCAAACTTCGCGTCTCATTCGAGGCGGCTGCACCGTCCCTGACTTCGGGAGTAAGCCCGTTACACAACGGGCAGGCCGGTGCGGATGCACAGCTGCATCAACCCCTCTTGCATACAATAATACCATGCATGTCAACAGATTGCATATCAGGTGAACTATTCCCCAAAAAGAGCCCCGGCTTGATCGCCGGGGCTCCGCGAAACGGAACAGGCGTTACGGAATCTAGAAGCGGATGGACGCCTGTCCAGCGAGTACGCCACCCTTCTGCTTGTAGAGATACTTGGGTTGGCCAGGCAACCGAACGCCCTTGTCGTTGCTGTCGATCATCTGATACATCAGCTTCAACGCGGTTGTGTCATTGAGGTTGTACGCAGTGCTGAGGGTGATGAAGCTCTGCTGCGGAGTCGCCTTGCCCAGCAGGCCAAAGGTCGACATCGCTTCAGACGACTTCAATGTCCATTGCACGGTCTCATACTCCAAGCCGATGGTCGCCTTCTCGTTGAGCGCATATGTCAAGGCCGCGTCGATATGGGTGATCTTGTCCTTCTTGCCGAAGTAGGACGCAGGCAGCTTGCCAGCGACCGGCTTGGTGGAGATCCCTTCGTAATAGCCACCCTTCACCGACAGGCCAAGCGCGTTCATCGAGGTGGAAATGCTGCCGTCAAAACCGCGGATACCGGTGGGGTTATACCAGTTCCCCATGCGGCCCCAATAACCCGGCGCCACATAGAACGGCTGCGTCTCGCGGTACCCCACTGAAAGCGCCAGCGGTGTCGAGCCGGCATCGACGGTATAGCCCACTTTGGCCGCCAGGTTCCAGTTGTTCTTGGTGACCACGCCGGTCATCTTTTTGTTCAGGTCAGACTGGCCGAAGTCCACTCCCAAGGTTAACTTATCGATCAGATTGGCGTCCAGGGTCAGACCGTACACGGCGATCGCGTTGAAGTAGTTGGGCCACCAGATCCAGGTGCGAGGTACGCGCATCCCGATATAGGAGGCGTCCAGCTTGACCTTGTTCTCCATGAAGTTGGCGCCCAGTACGATGCCGCCGGTCCAAGTGGGGGTTGGCAGCGTGTGGAAGGGCGACACAGAAGCGACCTCCATGAACTCACCGATGCTGTTCACCGAGGTCACGCTGCTGTTCTTGCCGCCGAACAGCATGAGGTTCACGGGGCCGAAGCTGGTGGAGAGTTTACCGCCATCGATGCTGTAGTAGCCATCCTTGTACTTGGCGGGCCCAAAGTAGGCGTCATTATTGGCGCGCCATAGCAGCCAGGGAGACACCCTTGCCTGCACGCGGCCCAGACTCAGCGCCATCTCCTGTCCCATCAGACTGATCGGTGCGTTAAACTGGGCTTTCCATATCGCCGCATCGGCATTCGGATTGACACGGTGCCCGTAGAACTGCGATGCCGAGTCACCCAGGTAGCCCAGATAGTTGCCGAAGATCACGGTGGCTTCGGCATTGGTGGTGTCACTCAGCTTGGCGGTAATGTCAAACCCGATCTCATGCAGCATGGATGCGTTATTCGGAATGCTGTTGTAGGTCAATTCTCCGTTGAGATCAGCCGCCACCTTTTTACCGTCGGTGTGCGAAGCGACGAACCCGAAGTCAATGGTGCCGGTCACACGGAAACGGGCCATCTCCTCTTCAATCGCCTTCACACGCGCCGCCAAGGCTGCCTGATCTTTTTTAACAGCCTCTACATCCACGCCTAATGCGGCCAGTTCATCCTGAAATTCGCGGGCGAGTTTTTGGATGGTAGCCGCGTCGTCCTGCAGTTTCTTCAACTCGGCAATGGTGTTGTCGGGCAGGTTGTTGATCTTGGCAATCTGTGCGTCGGACAGTTGTGGGGTGGTCGCCGGCGGTGTGACTACAGTTCCGCCGGGTTTGATGTTCGCGATCTTCTCCTGCAGACCTTCGATGGCGTCTCGCAGAGCGATAGCAAACTCATAACGGGTGAGCGTCTGCTTGCCGCGGAACTTGCCATCGGGATATCCCCGAAGCACACCATCCCGCGTGAGCTGCTCGACGGCGTCATAGGCCCAGTGGCCTGTCGGCACATCGGGATAGCTCTGAGCGAACGTTGCGGTGGACACCGTTAGCATCGCCGCAATCGTTCCAAGACTAGCCAGAATGCGGTTCATGTGGTCCCCTCCTTCAGTAATCACTGAAAGGTCGACAGGGAGACTGTCTGTGCGAACCGCAGACAGATCGGATAAGACTCACTGCTTCGCGATTGAGCCGTCCAGGTTACCTCATTCGCTGCACAGCGAACTACCGATAGACCGACTGCAGTTAGCGAAGACACGCCGTCTCCAGGAAGCGATACGCCGGTACCGATGATGCAGCATCAGTGTTCCTGCGATGATATCTGACCATCGTGGTCTGAACGCTTCTGGCCCCATATTACCATGCATCAGTGCAAAAGTGATCAGTGCAGCCGCCGGTTTGGCGTTAAAAACAGAAAATCCCCGGCCCAACGAGCCGGGGATTTCCGTTAACCGCAGCGGCGAACCGCTAGAACTTGACAGAGGCCTGTCCGAAGAGCACGCCGCCCTTCTGCGACCGGTACACCCCTCCCTGTCCCGGCAAGGGAAGTCCCTTGTCGTTCGAGTCGATGAGTTGGTACGCCAGCTTCACGGTGGCGGACTCACTCAGGGCATACGCCGTGCTCAGGGTGATGAAGTTTTGCCCTGGGCTGAGCTTACGTCCGCCCGGCGCAAGATTCCCCGGCCACGACCACTGCACCGTCTCGTACTCGGCGCCCAAGGTCATCTTGTCGGATATCGCATACGTCAACAGCGTATCGGCATGCGTGACCTTGATGCCCTTGGTGTTGTAAGCCAACTGCACGGAGTTGGCTGTGGTTTTGAAACCTTCCCAGTATCCGCCTTTGAAGGCCAGACCAAAGGCGTCCTTCTTGGCATTCGCGCGCACGCTGATGCCCCGTACGCCGTTCGGGTTGTAGATGTTGCCGATCCGTCCCCAGTATCCGGGCGCCATGTAGTACGGCTGAATGTCCTGGTAGGAGACCTGCAGCACAGTCGGAGCGGATAGTATGTTCAGGTTGGCAATCGCCTTCACACCAATGTGGTAGTTGTTCTTGGTCATCACACCGGTGGTCTTGCGGTTCAGGTCGGTCTGCCCGTATTCCAGTTCCAGAGAGACCTGCGGGATCAGGCTAGCCGTCACTACCGCGCCATAAATGGCCATGTTGTTGATATACTGGCTGGCGCCGGTTCCGATCTGGGTGCGGGGAAGGCGAAGACCGATATAGGTAAAGTCTGCCTTTACTTTGTCATCCATCGCGGCCGCGCTCAGTGTCGCTCCACCGGTCCATGTGGCGGCAGGCAGGCTGGCGCCGGACGTAAAGCCCGCCAGTGTGGGGGCGGTATGGATCTCCATGAACTCGCCGGGGCTGTTGACAGACGTGACACTGCTGTTCTTACCGCCGAACAGGGCCAGTTTCACCGGGCCAAAGCTGGTGTTGAGCTTGCCGCCGTCCAGGCTGTAATAGCCATTCTCATAGCGGCCTACGGTGAAGTAGAAGTCGTTGTCGATGCGCCAGAACAGCCACGGGGAGACCCGCACAGGTACGCGGCCCAAGCTGAGCATGGCTTCCTGACCGAACAGGCTGATGGGCGCGTTAACCTGGGCTTTCCAGATCGCCGCGTCGGTGTTCGGGTTAACCGTGGTACCCAGGTGCTGTGAGGCTGTACCGTTGAGGTACCCCAGGTAGTTGCCCACGATGACGGTGGCTTCGGCATTGGTGGTGTCGCTCAGCTTCGCAGTCATGTCGAAGCCGATCTCATGCAGCATCGAGCCTTCGTTGAACAGCGAACCCTTGGTCGGGTTGCCGTTCAGGTCAACGGCGGTCTTCTTGCCGTCGGTGTGCGACGTTACGATACCGAAGTCAATGGTGCCGTTCACCTTGAAGCGGGCCATCTCTTCTTCGATCGCCTTCACACGGGCTGCCAGGGCTGCCTGATCCTTCTTGACCGCTTCGACATCCACACCCAGAGCGGCCAGTTCATCCTGGAACTCGCGCGCGAGCTTCTGGATAGTGGCCGCGTCGTCCTGCAGCTTCTTCAGTTCGGCGACGGTATTGTCGGGAAGGTTATTCACCTTGGCGACCTGTGCGTCAGACAGCTGAGGAGCCGCCGCCACCGGTGCGACGGTGGTTCCGCCAGGCTTGATGCTGGCGATCTTGTCCTGAAGCCCTTCGATCGCGTCGCGCAGAGCGATAGCGAACTCATAGCGGGTCAGGGTCTGCTTGCCGCGGAACTTGCCGTCGGGATAACCCTTCAGCACGCCGTCACGCGTAAGCTGCTCGACGGCGTCATAAGCCCAATGGCCGGTCGGCACATCGGGGTAGCTCTGGGCGATGGTGGCAGCGGATACGGTAAGCATCGCCGCAGCAGCGCTCAGGCTGACCAGGAAACGATTCATGTGGTCCCTCCCTCAGTCATCACTGAAAGGTAAAATGGTGTTCGGCGCGGTTCCATACCCGCCGTTGACTGAGGCGCCACAACCCTCTTGGCCACGCTGAGACATCCGTGTTCCCTCATCGTGACACATGCGCGCTAGGTCACCCCTGACAGCGGCTGAGATGGATCCGTTCCTGTGCGCGCTCCTGCGCCCGATCCTTGCCGGAACCCGACAGCCGACTCCACAGCCGGCGGACAGACGCATCTGCAGTCTTGCATGAGCTATACACCATTACCACATTTCCACTTCAGTAGCAATACGAGTCCATTTATATTGCATATATTGCTTTACACCGCACTTACAGCCGCGCGGTCGTTCGCACTTGTGGGATGTCTCGGATGGCTGAGCACCTGGGACCAGATACACAAAAGCTCCCGGCGGTTACCCGCCGGGAGCCTCTGGAACTGGCGTTAACCAGTCAGGAAGGTTGGACTAGAACTTGATGGACGCCTGTCCAGCAAGCATGCCGCCCTTCTGCTTGCCCAGAACGCCTGACTGACCCGGCAGAGCGACACCCTTGTCGTTGCTGTCGATCATCTGATACATCAGCTTCAACGCGGTGTTGTCGTTCAGGTTGTAGGCGGTGCTGAGGGTGATGAAGTTCTGCTGCGGAGTCGCTTTGCCCAACAGGCCAAAGGTCGACATCGCTTCGGAGGACTTCAACGTCCACTGCACGGTCTCATACTCCACACCAACGGTCGCCTTCTCGCTCAGGGCGTAGGTCAGGGCGGCGTCGATATGGGTGATCTTGTCCTTCGGGCCGAAGTAGGACGCGGGCAGTTTGCCAGCGACCGGCTTGGTCGAGATACCCTCGTAGTATCCGCCCTTGACGGACAGGCCGAGGGCGTTGATCTGAGTGGAGATGCTGCCATCGATACCGCGGATACCGGTCGGGTTGTACCAGTTGCCCATGCGGCCCCAGTAACCCGGAGCGGCATAGAACGGCTGGGTCTCGCGATAGCCGACGGACAGAGCCAACGGCATCGAGCCAGCGTCCAGGCTGTAACCGGCCTTGGCGGCCAGGTTCCAGTTGTTCTTGGTCACAACGCCGGTCATCTTCTTGTTCAGGTCAGACTGACCGAAGTCGACGCCCAGGGTCAGCTTCTCGACCAGATTGGCCTCGAGGCTGGCGCCATAGACGGCCATGGCGTTGAAGTAGTTGGTCGCAGAGATCCAGGTCCGCGGCATGCGCAGCCCGATATAGGACGCATCCAGCTTGACCTTGTTCTCCATGAAGGACATACCGACGTTCAGGCCGCCGGTCCAGGTGGGAGTCGGCAGAGAAGCGGTGAACGGAGAAACCGAAGCCACTTCCATGAACTCGCCTACGCTGTTGATCGAGGTGACGCTGCTGTTCTTACCGCCAAACAGCATGACATTGACGGGACCGAAGCTGGTGGCGAGCTTGCCGCCATCGATGCTGTAGTAACCGTCTTTGTAGCGGGCGGGGCCGAAGTACGCGTCATTGTTGGCGCGCCAGTACAGCCACGGGTTCACGCGGGTCTGTACGCGGCCGAGGCTCAGGGCCACTTCCTGTCCCAGCACGCTCACGGGCGCGTTGAACTGGGCTTTCCAGATCGCGGCGTCAGCGTTCGGGTTGACGACAGGGGTGTAGAACTGAGAGGCAGAGTCGCCGAGATAGCCCAGGTAGTTGCCCAGGATCACGGTGGCTTCCGCATTGGTCGTGTCGCTCAGCTTCGCGGTGATGTCGAAGCCAACCTCATGCAGCATCGAGCCTTCGGTGAACAGCGAGCCCTTGGTCGGGTTGCCGTTCAGGTCGGCGGCGGTCTTGCTGTCGTCGGTGTGCGACGTCACGATACCGAAGTCGATGGTGCCGTTCACTTTGAAGCGGGCCATCTCTTCTTCGATCGCCTTCACACGGGCGGCCAGGGCAGCCTGGTCCTTCTTGACGGCTTCGACGTCCACACCGAGAGCGGCCAGTTCATCCTGGAACTCGCGGGCGAGCTTCTGGATGGTAGCCGCGTCGTCCTGCAGCTTCTTCAACTCGGCGACGGTGTTGTCGGGAAGGTTGTTCACCTTGGCGACCTG
>CAZHSN010000036.1:0-25564 GCA_964535125.1 uncultured bacterium
CATTAAGCGCTTCCAGCGTACTGTAGCGGGACTGCAGCCATGTTCGAAAACGGGCGCAAGCCAGCGGACCGGATGTGTACCGGATATTGATATCGTCACGCATCCAACCCCAGGAGTCTTCGATATCCACAAAGATGCGGCCGTCGCGTGTTTGGAACCACAGGTCGCCCCAACGGCGGTACTGGTGGATGGCCCAGGCGGCGATCATCTCGGGCACAGCCGGGTCGCCCATGTCCACGCCAGCGTGACCCCCATAGGTACTGGGGGCCATCGAGGGATTCAGCGGTCGACCCAGCAGACGTTCGGCTGTGCTGTACCAGCCCGGACTGGACGGCGGATACACCGACCATCCCATCAGTTTGAACCCGAGTTCGCGTACGATCACGTCGTACCAATACCGGTAGCACATGCTGTGCATCTCAGCGCCTTCTCTGCCGGTCAGCTCTGCGGTGTGCCATCCCCCGGATGTATTGACGATAACGTTGATTCCCGCCTGCTTCATGCGGCGCGCTTCCGCGCGCATGTGGCGTTCCGGCCATGGGCCTAACTGGAATCCCAACCGCATTCCGGGCATGGCCTGCGCGACGAACGCCGCCTCTTCGCGACCGTCAGGACGGGTGATGACCATGTTGTTCCGCGGATTGGGCGCGATCGCCAGAGACGACGGGTCGATCTCGATCGGGACGGCGACAGTGCGGATCTTCCCGGGAGCCTGCACCAGTTTCAGCGTGACATGCGTTGTCCATGGTGCGACTTGCAGATAGATCGTCTCGGAACGGCGCGTTGGTGTCTCCGTGTCCGGGTAGACACGGAACGACGTCATGAACTCTTCAAACTGATCGATGTAACCTGGCAGGTGAAGGCCGGGTTCCGGCTGCGTGAAGCAGGCGTTGACAGGTGTCTGTTTCGGTTTGGCTGTGACGGCAATCGGCACGGTGAGGCGTGCATACTCGGCGCCGTGCCATATGTTCAACCCCCAGTTGTACGTATCATGGTAGCGTCTCAGCAGTGAGAAGTGAACCTGGTATTCACCCTCACTCAATCCGCGGTTGTACTTGCCCCCCAGTTGGGGGCAGTAGAAGTTCACCCAGTGATCAAACGACTCTCCGGGGTACACATAACTGCGGCACCGTTCGTACTGATTGACCGTGTTCGCCCGCCATTCCACAGTGCCATCATCACGCAATTTTTCGATCCAAGTGTATGCCGACGATGCGCCGAAGCCCTCCGGGTCCAGGATCGTGTCTCCTGTGTTGGTTATCTTGAAGTGAAACCAGACCGCTTCGGCCTGACGCACGGATCCTGAACGCACCTTCCGATCGCGACGCAGGTTCATCGTTGTGTTTGGCGCGGCATACGGATCTGGTGAATACGGAATGTAGGACTCATGGTCCATATCAGCCGCCAGACTGCCCTGGTACGTGATTTGAACCTGCATCTTGCCTGGGATCGCCATGTCATGCAAGGGGGCGCCTTTTGTGCGTCGCGGGTCTTCAAAAGACACCGCTTCCACCGCGATCCGTCCGCCGGGCGCCTGATCAAGCTGTATACGGATCGGCGCCATATCATACGCCCGGACTTTCCGCGGCACCGACCAGGTCATTCGATGCGCGTCCAACTGCAGCGCGCCCGAACGCTGAGGCGCCTGATCGTACTGATGCAATGTTCCCGCGACGCGTGCCGCGTCTGAGAGTGCGGTGTACTGCAGCATGGGTTTGGGTGGTTCCGCGTTGGAGACTCCCGCCACGAGCAGCAGCAGTCCGGCCACGGCGAGTATGGTTGTCATCAGGCCTCTCCTAGTCCAGCAGATTGCGCGTCCCCAGCTGCAGCCGGCGGAAACGGGCGGTGATGGGTTGTACTGGCGTACTCCAACAACCCAGTATCAGGCGATCAATCGTGCGTATGTCAGCACCCAGCCGATCACGCACGGCGCGTTGCAGATCCCACGAAACGCGCCGCCAGTCGTCGCTGCCAATATCGATCAGTTGATCGACACTGCCGTACAGCGTCGCACGGCCGACAATGTTCAACGCATACCATGCGTCACCTGGACCTGCCTGGAACAGAAACGCGAGTTGCTGGTCTGTCCGGGTTTGGATCTCCATGTCCAGCCACGGGCAGGACTCGAGGTCGATGGGCTCGGAATATATCCAGATCGAGTGATAGGGAGCGCCATCGGCTTCGATACGAACCTCAAACACGGGCTGTCCCGCCTCCTCGACCAATTGGCACGATGCCGCACCATCCCGATTGGGCCAGGGTTTGACCGCTCCCGGGCCGATGTCCAGCACGGTTCGCAACCGGAATGCCGCCAGATCCACCAGGGCATAGGCAGCGCCGGAGTCCGAACAGGCGGCCAGATGATCCCGCAGCGGACGGATGAACTGCTCGTTCAACTGTGCGACCACTCCCTGATCGCCACGATCGACGATGAGCGCCGCGTATTGCTCTACGGCCTGAATACCCCGCAACACCGCGTGGCGGGCATGCGGTGCGGCGGCGCGCCGTCCCTGGGTCAGGCCGCCCTCACGGACAGCGGTGTCGAAAGCCAGCAGTGAGCGGTTCACCGCGATCACTGCATCGAGATACGAAACGCGAAACTCCAGTCGTCGGATCAATGTGTTCAGCCGGTCTCGCTGGGCGGGCGATCCACCGGCTAGCGCCCGCCTGAGGCGGGCAATCCGTCGGATGTCTCCTTCGCGCAGCCGTGTCTGGCCCGCCACGCCGCACAGGTCACCTGCAGCGGCCTGAGCCATACGGCGCCACTCCGCTGACTGAGCGGCGGCTGCGGTGGTGGGAAGCGGCGGAATAACGAGACTCATCCATCCAGCGCCCAGCAGCATGTGCCGTGCGTCTCCGGGCGTCGCACCGGGTGTATCGGGTTCCAGACGGTCCATCTCCCAGAGTACAGGCGCCAATGAGGCGCTGCCAAGTACATCGCGCGCATAGGCTGTATAGAACCCCTCCGCACTTAAAGCGGGCTGCCAACTCCACTCGGCCAGGTACCGGATGTTGTGTTCCACTCCGGTGAGTTTCCAGCCGAGCAGGGTGATCGCCTCGACGCCATGCTTCCTGGCGCGCTTGTACATCTGCTCCTGCCATCCGGCACGAAACTGAGGGAACCACTGATTGCCATCAAATTCCCACCATTCAATCATCCAGGTGCGGCGACCCATGGCGCCGGTGCGGAAGCTGTCGATCTGGTCGGCCAGTGCGATGCGGGGTTCATAGCTGTTCAAGGACGCGAAGATCACATTGGACGGCGCGTCCGGATGATAGGCAGGGAAGAGGTGTTCAATGCTCCAGCCTCCGGTAGCGATGCGGTTCCGGACGGCCGGTTCGAGGCCCTGCGTGACCCTGAGGAACATCTCGGCGTAGTCGATATCTCCCAAGAGCGCCGGATTACCAGCCCAATGGTTGCGCGCTTGCCGCATAGCTGCGGCCCCGGGTTCGCGCCCGACGTTTGCAGACAGCCAGCCGCGCGCTTCGCTCTGCCACATCCACCAGGTGTCGCTGTCCGGATACATGCGGATAAGGCTATCCAGCCGTTCGCGATTTCGCCGCACGTTCTCTGGGTTCAAGGGATCAATAAAGTTCAAACCTTGTCCGTTGTCCTGGGGTTTGTCGGTACGGGTGAACCCCGGTGCGGTGGTTTCCATGAGTTCGAAACCCACCGCGGTGTGTATACCCAGCGACCGCGCATATCCCAAAGCCTGACGGAACATCCGCTGAACTGCGTCCGCCGCGGCCCGCGGGTTTGCGGCATGTTCCACCCATGGGCGCGGGGCAAACACCGCCTCGCCCCGAAACGCCTGACGGCCTACAGCGTTCCGTGTGTCGAACCGGTCGACCGGCATCCCCACATACAGTGGGGGAACGGTGTTGCCGTCCACAGTTTCGGTGAAATATGCCATACCCGGGTAGAAGTGAAACTGCAGCATGTTAAGCCGCATGCGCAGCATCCGGTTGATTACAGCCTGGTAGTCCTCCAGGTTCCAACCGGACATCCCGCACAGGAAGTTGTCCCACGGTAGTAACCCCCGGTACCGTACCGCCGGTGCGCGCGTATCCCGCAGGGGGCGTGTACGGAAACGCTGACGGGGCGGCAACACCTCCCCATTAATCTGGAACCTGGCGCCGTAGTGCTCCAGCAGGGCGTACAACCCATTCCGCACCCCGCTGTCACTGACGGATACAACAACCATGGCTGTGCCGTTGCGGCCGATGCCGTATCCCTGCTCCGCATGAGGTCCGGTGGGCAACGACAGCCTGCCGTCACGGATCGCTTTGTCAATCCATGAGCTGCGACCCGCAATCCCCAGCACCAGATCGGCCTGCCGCGGATCCGATACCGGTCGCACTCGTGCGCCAAACATCAACTCCGCATACCGCTCTGTTTCGCGGCGCGTATGCTGCGCGATCACCGAATCGGTTAACACATAGTGTACAGCCAGTTGCTGGTTGGACCGACGCGAACGTTGCATAGACATATAAACCTCAAGATCGCTGGTATATGTCTGCATTCTACAGGGTATTTGTCTGTATGGCCATTTGACCGCAGCGTTTTCCGAGAGAAATACCGCCGAGCGCCATATGGGATACGCCGCGCCAGCTAAGACTACAGGGGTGAATATTGCGCGACTGCAGGGCCGGAGACAGAGCGGCACGCACGGCCACTGGGAGGCCGGTCTCCTGCGTCATGCGATCGAAGGACTACTTGAGAAGAGAGGGGCGTCCGCACGACAGGACGCCCCCCAAGGTGGTCAGATCACCAATTTGCTGAAGTCGCAGAACTGCCGGTAGAGTGCATCGGCAGCCGCCAGCAGCCCGAGCCGGTTGGAACGCACTGCGGGATCCTCATCCATTACCAGCACGTCATTGAAGAACCGGTTTACTGGGTCGGTCAACGCATCGAACTGCGCCCAAAGGGCCGACTCGTCCGCCGCTATTGCGGCGTTCTTGATGGCTGTGGTCAGTGCGCCATACAGGTCGCGTTCGGCGTCTGAGGTGAACCGGCCCGCGTCCACCGTATGAAGGTATTGATCGGCACGTTGCAAGGGCTGCGTTGGGATCACCTGTGCGGCAGCGTCCGAGCGCAGGATATTGCGTACACGGGTTGCCGCAAGCGTTACCGGTTCAAGGCGGGTTGTATCAAGCGCCGCGTATAACGCTACCCGTCGGGTGATTGCCTGTGGCTCAATCTGCCTCTCGGCCAGTAAGGCTTCTATATCGCTATGCCGCAGTGAGCCGTTCTGTTCCAACAACCAGGCCATACGTGCGCTGATCAGTTCATCAAGTGCGGCCAGGCCGGAATCGGCCGCATCGATACCTTGCGCGGCGTACTGGTCTGTGGCGGACGACACCAGTTCCCACAGGGATACGGGAGCGGTATGCGCACAGATCAACTGCAGCAGCCCGGTCGCTGCGCGGCGCAGTCCAAACGGATCAGCCGAACCGGATGGCGTAATCCCCTGGGTGACGACGTAGCCCGTGAGGGTGTCCACACGATCCAGGATGGCGATCAGCCGTCCTAATTCGGTCGATGGCAGCGCGTCATCGGCATGACGCGGCATATAGTGCTCGCGTATCGCCACCGCAACCACCTCGGGTTCGCCGGAACGGCGGGCATACTCCTCACCGATAGCCCCCTGCAGGGACGTCAGTTCGATGACCATTTCGGTGGGCAGGTCGGCCTTGCACAACAAAGCGGCGCGGGCGGCCATTTCACCGCCGCACTGCATGGCCATCGCCTGCAGACGTTCGGCCTTTTGCCGCATGGTGCCCAACTTTTCCTGAAACACCAGCCGATCCAACTTATTGACAAACTGTTCGAAGGGAGTGGTCAGATCGCGTTCAAAGAAGAAGCGAGCGTCGTTAAACCGGGCCGTCAGCACGCGTTCATTCCCGTCGCGTACGATGTCGATCCGATGATCGTTACCGTTCCGCACCGTAACGAATGCCGGCAGCAGATGGCCATCAGATCCAGCCAGAGGGAGGTACCGCTGATGTTTCTTCATGGCGGTAACCAGCACGCAGCGCGGCAGGTCCAGGAAGGCCGGGTCGAATTGACCGATCAACGCCGTGGGGTATTCCACCAGATTGGTGATCTCATCCAACAGCTCTTCGTCCCAAACGACATGCGCCTGCATCGCATCCGCCAGCTTGTTCGACTGTTGGACAATCGCGGCCCGTCGTTCGGAAAAATGCGCCATGACGTACCGTTCCGACAGGCAGCTGAAGAACTGACTGGCGTGCGGCGCCGCAACCGCTTCGGGGGCCAGAAAGCGGTGTCCCCGGGTCATCCGGTCTGCGCGTACCCCGGTGAACTCCATCGGGATCACTGCGTCATCCAGCAATGCGGTAATCCAGCGTACGGGCCGGACGAACCGGGTGGGGCAGTCGCCCCAGCGCATCATCTTCGGAAAGCTCAGCGTCTTCAGTGCCTCAGCAAACGCTTCGCCCAGTACATCAAGCGACGGGCGTCCCATGTCGTGCACATCGACGGCGATGTAACGACCCTGCGGCGTCTCCAGGATGCGCAGCGCCGATACATCGACGCCCTGCTTGCGTGCGAACCCCTCCGCGGCTTTGGTAGGGGAGCCATCGGGACCGAACGCCACCTCGGCCGAGGGTCCCCGGACTTCGCGGACTACGTCGGCCTGCCGCTCAGCCACGTCATCAATAGTAATGATCAACCGACGCGGCGTGCTGGTGGCGTACAACGCCCCGTGGCTGATGCGTAACGCTTTCAGCCGCTCGGGAATCGTTTGTTCCAGTTGTCTCAACGCCAGCGGAGCGGAGCCAACAGGGATCTCTTCAGTGCCTATCTCAAGTACCAGGTATGGCATGGTCTATTCTCCGGAGTGTCAGAAAGCCGACGCGGACGCCGTGCATGGATGCGGCAGAACCGCGAGCGGATCAGGCGAGGCCTGTGGTGTTCAACAGCGGAAAGCCAAGCGCCTCACGCCGTTTCAGATGCTCCAAGCAGCACCTTCGGGTAAGCGCCCGGATCCTGTTGATGAAACTGGCTCGTTCCGTGACTGAGATGCTGCCGCGCGCATCCAGCAGGTTAAATAGGTGAGAACACTTCAAGGCCAGATCAAACGCGGGGTAGATGCGTCCCATCTCACAGGTCCGCCGGCTCTCTGCCTCGTACATGTCGAACATGCGGAACAGCATATCGGTATCTGCGATCTCAAAGTTGTAGTGGTTGTGATCCACCTCAGCTTCGAAGTCCACGTCCCGGTAGGTGATGCCGTGCGCCCATTCCAGGTCCCACAGGCTGCGCTTGCCTTGCAGGCACATGGCCAGCCGTTCAGGGCCGTAGGTGATCTCCGCGCAGACCGGTTTACACTCGACACCACCCATCTGCTGAAAGAAGGTAAACTGGGTAATTTCCGCGCCGTCCAGCCAGACTTCCCAGCCGACGCCGGCAGCACCCAGCGTGGGCGCCTCCCAGTCGTCTTCGACGAGACGGATGTCGTGTTCCAGCGGGTCGATCCCCAGCGCGCGCAGACTGTCCATATACAGATCCACCACGTTATCCGGAGACGGTTTCATGATGACCTGGTACTGATAATAATGCTGTACACGCATCGGGTTGCGGCCGTACCGGCCGTCCGCAGGCCGGCGTGAGGGTTGCACATAGGCGACGTTCCACGGCTCGGGGCCGAGGCTTCGCAGGGTGGTATATGGCGAGTTGGTACCTGCGCCCACTTCGACATCGTATGGCTGCAGCACGAGACAGCCGTGCTGCGACCAGTAGTGCTCCAAAGTGAGCAGCAACTGCTGAAAGGTCATGATATGAAGTTACTCAACTGTGGGTAAAGAGTTCGCGAAGGTCCGCATCTCCGAGTGGCAGTACGCTGACTTTCCGTTTAATCCGCATGAGCGCGTTATCCACGGATTTGGTCTTGCAATGCAGCGAGTCGGCGATCTCACGATAGGACTTCCCGTACCGGTAGTGTACCAAGACTGACCACTCGAAGTCACTGAGCATGGCCAGCAAAGAGGACTGGAGGGTGCGGGTATCCTCGGAACGCACCAGGCGCTCGGCGGGATCGTCTTCGGGATCGCTGGGAATGATATCGGATAGGTTCCAGTCGGAGTCATCGTCATCAGGCGTGGCGTCCAGGGAGAGCGAATGGTTGAGAATCGCCTGCTTTTGGCGGGTGGACGCTTTGATGGCGGTGATGATGTGCCGCTGAATACAGACTTTGGCGAAGGCAGGGAAGGAGATCGGCCTGTCGGTGTGGTAATCAATGATTGCCTGCCAGAGGCCGATCATGCCCACTTGAAGCAGATCTTCCCGCTCTGCACCCTGAAGAAAGTATGATTTGACCTTTGTGCGTACCAGATTGCGGTACTTGAACAACAGGTATTCCGACGCGGAGGTCACGCCCTGTTGGGCGCACTGGATGACCTCCCGATCAGTCATATCGAGATACCGGCGGTGCGATAGGCGAATAGTGACTTCGCTGTCCAACGTCGTCTGCACGGCAAAAACACTCGAATTCTTAGGGTTTTGCGGCGGGTCGGGCCGCCGTTAGGACCATGTTACCAGACGGCCCGCAGGTTGACAAGCGTTCACACGGGGTATTCCGCATGAAAACTGCAGAATTCTCCGGGATTACACCCCAAGCCGTCGGAGGATCAGGTAGCTGACAGCGGCGACTGTGCCTGCAGCGGGTATCGTCAGCACCCAGGCCCAGACCATATCCTTGGCCAGCGTCCAGTTCACCGCTGAAAAGCGCTTCGCAGTGCCGATGCCGAATATGGATCCGGCGATGCAGTGCGTGGTGCTGACTGGCATCCCCCAATGACTGGACATGAAGATAGTGGCTGCCGCGGCGGTTTCTGCCGCGAATCCATTGACCGGTTCCAATCGGATGATCTTGTGGCCCATGGTTTTCATTATGCGCCAACCGCCGGCCGATGTACCGAGCGCCATGGCCACGGCGCAGGCCACCATGACCCACTTGGGCACCTCAACGGTCGGGATGATGCCTACCGAGAACAGGGCCAGCGTGATGATCCCCATGCTTTTTTGGGCATCGTTCATGCCATGGGTAAACGCCATGGACGCGGCGGAGAGGATTTGGAGCCTGCGGAAAGCGTCTCCGACACGGTGCGGGTTGGCATTGTGAAACAACCGGTAGATGAGCATCATCAGCAGGAAGCCCACAAAGAAACCGCTCAGGGGTGACAGCACCAGCGGCAACAGCACCTTACCTTTCAGTCCGGCCCATTGGACCAGTTCCATACCGCCATGCACGATGGTGGCGCCCACCAGCCCGCCGATCAGGGCGTGTGAACTGCTGCTGGGCAACCCAAAACGCCACGTGATGAGATTCCACACGATGGCTCCCAGCACCGCGGCAAGCACCACCAGTTGGAAGGCGGGATGACCGGATCCCCGTTCGGTTTCATGCACCAAGCCGCTGGCAATGGTGTGAGCCACCTTGGTTGACATTAACGCTCCGACGAAGTTCAACCCGGCGGCCATTAGAATCGCCATCCGGGGATGCATCACACGGGTAGACACGACCGTGGCGATGGCGTTGGCTGTGTCATGGAACCCGTTGATGTAGTCGAAAACCAGAGCGAAACAGACGATCAGGACAACAAGCAGCGTGGTCTCAGGCATATTTGATGAGCACGCTCTCGATCATGTTGGCCACGTCTTCGCACGCATCCAGAGACAACTCGACCCGGTCAAAAACCTCTTTCCATCGGAAGAAGGAGAGGTAGTCGCCAGCCGTCTGCGGATCGTTGAACAGTATGTCCTCCAAAACCTTGCGATAGGCCTGGTCGCCGCGCTCTTCCACGTCGTGAATACGCACGATGGTGTCGTGCATATCGGCGCGATGGTTCACCACCGACATGCCGGCCACCGCGTCGCGCGTGTATCCGGTGCACTCCACCAGCAGTCCGGTGACATGGTCCAGTTCCGGCCGACTTTGGCGGATATGGTAGATGCCGATGCGCGCCACGGTGGACTCAATGTGATCGGTGATGTCATCAAGTCCGTTGCTCAGTGAACGCAGGTCTTCTTTGTCCAAAGGCGTCACAAAGGTGGAGTCGATGCGGTTGGCCAGCTGATGCAGCAGCTGATCCGCTTCGTGTTCGATCTCGGCGATGCGCTTGCGGTAGTAGTCGACCCGGTTGAAGTCCTGTGAGAGCTTCTGGAATTCGGTAGCGGCTTCGTAAGCCTTGTCGGCTTGCTGTGTCAGCAGTTCGTGAAATGCGTTGTCGCGCGTTTGCATGCGCTTGAGAAAAGATGTAAGGGACATGCCCGTAGTTGCCTGCTTTCGAAAAAGTTTACACCATCTTACCCTACCATTACTGGAGTCTTAACGCACGCGGGGTAACCTTAACGAAAGCTTACAATTACGGGCCTATCGCGGGCGAGGAAGCAGGCTTCCCCGCCCCATACGGAGACTAGCGGAAGGCGTTTACCGTATCGTATAACGCGATCAGGTTCGCTGCCGGTGTGCCGGCCTGGACGTTGTGTACTGTGTTGAACACAAATCCGCCATTGGCGCCGAATACCTCGATGCGCCGGCGCACTTCATCGGCGATCTGTGCCGGCGTACCGAACGGCAGTGTCTTCTGCGTATCGATACCCCCGCCCCAGAAGGTGATCTGATCGCCATACCGTTGTTTCAGCGACTGGGCGTCCATACCGGCGGCCGTAGTCTGCGCAGGGTTCAGGATGTCGAATCCGGCCTCGATGAAATCCGGTATCAGATCCGCCACGGCACCGCAGGAGTGGATCAATGTCTTCCACGATGTGTGACGGTGTACCCACTGGTTCACTTCAATGTGGAAGGGCATGAACAGATCGCGGTAGGCGCGGCGGCTGATGAACAGCCCGTTCTGCGTGCCGAAGTCGGTTCCGGTGACAAACACAGCGTCGACAGCGTCACCGACCGCGCGTTGGAGACGCTCCAGATTCTGCAGTGCGATTGCGCATTGCCGCTCAAACACCGCATATACATAGTCTCTTCGGATTACCGTGCTGGCATACCATTCCTCGACGTCCCGGATGCCGGGCGTCTGCTTCATCCACATGGCCGGCACCAAGGCGATGTCGCCGAAACTGGTGCCCCCGAAACTGGCGATGACGCCGCGGCCGGTGGCGCGGGCGCGTTCCGCCTCTTGCGAGTACCAGGTCAATTCCTCGTCCGTGATGGGGGAGAACTCACAGGTATTGTCAGCGACGCTTAATGCGTCATCGTCGATGGGGGCTTGGCGGCAGATGGCGTCGAAGTACCATCCGCCTCGAGGCATGCGTCCGCTTGGTGATGCTGTCTTGTCGCCCTCCGGGTAGAGGCAGATACTGCCGTCCGGCTCCGGATCGGTGTTGAACCCTTCTGGCACCAGAACGGGTGTTCCATCGAATGTCGTCCATGCCTTCCATCCCGTGTTGGGGAAGCCAAACAATGTGCGTGTACCGCTGATCCCTTCGATATCCACACCCAGGCGCTGTTTCAGATCTTCGCCGATCTCTCCCAGCATCTGAAAGGGTTCCACCACTTTCACAGGCGTACCGGGAGGGTCGAGTTCCAAGGCCTGACGCAATGCATAGACCGCGCTGACCGACATGCCGGTCACTGCTGTTCCGCCGAGATCCAGCGGGATGCGGTCAGGTTGGCGATGGGAGAGCGCATCCTGAAGACGCTTCCGTGACTGGTTCATGGGATACCTCCGCATACACACGTGGCGTTTGTGAGCTTAAAACGCATCGATGATCCAGTTTATGCGCGTTGACGTGTCATCACACCATACTTCTATCACATCGAACCGGCAGATCGCTTCCGGAGCGAAGAAGCCGAGAAACGCAGCGGCTGCCGACCGTATGCGGGCCTGTTTTCGTGGGGTTACGGCTTCCGCGGGGGTGCGGAGCCCGGAACGGCGCAAGGTTTTCACCTCGATGAACACCAGTTCGCTGCGGTGCTGTGCAATGATGTCGACTTCCGCGTGCGGTATCCGCCAGTTGCGGTGCAGCACTTTACATCCCTGTTGCTCCAGGTAGCGTGCTGCGATCTCTTCTCCGCGTCGGGCCAGATGGTGACGGTCAAGCATCCGGCGGGTCTCCGAATAAACTGGGGTGAGGATGCCAGAAACTTCGGCGATGCCAAGGACTGAGCCCTAACTGCTGAATGGCCTGCCGGTGCTGCCGTGTGGCGTACCCTTTGTGCCTGGAAAAGTCGTAACCCGGCCAGCGAGCATCGGCTGCGGGCATCATACGATCGCGGGTCACTTTCGCGATGATTGATGCGGCGCTGACAGCAGGGACGGTGTCGTCCGCTTTCGGCAGAGCGATGACCGGATCGAGGCCGGCAGGGGAGTGGAGGCCGTCCACTATGTATCCGCCCGTTGGCTTCGGGCCCATCATCTCGGCGGCGCGGCGCATCGCCAATAAGGTCGCCTGCAGGATGTTGATCTGGTCGATCTCTTCCGCGGTGGCTTCGGCCACACCGATCGCGATTGCCTGATCGCGGATCCATTGGAACATGAGCTCACGCTGAGCTGGAGTCAACCGTTTGGAGTCGCGCAACAGGGGGTGGTCTATACCCTCGGGCAACCAGACACAGGCGGCCACCACCGGACCGGCAAGACAGCCCCGGCCGGCTTCGTCGATGCCGGCCCGATGGCTCAGTGAACCAGGCCGATTCGCGATAGAGGCCAAAATCGGAACCAAGCGCGACCCACCACCCGATTGCGAGGCAACAATCCCCAGCAGTGTCCATCGTTACTGTCGTTCCGGTTATCACCCAACATCAGGTACATGCCGGGCGGTATCGGACCGGCCGGGGCACGCCGGATCTGGGCTTCTGTGGCTGGGTCGACGGGATCGTGGTTGATATACATCACCCCGTTGGGGCTGGTGGAGTACACCACTCCATCGACGATCTTCATATCATATTCCGGTATGGAGGGACGGTCCCGGTAGGGTTCCTGCTGAATGTACGGTTCGTTAAGTCTGACGCCATTGCGGATGACCTGTCCGTCACGCACCTCAATGACGTCACCGGGTACGCCGATGCAGCGCTTGATGAACTCCGTTTCGCGGATATCAGCTTGCGGCGGCGCCTTGAACACCACGATATCCCGAAATGCGGGATCATGGATTCTGTAACTGAACTTGTCGACGAACAGCCGGTCCAGTTCCAGCAGTGTTAGTCGCATGGAGCCGGAAGGGATGTAGAAAGACTGAAGTATGAACGGACGGATGATCAGAAAGACGATGGCCATGGCCAACGCAGCCGATTCCAGCAACTCGGAGACATAGTGAGAAACGGGGTTGTTGACTACCAACAACCCCAGTCTCACTGCGGTGATACACAGACAGACCAGTATGACGGCTGGAACTGAAATCGCCGCCAGCGCTTCCGCCCAGGAGCCGCTCATTGCAGCCTATCGCAGTTCTTTGATTCGAGCTGCCTTGCCGATCTTGCTGCGCAGGTAGTACAGCTTGGCCCGGCGCACCTTACCCCTGCGCACCACTTCGATCTTGTCGATGCGCGGCGAGTGCAGCAGGAACGTACGCTCTACGCCCACTCCGTTGGAGATCTTGCGCACGGTGATCGTTTCGCGCAGACCGCCGTGCTTGCGTGCGATCACCAAGCCCTCGAACACCTGAATGCGTTCCTTGTTGCCTTCTACGACCTTGGCATGAACGCGTACGTTGTCTCCAGGCCGGAAAACGGGGAGATCGGCCTTGAGCTGGTCTTTCTCGACCGCGTCCATTATCTGTTGCAGTGACATGGAAAACCTCGAATAGCGTGTGTGTAAGTCAGGCCCCGGGGCACCGTCGCACGCAGGCGACAGGGCAGGGCATACGTACCCCGAAAAACCGGCCTGTTGAGTATACCAAACACTACGGAATACGGCCAACTGGCCAGTCCGTCGGGTGTCCATACAGATCGACACGCCTGAATGAGTTGATGATCAGTCACCGGAAGGCTGGTGACTGGCCAATGGGATTCTACCCGTGATGGGCTGTCTACCCAACGGAGCGATCCGTCATACCGTTGGAAACTCGAGGCGTGTCGTCGGCGGCTGCATCGTCGCGGTACGCATCATACTCATTGACCAGCCAAGGGTAGTTGGGCAGGTCGCCCATATGTCTGGCCCGCCACGCCAGAAACACGGTTCCATCGGTATCAATACCGAAAGCGGCCATCATGCGCGTCGGGTCACCAATGATACCTGACGGCAGATTGCCCCGCAGGGTCTGTCTGGCGCCCTGCCAAAGGCATCCCGGGTGCAGCAGATCCAAAGGGTTGGCCCGCCGTACGCCGAACGCCTTCGCCGCGGACCCGTCCGGGTCACACAGGCATTCCGTCCAGATGCGGTTTCTCGAACAGAACTGGGATATCTGTGAGGGCTCCGCGGGCGCCACTGAGACGAGATTGACCTTGCGGTCACCCAGCATCTTGTAATACCTGTTCAGCAGGTGAAAGCTGCGTTTCGCAAACGGACATCCCAGGTGGCGCTGAAACACCAGCAACAACATGCCGCCTTGCAACAGTTCCGACAGCGTGACGGCCTGACCGTCCGGACGCAACAGACGGCAGTTAGGCGCTTGTTCACCCTCTTTGATGCGCATGCGTGACACGCTCCTGAGCTGATTGGCGGTGACCGCGGATCGCGCGGTGGCGGCGCCAGACAGATCGCCCGGCAACCCCGACCTCACGCGCCGATCGTACATCAACAACCTATTATATCTGGCTGGCTATCAGGCGTCACACGACAAACCGGGATACGTCGCCTGTCTCCTGTAAAATGTAAGCGATTAACAAATACACGCTGCGTATCGGTGACGCATTGATGCAAGCAGCGCGACTGGGAGACTAACCGTGCAGCAGCCTCGATATACGCCCCAAGCCCTTGATCACAACGAACCCCATACACTGGCATACCGGCTGAACGCGTTGCCACTCGATGGGTTTCGGTTGGAACGCCTGCCGTACTCCATCCGGGTGCTGCTTGAGAACGCCGTACGTACCT
Source organism: uncultured bacterium (assembly GCA_964535125.1). Classification (GTDB taxonomy): domain Bacteria; phylum Armatimonadota; class HRBIN16; order HRBIN16; family HRBIN16; genus CAZHSN01. The sequence goes on from CAZHSN010000036.1 coordinate 15,019, forward strand.
GTGCGCTCGGGCAGGCCGATGAGCGCTGCGTGGAGGCGCTGGCCTTCTGGGGGCCGGACCGCATCGGCGAAGAGATCGTCTTTGCCCCCGCCCGGGTGGTTATGCAAGACTTCACCGGCGTGCCGGCGGTGGCAGACCTGGCTGCGATGCGTGACGCCATGGCTGCCGCGGGCGGCGATCCGGCTCGGATCAACCCTTTGGTGCCTGTGGATCTTATCATTGACCACTCGCTGCAGGTGGATGAAGCGGGGCGCTCAGACGCGGTGCGCGCCAATGTGCAACGTGAATTCGAACGCAATCATGAACGGTATGCGTTCCTAAAGTGGGCGCAGAGCGCTTTCACCAATTTGCGGATCGTGCCGCCGGGTACCGGGATCATCCACCAGATCAACCTGGAGTACATCGCGCCGTTGGTGCATGTCATGACCACTGAGCAAGGCGACCTGGTCTATCCGGACACCGTGGTGGGTACAGACTCGCACACGACCATGATCAACGGCCTGGGCGTTCCCGGATGGGGTGTGGGAGGCATTGAGGCTGAGGCCGCCATGCTGGGACAGCCGATTGTGATGGCCGTTCCTGAAGTGATCGGCTGCCGTCTGACCGGTTCGTTACGTCCGGGGGTAACCGCAACCGATCTCGTGTTGACCGTGACACAGGCCCTGCGGCAGCGCGGTGTTGTGGGGCGGATTGTAGAGTTCTTTGGCGATGGCGCGGTGAAACTGCCGGTGGCGGACCGCGCGGTTATTGCCAACATGGCGCCGGAGTACGGAGCTACCATGGGCTATTTTCCGGTTGACGCCGAGACATTCGCCTTTCTGCGTCTCACTGGCAGACCGGAGCCGACAGTGGCCCTGGCGGAGCGGTACTTCCGGGCGCAAGGAATGTATCGGGAAGCGGATGCTCCCGAACCCGAATACTCCGACATCGTCGTTATTGATCTGTCAACGATAGAACCTTCGCTTGCCGGACCCAAGCGCCCTCAGGATCGCGTGCCGCTGCGTGCAATGCCGCAGCGGTTCACCGAGGCGCTGACCGCTCCTGTCGCGGAGCGGGGTTACGGACTGGCTGACGACGCTGCTGCACAACCGGTGGCCGGCGCCGACTATTCGTTGAGACACGGCGATGTGGTAATCGCCTCCATCACCAGTTGCACCAATACCAGCAACCCCTCGGTGATGGTCGGCGCCGGGTTGTTGGCGCGCAACGCCGTACAGCGGGGGCTTGTTGCTAAGGACTGGGTGCGCTGCAGTCTGGCGCCGGGATCACGGGCTGTCACCGAATACCTTGCGGCTGCCGGCGTGTTGGAGAGCCTGGAGGCGCTGCGTTTCCATGTGGTCGGTTACGGCTGCGCCACATGCATCGGCAACAGCGGCCCGCTGGATGCTTCGATCGCGGAGGCGATTGAGCAGGGAGGCGTCGTGGCCGCATCGGTGCTGAGCGGTAACCGCAACTTTGAGGGCCGTGTGAATCCGCATACACGCGCCAACTACCTGGCGTCGCCCATGCTGGTCGTGGCGTACGCCCTTGCCGGATCGGTGCGGATAGACCTGAACACCGACCCGTTGGGCTGCGATGCGTCCGGTAAGCCCGTGTATTTACGCGATATCTGGCCCTCTGACGCCGAAATATCAGACACCGTCGCCAAGGTCGTATCGAAGTCGCTGTATGCCAGCGCCTATGCATCGGTGTTCGAAGGCAGCGAGGAATGGCGCAATCTGGACAGTCCTGCCGGTGAGTTGTACCAATGGGACCGGACATCCACGTACATCCAGGCGCCTCCGTTCTGCGAAACCCGTCCGGTGTCATTCCGCTTGGACGGTGCGCGGGTGCTGGCCGTGTTCGGTGACAGCATCACCACCGATCACATCTCGCCAGCCGGCAGTATCGCCATGGATAGCCCTGCAGGACGTTACCTGCAGGAGCTGGGGGTATCGCCACGTGACTTCAACAGCTACGGCTCCCGCAGGGGTAATCACCACGTGATGATGCGGGGTACCTTCGCGAATATCCGATTGAAGAACCTGATGACTCCCGGTGTGGAGGGTGGAGTGACACGGCATCAACCCTCAGGGGATACGATGAGTATCTACGACGCGGCGATGCGTTACGCCGCGGAGGGCGTACCGCTGGTGGTTATTGCCGGGCGGGAATACGGCACGGGCAGTTCCCGTGACTGGGCCGCTAAGGGGCCCGCGTTGTTGGGGGTCCGTGCAGTACTGGCCCAGAGCTTCGAGCGTATTCACCGCAGCAACCTGGTCGGCATGGGGATCCTTCCATTACAGTTCTTGGATGGTCAGTCGGCCGCGTCGCTGGGGTTGGATGGTTCGGAACAGTTGGATCTGTTACCTGACAGTGAACCGGCCGCGGGCATGCGCTTTACCGTCGTCGCGCGATCCGCGAAGGGGACGGTACGCTTCACCGCGCTGGCGCGCATTGATACACCGGCCGAGGTCACCTATCTGCTGAGCGGCGGCATATTGCCGATGATTGTACAGCGGCTGTCCGCAGGCAGTTGATCGCTGTGCGCCGCCCCGGGTGTCGTCTGTCCCGGGGCGGTTCCATTTGTGAATATCGACACAGTATGGGTGGCATTCACCGTACAGGTGCGGTATACTGTTGACAGCTAAGGACTCCGCAGTACCTTAGTGACGGCGCAGAGACGCCTCCCAGATCGCCAGACCGGGCGATCAGCGAAGGGACAGACCGGACGGTCAGTTCAAGACGCGACATGAGGGAGGCTGACCATGCGTCGTTTTTTTGCTTGGCACAGGGCGTTGCCCCTGGCGATTTCACTGAGTTTTCTGGGCTCACTACCCGCGGCGGCTGCAGAAGCGCCCGCGATTGACACAGGCGACACCGCCTGGCTGCTGGTCTCCACGGCCCTGGTGATGCTCATGACCCCGGGGTTGGCGTTGTTCTACGGCGGAATGGTACGTCACAAGAACGTGCTGTCCACCATGATGTACAGTTTCGCCGCTCTGGCTGTAGCCACTCTGCAATGGGTAACCATCGGCTATTCGCAAGCGTTTGGGCCATCCAAAGGTGGTCTGATCGGTGACATGAGCATGGCATTTCTCAGGGGAGTAGGCCAAGCGCCGAGTGCCGACTATGCGTCAACCACTCCCCAATTGGTGTTCATGGCGTTTCAAATGATGTTCGCCATCATCACCCCCGCGCTGATCAGCGGCGCCGTGGCTGAGCGGATGAAGTTCGGCACCTTCGTGGTGTTCGTGTTCCTGTGGAATACCCTGGTCTACGCGCCGATCGCTCACTGGGTGTGGAACGTGGATGGCTGGCTGTTAAAACTGGGTGCGCTGGACTTTGCCGGCGGCACGGTGGTGCATATCAGCAGCGGTGTCTCGGCCTTGGTTGCGGCGATACTGCTGCGCAAGCGGCTGGGTTACGGCCGGGAGGCGATTCTACCCAACAGCGTGGTGTTAACAGTCGCAGGCGCGGGTCTGCTCTGGTTCGGTTGGTTCGGCTTCAACGGAGGCAGCGCGGTTGCCAGTAACGGCTTGGCCACTTCAGCGTTTGTGGTCACACACATCGCTTCCGCCGGCGGCACGTTGGGCTGGCTGCTGATCGAGCGACTGAAGCACGGTCGTGGCAGCGCACTGGGCGCCGCATCCGGATGTGTGGCAGGGCTCGTGGCGATCACCCCTGCGTCCGGTTTTGTGGCCCCGATGCCGGCCCTGTTCATCGGGTTGCTGGCCGGCGTGATCTGCTATCTGGCAGTGAACTTCAAGACCAAAGCCGGTTATGACGACGCACTCGACGCATTCGGCGTGCATGGCATCGGTGGTACACTGGGCGCCATTCTGACGGGCGTGTTTGCCACGACCGCGGTGAACCCGGATATCACATCCGGTGTGATCGGTGGAAACTGGGGCGGCTTGGGCGCGCAGTTGATCGCCGTAGCGGTGACCTGGGTATACGCCGCAGCGGTTACGTTCGTGATCCTCAAAGTGCTGGATGCGATCATGGGACTGCGGGTGCGGAAAGACGAAGAACTGGAAGGTCTGGACATCACGCAGCACGGCGAAACCGGTTACAATCTGCTGGTGCGGTAACCGGCAGATAGATGTCAGATGCCGGTCGGGCGCGGTCACAGACTGCGCCCGACCTTGGCTTTTCAGGTCGTGGTATAATACAACTTGCGCCGGTCTGTTGCCAGCCGACCCAGGCGATAACGCTCAGGAGCTGATATTCGATGAAGGCAGACATCCACCCCAAATACAAGCTTTGCACCGTCAAGTGCGCCTGTGGGCACACGTTTGAGACCCATTCCATGTCCGACAAGATCACGGTGGAAATCTGCTCCCAGTGCCACCCGTTCTTCACCGGCAAGCAGAAGATCGTTGATGCGGCGGGTCGCGTGGAGAAGTTCATGCGCAAATACGGCATGCAGGGCAGCTGAACCGGATCTACCAGGTCGTAACAGGACGGACCATCTCGGTGGTTCGTCCTTTTTTTGCATCTGCCGGCCTGTCTGATGTGTCCAAACATTGGAGGAGCCGATGAACACAGAACGCCAGTACGTTCCTTATGGCGGTCAGGCAGTCGTCGAAGGCGTGATGATGCGGGGGCCCCGCTTCTTCGCCGTCGCCTGTCGTAAACCGGACGGAACCATTGATGTACACCTTGAGGACGTCGAGGCCGGATGGCTGGGCCGGCTCAGCTGGCTGAAGAGACCGTTTCTGAGAGGCGGCTTCGCCTTGATTGATGCGATGACGCTGGGGATCCGCGCACTGAAGTACAGCGCTGATCTGCAGATCGAACAGGAAGGTCAGTCGGAACGTACGAAGCGCCTGAACGACGTGGCCGTAGGCGGCACCTTGGTGCTGGGGTTGGCGTTGGGTATCGGGCTGTTCGTGATACTTCCCACGCTGATCACCGGTTTATTGCCTTGGCGCCATGCCACCGGTTTGAACGTGCTGGACGGGCTGGTTCGGATCACGTTTTTTGTGGCGTACATCGCCGTTGTGGGCCGCATGGAGGCGATCGCCCGCGTGTTTGCGTATCACGGAGCCGAACACAAGTGCATTAACGCCATGGAACTGGGCCAGCCGCTCACGGTGGAGTCGGCCATGTCGCAGAGCCGGATCCATCCCCGTTGCGGGACATCCTTCGTGGTGGTCGTCTTGCTGCTGAGCATTCTGGTGTTTTCATTGTTCGGACGTCCGCCGGCTTACATTCGCGTGCCGATGCACTTGGTGCTGTTACCCGTGGTCGCCGGCATCGCCTACGAGGTCATCCGTCTGGCGGGGCGCATGCGGAATACCCGATGGCTTCGCTTTGCGCTGGCGCCAGGGATGGCCACCCAGGCGTTGAGTACGCGCGAGCCGGACGCAGAGCAGGTGGAAGTGGCGCTGGCCGCATTGACAGCGGTCGTGGCCGCCGAAGAGCGCGGATGCTTGCCCGAACCCACCGATCATTTAGAGCGCAGTGCGTCAGCGGAAGCCCAGGGGGAACCAGTTGAGGTGCTTCAGGAGCCAACCGGTGGCTGACTGCGAGCTTCTGATACGTCAGGCCCGTGTTCTGGATGGTACCGGGGCTGAAGCGTACACAGCCGATGTCGCCGTCTCCGCGGGCCGTATTGAGGCCGTAGGTGCGCTGGACGAGTGGACTGCCACAGAGACTGTACAGGCCGCAAACGCCTATTTATCACCGGGTTTCATCGACATCCATACCCATTCCGATCTCTCCGTGTTGATCAATCCGGGGCAGGTGTCTGCGCTGGCGCAAGGCGTCACCACTCAGGTGGTGGGGAACTGCGGTATCGCCCTTGGGCAGGTTCTGGATGACACCCGTTTTCAGTTCGAACACAAGTGGCTGGCTCCGTATGGATTGCGCGCAGACTGGGGCGGGCGGTTTGCCGGTTTCCATGAACGGATATCCGAACCTGGACTAGGTACGCATATCGTCCCGCTGGCGGCGCATGGCCCGATACGAAAGCGGGCGATGGGACTGACGGATCGCCAACCGGATACCGTTGAGATGGCTGAAATGCAGCGGTTGTTGGAAGAGGCGATTGCGGATGGTTGTCACGGGTTTTCTACGGGGTTGGAGTACCCCCCGGGGCAGTTCTCTGCCACCGATGAGTTAATCCACTTGGCGCGCATCGCCGCAGCGAACGGCCTGTTTTATGCGACGCATCTGCGCGACGAGGGGCGCGGTTTGGTTGAGGCGTTGAACGAAGCGCTGGCGATCGGGCGCGCCGCCGGTATAGCGGTGCAAGCGTCACACCACAAAGCCGATGGCGAACAAGCATGGGGGCTGCTGGATACCACGCTGGAGATGATGCGGCAGGCCCGTGATGAAGGCATGGATGTCAGCACCGATGTGTACCCGTATACAGCCTATATGACATCACTGGCAGCCGGCTGGATGCCCAACTGGATACACGCCGACGGACAGGACATGATGGTCGCGCGCCTGAATGATCCTTCAATAGTCGATCGTGTGTATCACGAAGTGATCCGTGATTTTCCCGAACTGGAGTCAACCGGTGACGACTCGGCTTGGTCGCGCGTGGTGATCGCCTCCGCTCGCGGGCACAGGGAGTGGCAGGGGCAGACTGTGTTGCAGCTGGCGCTTGATCTGGGGATGCACCCAATACGGGCCACCTGTCGCCTGTTGGCGCTGGAGCACGGCTTCGTAAGCGCGCTGCGCTTTCAAATGCGCGAACCGGATGTTCAGCAGGTATTGGCCGATCCATGGACCATGGTCGCGTCGGATGGGGCTGGTGTGGATCCGTTGGGGCCGTCAGCTTCTGACAGACCGCATCCGCGTTTCTACGGGACATTCGCCCGCATACTCGGACGGTATGTACGTGAGCGTCAGTTATTGACACTGGAGGAGGCCGTCCGGCGCATGACCTCGCTGCCGGCGCGACGCCTGCAGTTTAAAGATCGGGGTATCATCTTTCCAGGTTACCGGGCCGACTTGGTGTTATTCGACCCGAAAACCATCTTGGATACATCCACATACGACCGGCCGCACCAACTGGCGGTCGGCGTGCAACACGTGTGGATCGACGGCGTAACGGTATGGACCGATGGTCAGCCTGTTGCGCGTGCCGGCAGGGTACTGCTTCGCGATTACTGACAGGAGTTCGCCATGAAGCGACGACTGGTTCTGCTTGTAATAGCCCTCTGGTGTGCTTGGTCAGCTGTGCCGGCCAGCGCGCAATCTACATGGAACCTCTGGTTCACCACCATACGTGATCCGAAAGCGCCACCGGTGACGGCGGTGCAGACCACAACCAACGGTGTGTTTGAGCTCAGCGTGTGGATGCAGGGACCCGTAACGGCTCGCGCAGTGGAAGTGTGCATCGGCTGGGCGCAGACCGACACGCTTGCGCAATCCGCCATACCTCTGGCCAGTCCGCTGGAGATGGATGGCACGCTGGCTAACGCGGTCGACGTGCCGCTTTGGGGATATCACTATGTGATGACCGGCGGATTCTACAGCACCGGGCCGGGATTGCGTCCGTGGGGAGTACGGATGGCGCATGCCGACACGGTCGGGTATCCGGCGGTAAACCCGTTGCGAGTCGGGTCGATCCGGTTCCGTGCGGCCGGACTGCAGCGCGGTCAGTCCGCTGATATCGTTCTCTGGAATGGCGGCAATGGCCCGGACTGGACAACGTTTGTTGCTGCGGATGTTAACGATGTTTTTCGTCCCGCCACGCAAACGGTACGGGTGTTTGTGCCCGGTGCGACACTATCCGGCACAGTCACGCTGCAAGACTACGCATTCCGGCCATCTGCGACGGTTCCGGCGGAGGTGACGCTGCGTGATTCGTTCGGTGGCGTCGAAACCCAATCGATTGCTCTCTCATCATCCGGGGCATGGTCGGCCAGTACATCACTGACCGGCCCGCTCACGGTGCAGATGAAGGCCAGTCACTGGCTGCGCGCTTCGGTATCAGGTGTGGATATCAGCAGCGGTACGGCCACGGTGAACTTCAGTCTGGTGAACGGCGACGCTGATGGCGATAACGCGGTGACGCTGTTCGACTATCTGGTGCTGGACGGGGCGTTCGGCACGGCGGATGCCATGGCCGATCTTGATGGCGACGGTGCGGTCACTCTGTTCGATTACTTGATCATCGACCGCACATTTGGCGCAACAGGCGTCTGAGGCGTCCGACAACAATACGCCCCGGCGTCGGCAAGGACCTGCGCCGAGGCGTTGATGCGAGATATATCGGTTACCCCTCAGGGTGTGCCGGCGATCTGGTAGATGAACTGCCAAGGATTGGTCGGTACCGCGCTTGCCACCTCCACGCGTGCGAATCCGCCGATCTCGGGACATAGCCACAACACCATGTTGATGCTGTAACCGGGGTTGCCTGTAGACCGGTAGACCCACATCGAACCGGTGTAGCGATAACACTTATAAGTGCGTCCGCCAATCACGCGGTCGTCACGTCCTGTGCGGACGAAGTCGCCGCCGAACCCCTCATGCTCGGTGGCGGTTCCAGCGAACTGGTAGTTATCCCTGCCAGCCAACTGGTTGACATTACCCACCAGCAGGCTGCCGCCTCCGCTGGTCACAGCGTCGAGGTCAGGATCCTGGTTGAACGGCCCCACGGTCGTATCCAGTCCGGTGATGAAGAAGTCGCCGTTGGCGTCTTGCCGGTAGAACATCGTCCAGCGCTCGCCTTCGGTGGGGCTGTTGGTGGGGGTCACCAACTGCCAGTACCGGTGTACCGTACCACCGATGTTTACCTGGCCTGCGCGTGCCTGTGCGGCGCCCGCTATGGGATTGCCGTTGATGATACCGGTCAGTGTGTAGCTCCAACGGTCGCCGGGATTGATGTTACGCCAAGCGCCGATGTCGCCGCCGGAGTTAGTACTGCTGGATGTACCGCAACCGGAAAACACCCATACGCCGGCCGCCAGTATGATGACTCCGACTGTCAATCCTGTGAGTTTCATGAGGCTCTCCTTTCCTGAACAGGATGTAGCCTATGTTCTCAGATTTCGATCTATCTGTCAATACATGCGTTGCGTGCGCCTCAACAGGGCGATCATCAGGCCCGCAGCAGCGCAGACATAAACCAGATGCACAATGACAGCCCAAGAGTTGCCTGCGCCCGATGCGGTCGTCGTCAGTTGGATCAGATCCATCCAGACTCGTGACGTCAAGTGGGCAAGTAACGCCAGCATGGCCAACACGCATGCTGTCGGTGATCTGCCCATCAACACAAGGGCCACGGATGTGACCAGCAGCACACCTGCGGCGGTCATCGGCCAGATCACTGCGGGAACCGGGGCGTGCTGGGACACAGACATGATCAGGGTGGAGACCTGCTGCGGCACCAGCGCTGCGGGTGTCAGGTGGGTTAATACAGCCAGCCAGATTGCCGGAGCGTGCAGCGTACGGGTCTGCCGGAGCCACCCCACGGCAACCTGTACCGCCGCGAACAGGCCGGTGATCTCCAGCGCGTGTAACGCGATGGCTTGTCGGGCCATATACAACGGTGGAGCGATCTGCCAGTCCTGCCATACCGCCGTCAATCCGAGACACCACCAGACCCCAGTCCAGCGACCGAGTGACCGCGCCTGTATGTCATCCGTGTCTTTCACCACGCCCGTAACGCCGAAACGGAAGAGCCAAACACCATTGACCATCCGGGCCAGCCACCACCACCATTGCCGCAAGAAGGTGGTGTCGGCTGAAACCGTGGTTAACGCGTCATGGAGTTGCTCCAGTCCCCAGAACAGCATCACGGTATGTAACAGACGACGCACCGTCCAGAAACCAACAGCTATAGAAGGGTTCCGGAGCTGCGCGCGACGGCTCACGTGTCCCCTCCATGCATGGGATGCGCCTTAGCTCTCAATGTCCGGGTGCACCCAGATCGCGCTGGCCAAGGTGCGGTCCAAAGCGATCTGGCTGAACACCACCTGGACCACCGTCATGGGTTGCCGCTGGACAACCTTGACGCGGACACCAGGCAGCAGTCCAAGCGACATCAGCTTTCTGGATGTATCGTCATCAGGCAGCCGCAACTCGGCGATGAACCCGGCTTCACCCACAGTCAGTGCGCTGAGCGGCAGGATGCCGGGCATGACCGGTGATGCCTCCGGAGTACCGGAGGCGACTCTGTGGCTCTGACGTCCATGCCGGTGCCGGCGCTGAAGCCGGTCACGCAGCCAACTCACCATGCGAGGCTCCTCCGGTTGTTCGGCCCCGCAATGCGGGCACTTCACCAGGTGACAGCCGCCAAACAGGCCGCACTGTCCGCAAGCGGCGTCTGCATCTTCGCGTGTGAAGTCTTTGCGGCAGTAGGCGCATCTCATAGCGGCAGCCTCAACAGGCGCACCAGTGTGTTGATAAACCAACCCGTGGTATACGCGACCGGTACGATCACCGCGGCGATACCCAGCGTGGTGCGCCAGCCCCGTTCGCGCATCATCATCATCGCCTGGGCCACGCACGGCAGGAACAGGGTCAATGTCACCGAGGCGACCAGCAGCTGCACCGGTTCCAGACCATCGGACTGATGCAGCCGGTATAACCCGGCTGCACC
>CAZHSN010000037.1:0-25518 GCA_964535125.1 uncultured bacterium
CCGGGGGTGAAGCGCGGTGCGTTTGCACGCCCCGCGCGGGGAAGGTGCGGCGCTCCCGCATTTGGGTAGCCGCCAACTGTCCCCGCGCCGCAGGCGCGCCACCCCCGTGCGGCGCGAAGCGCCGCACTTAACCCCATTCACTTAATATCCGCGTTCGGCTACCGCCCTGGCGCCGACGGGAGCCGGATCGACAGATCGGGCTGAGGTTCGCCGTCCCGTGTCCAACCGATTATCCGCAGCCACATCCGCGTCTCGGCGGCGGCGGCGAACAGGTAATCCGCAGGGACGTTGCTCATGACCAACCCGTTGATCACCACGCTGCTGCATTTGCCGGGACTGTCGATCAGAAACGCCCGGCCGTTCGCCTGTTGTACCATCCGGCCGCTCGCCACGACATTTGCGGGCGCGAACGAACTGATGGACAGGTTGGTGAATTGAAGCGTGCCCCCAGCGAAGCCGGGATCGATCGCTACAGCCGCCTGCCTGCCTGTCTCGCTTCCAGCCGCCGGGAACGGCTGATCCGGAGCAATACTGACGTGGATCATGCAGTTACTGAACTGGTTGGGCAGAATGGTCCCCAGAACCGCTTCGATACCGATCGTCACATTGTCCAGCTTCAGGTTGTGAACGGAACCCCAGGGCGCCTGCCCCCAAGGATGGACGGTCGGTTCACCGGTCAGCGGATCCGCGAACGGCTTGTTTTCCGATGTACCCAGCCGCATCCCGGTATGCGCGAGGAAGACGACCACATCGTTGATCGAGTAGCCGTCCACGCTGCCGAAGTCGAACACGATGTTGTCGGGATGTGCCGTAATGATGTCGTGCAGGATCGCGTGTTCATAGGAGATTGGTTCTTCGACATTTGGCACCACATGGATCCCGTCGATGCGCACGGTATCTTTGGCTTCACGCAGGGCGAAGGCCCGCTTATACCCGTACAGATAGCACCGGTTGATGAACACCTTGCCCGCGCCCGATACGGCGAAGAAGTCCCAATACCGTCCGCAGGTGATGTCCTCGATGGTGGTGCTCGCCACGCCCGGCCGTATGGTGAAGGTAGGCCCCATCGGCTTCACGTGATCCGCAAGAAACCGCCGCCGCCGCTCTTCCTCTGAGCGGTACGGGTACCGCGTGTTGGGATCGACGAACTCCTTGTCTGATGGCCAGGGCTGCTGATCATACAGGATGTACAGACCGCGTACGGTGTTGCCGCCGGTCAGTTCGAATAGCGGCGCTTTCACCTTGCCTGAGTACTCGGATTCCGCAGGGCGCGCCAGAATCACCGCGCCGGTCTGCATGCGTCGCGGCACGCCCTCCCAAGCGATGAACGGCATCCCCGCCGGCGCCCCGATCAGGCTGACCCCTTGGGGGATGGTCACTTTGCGAGTCAGCACATACCCGCCGCCTGGTTTCACCGGCTCGATCCAAACCGTGTCGCCGCGTTTCGCGGCGGCGTCCAGTGCGCGTTGAAACGCCCGTGTGTCATCGGTGCGGCCATCGCCCTTGGCGCCGTGTCCCTGTACGGTGATGGCGCCGTATGCGGTGTGCTGTGCTGCACCTAACAGGACCAAAACCAACAGCGGGAACAGCCAGACAGATCGGGCCATAACGTCGCCTCCTCCAGTTGCTCGTGTGAACGGCAGGGGTGCGCCGGGGCGTGTGCGCCCCGGCTGTATCATCTGGTCAGCGGCGCGTGATGGTGCCCAGCTCGAACCCCTCGGGTGTTTCGGTCAGCACCTCCATGCCGTCCGGTGCATCCACGGTGAGGTCGATCCGGCCATCGTACCGCTCCCACCGTACCGACACATCCCCTCGGGGAGTCGGGACTGTACCCTCCGCCCACTGCAGCCCGCCTGGATGCGGACAGATCCGGACCGCGGTGAAACCGGCTTCCGCAGGAGTGATGCCCAGCACCTGCTCCGACAGGAACGCCGCCGGTCCACCTGCCCAGCCGTGGCACAGGCTGATGCGGTACCGACCATAGGAGTCCGTCCACAGGTTCTGATGGGTATCACCATCAGGTCCCGGCATGGTATCGATGCCTGATGGTTCGGTAACCCAGCGCGGATCGAACACCTCCCAGAAGCTGGTTGCGCCGGCATTCAGCATCGCACCCCAGTAGTCGTGAATAATGCGCACCGCGCGCTCGTGCTGCCCCAGCATTCCCAACGCCACCAGCACATAGTAGTTTTGGAACGGCGACACGAACCGGTCTCGCGGGTCGCTGAGATCGGCGGTAATGGCATCCGCAGCTTCTGCCGGAGCACAGCCGCTGAGCCAGGCCCAGGCATTGATCTGCTGCCGGTCGGAGAACAGTTGGGTGGCGGGATCGTACCAGGCTGCGCGGGCGGCGTCTTGTGCCTTTTGCACCACAGCGCGCCATCGGGACACCAGGTTCTGTGCATCCAGAACCTCAGCCAGCCGTGCACAGGCGTCCAACGCGGCGACCAGTTGAAAGTGCGTGCCTTTCACGCACTCTGGCTGGGCGATCCAGGCCCAGTCGATCAAGGGGCTGAATGAGTCCGGGCAGGTCCACAAGTGGTCAGGGCCGAACTGCCCGGCGAACCAGTCTCCAACCGCCGTCAGATGGGGCAGGTTGGCGCGCAGCGTAGCAAGGTCGGCTTCGTACCGCCAGATCAGTTCATACGCCATGGCCCAATAGGCGGTATAGCCTGGGATTCCCTGTATGACACGCGGCCACTCGCCGGCAATTCGCAGATGCTCCAGCGACTCCTTGATGACCGACGCGTCTCCGAAGGCGTTGTAGATGACCTCCGTCTCCACATGCAGGTCGCCCGCCCACTCCAGCCTGTCGCGTTTGATGCCGTCCCAGAGGCCGGTCTGCAGGCAGAGATGCGCGGTGCGTGCACTGACCTGCCAAATCCGGTCCAGCAGCGGATCACTGCAGGTGAAACGTCCGTGCTGCTGCAGCGGCAGCTCGGTGGTCCGCGTCAACAGCGTGTCGAACCGTACCGGGCCATCAGCCTGCAGCACCGTGATCTTTACAAATCGGAAACCCAGTTCGCCCACGAGCGCCACGCCGCCGGCCGGAACATCCACGGTGAACTCCACCCAGCTGTGGCTGTTTACACCAGGGTTCAGTGCCTCGGCTACCGACTCGGCGCATTGAATATGCAGCCGGGCGGCGCTGTCGGGGCACAACTGCAGCGCCACGCTGCCGCACATCTCTGCGCCTGCATCCAGTACAACCCATGGGTTGGGGGCCGAGGCGGTCGGCTCCATGTCGATCAAGGGTGCGGCGTCGCACGGCACGTTGACGGTGACCACGCCGTCGAAGCCGACTGCGCGGGTGAACTCATGCCACTCATGCGCCAGCCGTGCTTCGGGCACTCCATCCACCATGCCCGGGTACAGCTCCGGCAGTCCGCGCACATCGGCGGTAAGCCCCGGAAACACCTGGCAGGGCCCGGGGGTGGCCTCCACGGCGTTTCCGAGGCGCTGTATCGGCTGATCGGCGCCGCTGTCGCTGATACCCACCCAATGCTCATCTGTCTGAATTCGTTCGATTCGGCCGTCGGCGAAACGCATGATCAGCACGGCCAGCAGGCCTTTCAGCCCGTTCCATGCGTCGCCCTCTATGGTGAGCGTATTGGCGCCCTTCTTCAGGCAGGGCGTGACGTCCTGGACCAGCATCAGCGGTCGGTTGATATGCCAGGCGGTGGCCGGTGCGTCCGGAGCGAATCGGCGTCCGTTTACGGTGGCGCGCACGCCGACGTCGCCTCCGCCATCCGCACGTAGCACCATACCGCAGTAGAACAGCACCGCGCGCTCCGGTGTGTCTTCCAATGCGAACCGTCTGGCCACCGTCGCCTGTGTATCATGTCCGCTCCAGAGGTAGCTGGCCAGTTCGCGGACGTCCAGGTGTGGGAAGCAGTTGTTCAGTATGAAACCGTTCATGTGTGTATGTCCTTATCAGGGTATATCTGCAGCCGGATTATAGTAACACGTCAGGCCAGCGCTTCGGCTTCTTCCAACATGGCCTCGTAGTTGCGGATCACATGCGGCGCCAGGGTGCGGCCGTATGGAGCGCTGGAGGGCATCAGTACGAAACCGCGTCCCGTCCCCCATGTGCCTTCTTGTAACGACCGGCGGACGACTTCGCGGAACCGTCCGGTTGGCAGGTTCTCCAGATCGCAGATTTCGATGTTGCCGAACAGCGTCAGCCGGTCTCCATACTGTTCGCGCACCTCCTGCAGGGTAACATCGCCCTGAGGCGCCGGTTCGATGGGATCGATGGCGTCCGCGCCGGCTTCGATCATGGCGGGCAGAATGTTGCGGATGCGGCCGTGGCAATGGAACCGCGCGAAGCCGCCGGTGCTGCGGATCGCCTCGGCGATCGGGCGGTCGTACCGCACGACGTATTCGTTAAACAGCCTGGGGGGCAGGTAGGGTTCCGAGGCGTACTCCGGACCAGCGATCCGCCAGAGATGGCCGGGGAACTCCTGTGCGACCTGCCGGACACGGCGGTACAGGCCTTCGGCGAATAGATCCAGCAGCCGGTGGAACAGGTCGGGTCGTTGGAACGCGATGACCGTGTAGTCGGCCATTGAAAAGAGCCCCGCGGCCATGCAGAGTGGATCGGCCGTATCCACCATCACGACACCGCGGTCACCCAGTGCCTGTTCCATCACAGGCAACTGTGAGGTGTCGACGGTGTATTCGAACACCTCCCGCGGCAGTTCAAGGAACGCCTCCACATCGTCCTCATCTTCCAGCAGATGCTTGATCACCCAGGTGGTAAACAGATCGGCATCGCGCCGGTGGACTTCGGTCAGCGTACGGCCGCCCACCGTCCAGGTGCGT
Organism: uncultured bacterium; assembly: GCA_964535125.1. Lineage (GTDB taxonomy): Bacteria > Armatimonadota > HRBIN16 > HRBIN16 > HRBIN16 > CAZHSN01. Next base: position 4,825 of record CAZHSN010000037.1, read on the forward strand.
TCAATGAACATCGACGTGCCTTCATCCCGCACGGTCTCGGTGAACACATCCGCCAGAGCTTCCGGGTACACCGGTGCGCCGTTCGCGCCGGCCATACGGATCAGGTCGGAGCGTTGCTCCGCTAACTCCAGCAGCGGCGCCCAGTCGGGTGCGTTGTAGATGTTGTATGGGCTGGGATCGGCCGGATCGACGATGAACCCGCCGATTTCGTAGAAGCTTACAGCCGGACGATCTACTGGCAGCCCCAGCAGTGAGGCTTGCAGCCGCTCGCGCGATGTCATGGCTTTTCCCCCGGTGTTTTTTGGGTTCGGTCGATCAATACGGCGTGTATGCCTTGATGTCCTGCTGCAGAGGCCTATCGGTGTACCGCAAGCCACCGGCCGAATGCGTCGGGTGCGCCGGTACCGAGTACGGCGAACGTCGAACCGGGCGGATCCCACCAGCCATACACACAAATGACGTGTGCGCCTGCGGAAGTCAGCCGTTCCAGATAACGCAGCGCGGCGTCGGTGTCGCGGGTGGACCCGGTGACTTCAAACTCCACCGCGCCCCATTCGCGCCGCTTCGCGGCACCCAGTGCGTCGACTACAGCGTCCAGCGAACACCATGGCTCGGTCATGGTCAATCCTGGCCTGCTGTACCGGTTACAGGCTACCCGTATGGGAAGCAATCGGCCGTCTTCCGGCTCCGCCGGAGCGCCGGGCTGTGTGATCGCGGCGGTCAGATGGGTGTAGATAGACCGGCTCGGTATACCTGCCTGCACGCAGACGCGACAGAGATCCTGTATGTAGCGCCGTACGACCTCCGCCATCAGCTCTCGGAAGAGGTGGTCCAACGGTATGCGTCGGGCCTGAGCGGTGCGTTCCAGCTTTTCAGCTGTCCAGCCGCGGGCATGTAGCGCGGCGTAGCCGGTGCGTACCCGTTCTGAGTCCTCAAATACCGCGTCCCCGTCACGGGGGCGGTCGGTGACGTCGAGGTCCCGCGCGCTGTAGTAGCCGCTTTCCCAGCCAACCACCAGGCCGGCCAGCAGGTGCTGACGTCCTGACCGCGTCCAGCGCTTGAACCGGTCGGCCAGCGGCCGGGCGATGCCGTCTCTCACCCGGGATTGCACATATCTACGAAACAGAGGACTTTCATAGTTGGGTGGAGGGCCTTGCGCCATCCAGGATCCCCAGTTGATCCAGCGCCGGCGCACAATCGGTCCATGCGACGCGCCAGGCGCCGGAAACGCCGACCATTCGATCATCCGCGGATCGGTCCACTCCTTGGGCGTGTAGTTCCAGTCATCCAGATGGACCATCACCGGATATCCGGTGGACTCGGCTTCGTCCAGCACCGCGTTCACCTGCTGAGCGAGCGTGTCGGATGGTGTGGTGAGCGTGTAGAGCACGGTGCCGAAGCCAGGCTGCCGGGCTTGTCCCGACGTCGGGGCGGGATACCGTGACTGGATCTGCGACGAGGGTCCCAGAATGATCAGATACCGGGGTTCTGTGCGCTGCATGCCACACTCCTGGGTCGCCGGCCGATGACGCGAGAGTGACGCGTCACCGACCGGCCGGGTGCGTCAGTCGAGTCTGGGCGGTCTGTTCGATGGTCTCGGCCCGAAGTCCGGAGGCGACGCCGGCCGCCCGGCCAGCTGTTCTTCCATCACCCGCATGGCGGTGTCCAGCTGGGGATCACGCCCGTCGCGATAGTCCTGCGGCCGGATCTCCACCTCGATGTCCGGGTCGGTGCCGTAGTTTTCCACCGCCCAACCCACGTCGTTGAACCAGAAGGAGTACTCCGGCTGCGTGGTGATCGCGCCGTCCATCAACGGCATGTCGGGCGAGATGCCGATCACGCCGCCCCAAGTGCGTTTACCCACCAGCGTACCCAGTTTCATCAGCTTGAACCCGTGGCTGAAGATGTCGCCATCGGATCCGGCGTCTTCATTGGTGATGGCTACGATCGGACCCGGGTAGGTCTGGATGGGGTATGACATCGGTTTTCCACGCCGAGGCACATCATATCCAATGATCTTGCGGGCGAGTTTCTCCAGCAGCAGGCCCGAAACGCAGCCTCCGCCATTGAAGCGCACGTCCACGATCAACCCTTCTCTCCCCATTTCGGTCAAGTAGCCCCGGTGGAACTCGGAAAACCCGCGGTCCATCATGTCGGGAACGTGCAGGTAACCGACGCGGCCGTTGAAACGCTGATGAACAACCGCTCGGTTGGCGTTCACCCAGTCGCGGTATCGTGCCGAGTACTCGCTGCCCAGTGCGCGGATCACCACCGATTCCGGTGCTTCGTCGCCTTGGCGTTGTACCCGCAGTTCGATCAGCTGTCCTGCCTGATTTTCCATCAGGCGCTCAGGCGGGGTGTCAGCGTCCAGCGGCGTGCCGTTGACGGCCAGAATGCGGTCACCTTCGACCAGCCCGACACCGGGTTCGCGCAACGCCGAGTCGGCGTCCACCAGCCAGCTGTCACCGTGGATCACCCGGGTGATCCGCCAACTGGCGGTCTCTGAATCCCAGCAGACATCAGCGCCCAGCATCCCCACGCCTGCCCATGGCGACGGCCGGTAGTCACCGCCGTATTCGTAGCAGTGGGATGTGCCCAGTTCGCCCTGCATCTCCCAGATGAGGTCGGAGAGTTCCGAACGGCTTCCCAGGCGGTCTACCAACGGCAGGTAGCGCTCCAGCACCTCGCGCCAGTCCACCCCTGACATGTCCTCGGTCCAGAAGTGATCGCGTTGCAGCCGCCAGGCTTCACGCACCATCTGCCTCCATTCGGGCACGGGTAGCACCTGTATGCGCACCCGGTTCAGGTCGATCCAGCCGCTCTTGCGTCCTGCGGTGGCCGGAGCGTGCGCGTCGGGTTTGTCGCCGGCCTTCAGCAGCCGCAGGCGGTTGGGCTCCAGGTTCAGCAGTATCCACTTATGGTCGGCGCTGAAGGCAACCCCTCGAACCCCGCCCATCAGATGATCCAGTTTCCGCTCATGCAGGTCCCATGCAGCCAGTTCCATACCGCCATCATGTTCACCCGGCTCCGGTCCCTTGACGGGGAACCAACCCAGCACCACTTTGCCGTGTACGCCCCCGGCAAATGCGTAGCGTTGTTCGGGTACAGGGAACACGCACACGCGTTCCGCAAGCCCGTCCAGGTCGATCTGCACCGGCTTCGGAGCGTCGTCTGCCGGTTTGGCAGAGTCACTGTCACCGGCGCCTTCTGTGCCGCCGGTATGCGGTGCAGGCTCTTCGGGCGCTCCTTCGGTGGACTCAGCGGGTGTGTCTTTGGGTTTCTCCTCGTCGCCTCCCGGATCGTCGATCGGCAGGAACGGATTGCTCAACCCCTTCTGAAGCGTCACCAGATAGGGACGGCCGCCGAAGGTGAACCCCAGATCGAACAGCAGCGAGTCCCAGACGGGCGTGAAGTCGCGGTAAGAGACAAAGTAGAGGTACTTGCCATCGGGATCCCAGTCAGGGTTGATGTCCATGAACTCACCGGACGTCACATCGGTGGTGCTGCGGTCTGCCAAGTGGAACAGACGGATGGCGCTGCCCGATTCGGACACCGGCACATTGAAGCTCAGCCACTGACCATCGCTTGACCAAGCGGGGCGACCGATCCGGCCGTATTCACTGGAGGCGATCTGCTCCATAGAGCCGGACTCCAGGTCGATCAGCAGCAGTTCGTGCCGGTGGTTCGTGAGTGCGATCAGGTCGGCGACAGGGCTCGGTGCGATGGCTGTGACGCGTCCCACATCAAGGTCACCGAATGTGCACACCGGATCGGGGTCACCCGGTATGCGTACCTCCAGACGTTCCTCTCCTGTGGCGTCCGAGACAACGGCCACGCGCTGACCGTCATGCAGCCACTCCGGCATTCGATGCCGCACCCCCGGCTCCGAGCCTGCAGCCCGTGCGGGGCCATGCCAAGGGCCCATTGCGAAGCAGCGTCCGCGGGCGTTAACCGCTACCCCGTCTCCCTTGGGCGCCAGGCTGAACCCTTGCAGCGAACCCGCCGGGTCGATCCAACGCGGTCGCAGTTGCGGGCGCGCCGTATCCAGTGTCACCGTGAGTGCGCGGTCGGACCCATCCGCCGGATCGAACAGCCTGAGATCACCACCGCAATGGTAGATGATGTGCGTTCCATCGGTGCTGGCGCCACGCGCATAGAAGCGTGTATGGCCGGTGTGCCGCGTCCAGTCGCTTCCATCGGGGCGGCAGGAGTACAGGTTGCCGTAACCGTCGGGATCACCGATGAAGTACAGCCGGTCGCCGATCCACATGGGAGCGGCGTAGTTGCCAGCAGGCATCGGCAGCGGCTCGAATGCACCGTCACCCTGGCGGTCTACCCAGATCCTGCCGGCGGTGCCGCCGCGGTAGCGTTTCCAGCGGGCGGGATCGGCGGTGAAGCGCCCCAGCGCCACCATGCCGTTGGGGCCCCATGCGTTTGAAGCGGCATATCCCCAGGGAAGCCGCTGCGGCACGCCGCCATCCACGGGTACGGTCCAGAGGTTGGTGATCCGCGAACTGGGCTGGGCAGCACTGCTGGCATACACCACCTGTGCGCCGTCCGGCGTCCACCCGACGGCCAAGGCATATGCGCCCTGCCAGGTCAGCCGTCTCGCCTCACCACCGGAGGCGTTCATGACATATATCTCCGCAGGCCCGTCATCGCGTCCGGTGAACGCCAGCCAACGGCCATCGGGCGACAGTTTCGGGTGCGATGCCTGCGCGACTCCGGCGGTCAGCCGCCGAGCCACTCCGCCCGTTGAGGGTACGCTCCAGAGATCGTCATCCGCGGCGAACACCACCTGGTCGCCGCGGATGGTGGGGAAGCGGTAATATCCGTTCATCGTTCACCCATCCTTTACCGATTTACTGACGTATTGTAGCCGATTACAGGCCTCGAACGATGCGTGCGGTTGTCCGCAGATTCCGTGCAACTCGGTCTGACGCGGCAGGACGCACTCCTGCCGATGGTTAACCCTGAACCATAGCGTTTGCACTAAACGGAGGTACCGCAGTGAAACCGGTCGAGTATCTGGCATCGGCACATATACAGGTGACCCAATCGGGAACCGTCTGGCGGTTGGACAGTCCGCAGACTCACGTGACATTGGACGGCGAGACGCTGGCGCTCACCCTGGCGTCCAAGTCGATGCGTTGGGAGCTGAAACCCTCTGCCGAGTCCGATCTGCAGGTGCGGGTTCCGCAGAAGGGCGACCACCGGTACGCGTTACGCTCCGCGTCGGTACGGAATGTCGCCCCGTACCAGAACGGTTGTGAGTCGGGTTTGGTAATGACCCTGTCCGGATTTGGCGATTCGGATCTGGCGCTGCGGTTGTTCGTCACCATTGAGTGGCCCTCGGAAGAGGTGGTCTGCCGCGCCTGCTGTCAGGCCGGGCAGACCGCGATGCGCGAGTTGCGCTGGCCTGCCGGGTTGACCCCCGGATTTGCCGATGCGGCGATTGTGCCGATGATGCAGGGGGCGATGATCCCGCGCGACTGGCCGCGAAAAGTATGGACTTGGGACGCACTGGCGCACAGCCGGGCGCTGTATATGCCCTGGTGGGGGTTTCAGAAGCAACGGGCCGCACTGATGACCATACTCGAAACTCCCGACGATGTGATCTTCGAGTTCGACCATCCTGCCGGAGGCCCCACTTCGGTGGCCCATCGGTGGGTCCCACAGCTCGGGCGTTTTGGCTATACCCGCTCGGTGCGCTTTAAGCTGTTCGATACAGGCAACTATGTGACCATGGCGCATGCCTATCGGGAACGGGTGCAGCGCAGCGGGCACTTCGTGTCGCTGCGCGAAAAGATCGCCCGTACCCCGGCGCTGCAGCGGCTGATCGGCGCGCCGGTGATCCATACAGGTGCGGCGACGCATATCGAAAAGGAATCCAACTACTACAACAAGGAAGACGAAGCGGCGAATCACTCCGTGATTCCGTTTGACCAGACGGCGGGCATGTTCCGCAAGCTGCACCAGCGAGGGGTCCGACGGGCGTATGTCCACCTGGATGGCTGGGGATACCGCGGATATGACAACCAGCATCCGGATGTGATCCCGCCGAGCCCTGAGTGCGGCGGATGGGCGGGCATGCAGCGGCTGGCGGACACCTGCGAACGGCTGGGGTACCTGTTCGCGATCCATGACCAGTACCGGGACTACTATCTGAACGCGTCCAGCTATTCTCCGGATCACGTGGTGCGGAATGAGGACGGCACGTTCTGGTGCGAGGGCTATTGGTTTGGCGGAAAGCAGACGCTGCTGTGTTCATGTCTGGCGCCGGCATACGTACGCCGCAACCATGAAGCGCTGCTGAAACACGGGGTGAAAGTGCGCGGTTCCTACCTGGATGTTTTCAGTGTGGTCAGCATGGATGAGTGCTTTTCAACGGACCATCCGGCCACCCGGAGTGACGGCTTGCGATGGCGGGCGGAGTGCCTGAACCAGGTGCGCCATACACTCGGCGTGGTGAGCAGTGAGGAGCCCAGCGACTGGTCGATCCCCTACCTGAACCTGGTGCATCACGGGCCGCATTCGCTGGATCCGATCTTTGACAACGGTATCGCCATGGGTATTCCGTTGCCCCTGTTCAGTCTCGTATACCATGATGCGCTGATCGTGCCCTGGTTCCCCGGTACCCACAAGGGCGGTTGGGGCATTCCCAACACCGATCCGGGCCTGTTGTATGCGCTGATGCACGGCGGGATGCCGTACCTGGGCGCGGAAGCGGGTGCGGAGGAGATCGACCGCGTGCGCCGGGTGTGCGCACTGCAGGCTCGATTGGCTCACGAACAGATGGTCAAGCATGAACTGCTGGACGCCGCGGGCAGAAAGCAGCGCAGCACATGGTCCGACGGAACGGTTGTCACCGTGGACTTCGACAGCGGCCAAGCCACGGTTGCTCCCGAAGTCACATCCAGGGAACTGGCCGAGGCGATGAACCCTGTGAAGTAGGGGCCCGAGCGGATATCGTGTGACGGTATGCCGTCTCCCGGTGATTGCGCCCGGCTACGCCTTTGTGTATCATTGACTACCTAAGGTTGTTGGCTGAGTCACACACGCTGGGCGTGTTGCCGGGAGGTGGCGCTATGCCGTTCCGTAATGCAGGTCGCACGGTTGTTACATGCGTTCTCGTCAGCTGGGGGTTGCTGTGCGTCGGCGGGTCGGCGTATGCCGATGCGCCGCGCTTCGTGACGGTGGAGTTCGGCAGCCATGCCGATGTGTTCGGCGGTCCGTTTACGGCCGTGTGCGCCTCGCGGAACCATACCGGCGTGTTGCGGCGTGACGGGTCGTTGTACTTCACCGGAAGATATTCCGAGGGGCAGGGTGATGTCCCGGAACCGAACGCGGGCATCGTCAGCTTCGCCACGGGGTGGAACCACAGCGCCGCGGTGTTTCATGACGGCCGGATCCGCTGCTGGTGGGCAAACGATGCGGGGCAGGCGAATGTCGTTCTACCTAATTCGGGTTACCGGTCTGTGGCGTGTGGCGGCCGGTTCACCGTGGCGCTGAAACAGGATGGCTCGGTGGTGTGCTGGGGCGACAACGCCTTGGGACAGTGCGACGGTCCACCCGCTGGAGCGGTCTACACGGCGGTGGCTGCAGCCGATAACACCGGCTTCGCGCTCCGTCAAGACGGCGTGATCGTCAGTTGGGGATCGAACGAACACAATCTGCGAGTGATTCCCTCACCCAACACCGGCTACCGGAAGATATCTGCCGCACAGACGCATGCCGCGGCGATCAGTAATACGGGTCAACCCGTATGTTGGGGTGATAATGCCGCAGGCCAGTGTAACGCGCCAGTGATTAAGGGAGGCATCTCGCAGATCGCTACGGGCACCGGACACACCGTGGCGTTGAAAAGCGATGGCTCAGTAGCTTGCTGGGGTGATAACACCCTGGGGCAGTGCACGCTTCCCGTTCCCAATTCGGGTTTTCAAGCGATCGCCGCAGGGCGGGGGCATAGCGTGGGCCTGAAAACAGACGGTTACCTGGTTGGCTGGGGCGACAACCAGTACGGTCAGGGCGCTGTCCACGTTGCGCCGCTTGCCTATACGGCCATGGGGATCGCCTCCACCCATGTCGCCGCTGTGCTTCCCGATACGTCTATCCACTGCTGGGGATCGGATGATCCCACGGTCACCACCGTGCCCGCACCCAACACGGGCTTCGAACAGGCGGCCGCCGGCGTCGGCTTTACGGTGGCGTTGCGCTCAGACACTTCCATCGCGACCTGGGGCGATAACAGCTACGGACAACTGGGTAAACCCAAACCCAATCTGGGTATCCAGGCGGTCGCAGCGGGTCTGTATCACAGCGTGTTGCTGATGAATGATGGCAGCGTGCGATGCTTCGGTGACAACAGCAAGGGACAGTGTACGGTACCGTCGCCCAATGGCGGTTACGCGGCTGTGGCCGCTGGCGACCTGCACACGCTGGGGCTGAAAACCGATGGCTCCGTGGTCTGCTGGGGCGACAACAGCAAGGGACAGTGCGATGTTCCCAAGCCCAACGCTGGATTCACAGCGGTGTCGGCCGGATACCAGCACTCCGCCGCACTTACGTCCAACGGCTCGGTGGTCTGTTGGGGTAACAACAGCAGCAATGTCAATGTGCCGCCAACACCGAATGATCAGATTACCGCAATCGCTGCGGGATATCAGCATAACCTGGCGCTGCGTCAGTCGGCTGTCTATGCCTGGGGTTCCAATATGTTCGGGCAGCTCAACGTCCCGCTGCCGAACATCGGCTATAACCGGCTGTTCGCCGGGGCGCACCGGTCGTTCGGTAACCGGGGGGTCTGGCGCGTGTCCGGCGTCGCGGAACTTCAGTCGCTGTCACCCTTCCCTGGCGGACGGTTGATAGTGGCCGATGTGCGGAAGCTGACGGGTGAACTCACCGAAACACGCAGCGCCAAGCTGGATGCGGACGGGCATTTCGATCTGGATGTACGGACGCCGCCGCCGTTTACGCTGACGTTCAGTGCGCCGCACTTTCTGACCGCGACCGTCACGGTGACTGACAGCGGCTTGCCTGTGGCGGTGTCGTTGATCAACGGCGATGCGGACGGTGACAACGCGGTCACGCTGTTCGATTACCTGACACTGGATGGGCAGTTCGGCCGCGACGACTGCATGGCCGACCTGGACGGGGACGGCGCGGTCACGCTGTTCGACTACCTGATCATCGACCGTTCATTCGGCGCGGCCGGAAGCTGAACCGCAGGGCAGGCCCATACCTGCCCTGCACCTTTTCATGCCTGGTACCGGTAGGTAAAACGCCGGGGCGGTGCGCAGTCGCCCTGGGTAAAGAACGCCTCGATCCGTCCCAATTCCTGCAGATTGTCCGCCCACTTGAACTGCAGATCGATCGGGTCGACTGAAAGTCCCAGCACCGCGCGCGGGATTTGCACCATCAGACGGTGCCCTTCCACCCGCATCGGCGCGGTGGCGACATCGGTCCAATTCCAGCCTCCCAGGCATCGTTTCACCGTGGTCGTGCGGGCGTCGATGACCGGCCAGTTCACCAGATAGTCGAACCCTTCCCATCGCGGTGTGCCGGCGTTTGCCGTTTGCAGGAACAGCATCATCCAGTTATGATCGGTATGCGGCGTCAATGGTTCGCGAGTCTCCACCAGAAAGTACAGGTTGGATGGATCGCGGGCGACCTGGCACCGGATGATCTCATTGCGGCCGGTGGTGTTGATCAGCCGTCCGGCTGCGCCCCAGCCGGGTTCATCGCGATGCAGCGTGTCGAAGAGGTGATCGCGGTACTCGGGCTGTACAGTCTCCCATTGGTTCCAGCTGCCATGGATGTCGATGCTTATCGGTGCGGAAGCGGGCGGCAGCGAGCGGACCCCCTTGTATCGGCGGATTCCATCGATCATCTGGTAGTAATAGTTATCTGTATGCCCGCCCGCCATTGGTTCGGCATCGCGGCTGAATTCGCGGTTGAACTGGTCGATGAAGTAGACATCGCCTGTTTTGAGGGGCTTTCCAGCCCGAGTCATGCGCGCGCCGGGGAAGAACGCCCAGTGACGGTGCAGCGACTCATCGGTATCTTCGGGGTTTCGCCGGACTCCGCCGGCGGTCCACTCATTCCATCCGGTGATGAACAGAAACTGTGGATCTACTTCCAGTGCGCGCCGCCACTGCTCCGCAAAATGCAGCCCTTCGCCTGTCATTGGCGTCACGAACTGATCGTCCGTTTCCGGTTGAACGCCGTCGTGGAAACTGCGGCCGATACCGCTGAGGGGATGCTGCCCGATCGCCACCGGCGCCATTTCCCGGTCGCCGGGTTGGTCCCAGCCAACCGGCTGGGGATAGTGCGCCACCCATGGCCAGCGATGATATCCGCCGTCACCGTACCAGGGCAGTGAGTCCCACGCCCAACTGGCGCGCAGCGTGAAGAACGCCCGGATGTGTCCCGGCAGGTCCTGCTCGTGCGGCATCCCTACATGTTGCCCGAACAGCAGCAGCGGTTTACCCTGCCACCGGAACCAAAGCTCTTCATACAGCCGTCGGGCATAGATGTGTTCCCACAGCAGACGGATCGATTCTTTGCTGGCCAGGAAGCAGATGTCAGGGGTGTGTTCGCCTTCGGCACAGATCTGCCGGTACGTTTCGCACAGTGCTGTCAGCGTTTCCGGATAGATGTGATCGTTCGTGGTGTCGAAGATCAGCGTGTCGACACCGGCGTCGCTGAGCATATACGCATTCCGCCGGATCACCCAGCGGTCGGTCGCCAGGTAATACCCATGCTCCGGCTCACCCCAGAAATAGGCCTTTCCCGGCTCGAAACCGGGGTTCTCCGGATTGGCTGCAAGCATCTTGGTGACGTCGTAAGGCCCCTCCTGACCGTGCAGCCCGTGCAAGATAAAGTAGAAGACCCCAACGAACCGATCCGCGCGGGGCGGCCCGCATACCTCAGGCCCTGGCAGCGTGCGGCCCAGCGCGTCGGTGGCTGCCCAGGTGTCCGCCATCACGTCATGCATCATGCAGCGCCTCCTTTGATCACGGTGCTGTGCGGGTTGGTTCCGTCTGTCTGCCGTGCGGCATGATCTTTCCTCGCGGAACGCTACGCTTCCTGCCCTAGGCGCCGCGTAGTCGGTCAATGAACGTATTCACGTTCCACATCTGTGTGTATGGCCGGTCCAGCGGTCCGAACCGCGTCGGCGCTTTCATCCAAGTGAAAGTATTGTAGATATCGGGGGTGCCGCCCGCTTTACGGTAGTGATCGATGAAGTTGAGCGTGTGCTGGAAGTAGATGCGGTCGCGCTGGTCGGGTGTCAGTACGCCTTCGGGTTCGTAGTCCTGAAGGTCGGTGTTGAAGAAGATGCCGTACTTCAACCCATGCGCGCGGGCGATCTGTTCCACGTCCCGCAGCCGCTTAATGAAGTCGATGCGCCGCACCGCGTCGGGCTGGTTGGTCGGCGCCAGTTTCAACGTATAGTCATACGGGCAGTCCATCATCAGGCCGTACAACGGCGTGCCCAGCGCCTTCAAACGTTCGATGGTGCGCAGCAGCACCGGATAGTAGTCGCCCCGTCCCGTCGACCCCTTCATTGGTTTCATGTCGAAGTATGCGGGTCCGCCTTTCCAGCCCCAGTTCGGAAAGTTGCTGATCAACACCGACCGGATGCGCGGGAAGCGGGATTGCCAGACCCGGATTGCCTGCGACAGTTGATCGATGACTTCATCCAAGGTAATCGAGGTGAGTTTGTCGTCAGGATACAGGCCCCGATACAGCGGATCATCCAGATCCAGATAGTGCACCTCGCCGCCCAGTCCGCCGTCTGATGGGGCGCTCCACCACTTGCGGATCCAGTCCATCTCCTGCTCGGCGCTGTCGCGTCCAAAGGTCTTCCCCCGGGGCGCCATCCACTGCGACAGACCGGCCAGTTCGATGATCAACGGCAGTCGAAACCGGTCCATCTGCCGTTTCGCCACCTGCATCTGTTCCAAGGTGGCCTGGCGCAGGGTGCCCACCGGATAGTAAAGGCCCTGAACGCGCCGGAGCAGCCTGTCTGCGTCTGGCTTCGCCAGGAAGTCGAACGACTCCCCATACGGCTGCGCGAAGGGACACTCGGCGCCCAGCCAGATTTGGGCATCATCTGCGACCGGTACGCGGGGCGGATTGGGGAAGGGCTTGGGAATCTGGATGACCGGTGCGGTTTGTACGGTTCTCGGGGAGCCGTTCAATGGGACCAGTTTGCCGGATGCGTCCAGCACGCCCGCATGAAACGCGTGCCGACGGCCATCGCGCCATTTCTGCGGAATCGGCGCGGAGAACGCGCTTCCGGCATATGGTGTGGTGCGCAGATCCGGCCGATCGATGGAGGCCTCGGCGGTGAAGTCGGCTTGTGGCGACAATGGGCGGTCGACGGTGAACAGCACTGTCAACCGGAATCCGGGACGGGACAGGTCGCAAACCCAACCGAAACAGCGTCGGCCGTCGGTGGCGGGGTCCATCGCACTGTGGATCCCGGGTGCTGCCGAGAGATTGCCCGATGCTTGCATTGTGCAGAATTCGTCCTTTCATGCCCGCGCAGCGGCGTGTGGTCCTATATAGTAATACTATGCTCTATTAGGACCCTGGCGTGGACGGGCGCCACAAGGAGGCTATTGATGAAACGCTGGATGCTGGGATGTTTCGCGGCTGCGGCTGCGTCGCTGTGGCTGGCTGGCTGCGGCTCCACGAAGTCCGATGACATCAACGCGGCGGTTATCTTCCAGTCGTACCGGTACGAGTTCAACGCCGGTACCGGGCACACGATCGGCCAGGCGCGGTTTCTTGTCCGCACCGCCGCGGGAGAGATGATCCGGCTGGTGTCCCCGGCGGAAGTCCGTCTGAACGGTGCGCTGATGACCGATTTTTCGGACTTTTTGAAGCGCGGCTATGAGATGGTGCTGAACCGGTATGAGCGGATCGGGACGTTTCGATACACCGACCGCGACCGCATGGTCTACACCAATACCGCAGACCTGACCCAAGTCGCCTCCATTGCCATGCCGGCCGGATTGACCGAAATCGACAGCTCCCGGGACTTTACCATCCGGTGGACGGGAGACGCGCTGGGGCCGCAGGAGACCGCGGTGCTGGAAGTGAAATGGACCAACGGCGCGTACAACCAGAATGTCTCTGAGACAGGGCTGACCGGTATCCGGCTGACCACCCATGACTTGGGTGCGATCGGACGCAGAACCGTGAGCATGCGGCTGCAGCGTCTGCGGAAGATGCCGCTGCAACAGGCCACACCAATGGGTGGTGAGATGGAACTGGTCTGGAGCAGCCCCACGGTACAGGTGCAGATCCGCTGACCGGTACATACTCCCGGGCACGCACCGGCGCGCGGACTACAGCAACCCTGACCACGTGTGGGCGTGGCGCAGTGACAGGAGGCGGTAACAGATGAAGTGGTGGATCGCGTTGCTTGCGGTATGTGCGCCGTGTCTGGGGTTGCTGAGCGGCTGCGGAGGCGGCAGTGACGAGACCAGCGCCGGCATGGCGCCGCTGCGCGTTTCTATCGCCTGGTCTGAACGGGCGCGGTCGCTGACAGGCCCCTCTTCCGCGCTGTCTGCCGAGGTGATCGTCGCTGCCGCACTGCGTAACGGAGAGGATTACCGGTTCACAGTTGACCGTCCCGAGAGCGCAGATCCGACGGTTCAGGAGTATCTGTCACCCCAACCGGTGCTGACCGGCCGCCGGACAGTTACCGTACGGTTCCGGGCCGGATCGGGCGGCCAGGGCGATGTCGTGGGTGTGGCAGCCGATGTCGTGACCATTGCGGCGGACGGCACCGGTTTGGGCCATCTGACCACGGTGGGTTCGGTAGCCCAGGTGTATGTTCCGGAAGGTCAGACGCTGAGGGAGGGACAGGCCCGGGAGTTGACTGTGGCGGTTCGCGATGCGCAGGCCCGGCTGCTCGCGGTGACACCGGGATCTGTGTTTTGGTCGGTGCTAGACGGTACCAGCTTGGTATTCGCCGAAGGGTTGGCTCGCGCCGAACACCGGGGTGTCTCGGTGGTGACGGCCACCGTTGACGGCCACACCAGCAACCGGGCTCCAGTGAACGTAGTGGCCGCGGCCCTGGCTCAACTGGTGCCGTTGCCGCCAGGTGCGCCGTCTGACGCACCTAATACGGCGAATGGGGTCTCCCCCGACGGCCTCTGGGTGGTTGGTCGGTGTGATGTGGACGAGACGCGCATTGCCTACCGGTGGAACCGGACGCAGACCGCACCGGAGTTACTGGGTGTCATGGCCGGTTACACCAAGGGCAGCCAGGCCAACGCGGTGAACGCCGACGGGACGGTGATCGTGGGGTTCGCGTTGAGCGAAGGCGGTTTACGCCGCGCCTTTATCTGGAGACCTGGCGACGGCATGCGTCCGGTACCGGGAATATCCGATGATATCCTGCGTTCGGAGGCGCTTGCCGTCTCTGCGGATGGACGGACCGTCGCAGGCCGATGCAGCACGCTCGATACGCAGTACGGCTGGTGCTGGTCAGAGACCCACGGTTTCGTGCTGCTGCGAGATGACATCCCCGAGGAAGAGGAGATGCACTACAGCGATGCCGTGGCGGTCACAGCGGACGGTACGACAGTACTGATGACGTCCGCCGTGCGTATGGATGCCGAGATAGGCATCGTGGCGCGGGCGGTCTTGTATGACATCGCCACCGGTGAACGCCGAACACTGCCGGCCGACGGGTTAACCCGGCTGCAGGCGCAATGGATCAGCCCCGACGGATCCGCTGTCACCGCCCTGACACGGCGCGGTGAGGATGAGTCCACCAGCGGTGTGCGCTGGACGCCGGCTTCGGGGTGGGTGACCATCACGGAGGGTGACCGGCGGCCGGTATGCGGATCCGCGGACGGGATGTTGATTGCAGGCGGTGGACTGGGTCTGGGTGATGCGTTCGTGTGGGAATCGTCCCGCGGTGTACGAACGCTCGAGTCGCTGCTCGTGGAGCGAGGCGTGATGGGCGGACTGCAGGGGTTCCGTCCGTGGCACGTTTCCGGCGTGTCTCACGATGGCCAGGTGCTGGTTGGCCGCGCCGACTCGGACGGTGGTCAACGCGGTTTTGTGGTCGCCCTGCCGCGGTGATCCTGCGTCAGGTCGGTTAGTACAGAGTGGCTGAGCCGTAAGGCAGACAAACCCGTCGCCCACGTTGTCAGCCCGGGTGACCGTCGAACGCAGCTGTCCGGACGGGGTGGACTCGGGTTGTGCCGCACGCCGGAACGCCGGCCGCCGGCGCTGTGGAATACCTGGCCGTTGACCGGATCCCAGTGACGCCTTCTTCAGGCTTACATACAAGGATACGGAGACCTGAACAACAGGATGAACGTTTTGGTTGTTTGGCGTGGACGGCAGGGCAAAGGCCCGACGGCGGTGAATGGGATGTCTGCAGAGGGGCAGTTGCTTATAGGCAGCGCATGGACGGCCGCATTCGGTGGGTTCGTGATAGCGTTGTCGCGTTGGTGCGGTATGAAACCCCCACAGGGGATGACAAGGGAGGTGTCCGCGATGAGGTGGTTGTTGTATGGTGCGGCGTTGACCGGCCTGTGCGTTCTGCTGACCGGATGCGGCGGCGGAAGCGACGAGGGAGCGGTCAGCCGCGAAGCGCGTTTGCGGGTGTCGATCGCCTGGGGTGAGCGGTCGCGCTCATTAACCGGGCCGTCTTCGGCGCAGTCCGCAACCGTCACCGCTGTCAAGGCGCGTCGCGATGGAAAGGACATGGTGTTTACCGTCGACCGTCCGGAGGGACCGGAGGCTCAGACCGTCGAATACCAGTCACCGGATCCGGTGGCGGTCGGCCGGCATACGGTGCAGGTGCGCTTCCACGCCGGCCGGAACGGTACAGGCGACGTGGTCGGACTGGCGAGTGACGCTGTGGAGATCGCTCCGGATGGCAGCGGTCTCTCCAACCTCAGCACCGTAGGGATGGTAGCCGCCGTATTGGTTCCGGATGGTCAGCGGATCCCGGAAGGAGGGACTGCGGCGATGGCCGTGCGCGTTGTGGGTGCGAACGGACAGTGGATCGCGGTCGCTCCCGATGCGGTGTTTTGGACCGTGGTGGAGGGCCCCGATCTGGTGACTTTCACCAACGGTGTGGCCCGCGGTCTTCGGCATGGTCGCGCCCGCGTGCTGGCCACGGTGGACGGTAAGGCCAGCGCGCCGGCCAACCTGGATGTCGTGGTGGCGCCTGCAGCCCGCCTGATCCCTCTGTTACCCGGCGCCGATCCATTACAGGATCCCAATGAAGCGCTGGCGATCTCTGCGGATGGCGTGTGGGTGGTTGGGTCGTGCAGCACCTCAGCGGGGAGACGTGCATTCCGCTGGAACCGTATCGGTGTGTCGGCGCGCAGCACGGACATGGTTCCTGAGGATCTGGGTGTGTTGCCAGGATATGCCGAATCGGTTGCGTATGGCGTCAGCGCCGATGGACGGGTCGTGGTGGGCGCCTGTTACAACGGCTACAGTGCCGGTCAAGCCTTCGTCTGGCGTGAGGGCAACGGGATGCGGCCTGTGGACGGCATGCCAGGTGACGCCGCCATCTCGGAAGCGTTGGCCGTATCCGAAGATGGATCTACCGTGGTGGGTTGGTACCAGGACGATGAGGATGTGCTGGGCTTTCAGTGGGCCGAGTCGTATGGCCTGATCAGCTTGGATGACGTCCAGGATGCCCGTCTTCGCGACCGCATCTGGGCGAAGGCCGTCGCCGTGAACGCCAACGGCAGTAAGGTGCTGCTCAGTGCGGCCTATGACGTGGATGACGAGGGGTCGCTCCTGATCATGCCGGTGATGGTGCGCACGCAGGAGTCATACGAAATGCTGTGTGATGTCAGCGGCGCGACCGCCGATACGGACGCCACCTGGATGAATCGAGACGCCACGGTGGTGACGGGACACACGGCCTTGTCCAAGCACCGGCCATCGACTCCGACGCGCTGGACACCGGCCAGCGGCTGGGTAAAGATGCATCCATTGATGCTGACCGCACCGTTGTGCGGGTCAGCCGATGGATCCATCATCGCTGGAGGCGCAGCCAACCCTGGCGACGGGTTCATCTGGAGCGTTACCGAGGGTTACCAGAGCATCAACAACATCCTGTGGCGATACGGCATCGCCGATGGTCTGGAGGGCAACGGCCCGTCTGCCATTCGCGGCGCGTCTGCCGATGGTCAGGTATTCGTCGGCATCGCAGGCACGGCGCCCTTCCGCGCGTTTGTCATCACGTTGCCTAGATAACTGGCAGCGTCGATCATGTGGTCCGGGGATGTCTCTTCGGACCACACGCTCGCCATAGAGCGGGTTGCTTTCCGTGAGAAAGGACCGCTGCAATGAAGTGGATCATCGCAATCGGATTGCTTGCCGTACTGACCGGTCTGCTGGCCGGATGCGGCGGCGGTGATGACGGCTCAGTCCGCGGGTCCACCCGCCTGCTGGCGTCGATCGCCTGGGCGGAACGTTCGCGCTCGTTGACGGGACCGTCATCGGCGTTGTCTGCCGTGATCACGGCTGTACAGGCGCGCCCCGATGGCCGTGACATGCAGTTTACGGTGGACCGCCCGGACGGTGCAGACGCGCAGACCGTGGAGTATGTCTCCACTGAAGCCGTATTGACCGGCAGGCACACCGTACAGGTGCGTTTCTACGCCGGCAAAGCCGGTACCGGCGACGTGGTGGGTGTGGCCAGCGACGTGGCGGAGATCAAGCCGGACGGCAGCGGGTTGGCCGAGTTGACCACCACAGGACTGGTCGCCACGGTGCAGGTTCCGGCAGGACAGCGCGTGCCGGAAGGCGGTTCGCGCGCGCTGGCGGCCGCCGTGTACAGCAGCACTGGCACGCTCATTGCCGTGGCGCCCGATGCCATCTTCTGGACAGTCACCGGAGGAGCGGATCGGTTGCGGATCACTCAAGGTATGGCGCAGGGTATCCGGCATGGTCAGGCGCGGGTACACGCCACCGTGGACGGCAAGGCCAGTGCATCGGTCGATGTGGATGTGGTAGTGGCGCCCGGAGCAAGGCTGGTGCCGCTGCTGCCCGGCGCCGACGAGGCCTCAAGCGTGAATACTTCGGCGGCGATCACGCCCGATGGGCGGTGGGTGGTCGGGTGGTCAGAGTGCCCCGAAGGAGTGCGCGCCTACCGATGGGACCGGTGGAGTTCCGATCCGCCTGTGAACCTGGGGACGCTTCCGGGGTATGGGGCCCGTTCGATGGCGAACGCCATCAGCAGCGACGGTTCGGTGGTGGTTGGCGCCTGTACAAACGACGCGAATGTTTGGTGTGCTTTCCGATGGACGGAAGCGACCGGTATGCAGGTGATCCCGGATATGCCGCCAGACGCAGGAGACAGCAATGCGATGGCTGTGTCTGCCGATGGGCGTATGGTAGTGGGCAGCTATGCCGACGGCGACGATCGCTACGGCTTCTACTGGTCCGAAGCGACCGGGTTCGGGCGATTGGCGGACCTGCAGGATCTGAATGCGGACAAGCGGGTTGCAGAAGCCGTGGCGGTGAACGCGGATGGGTCGCGCATTTTGTTGAACGCCGCATGGGACGTGAGTGATACGGGCTTGCTCATGACGCAGCCGGTGATGGTGCGCCCGGGCCTGTCTTACACCCCGATGGGTGGTCTGGACCTGAACGCGCCGGATGCTACGGCCTCCTGGATGGACGCCAAAGGCACGCTGGTATTGGGGTATTCCATGCTGTCCGACCAGATGGGCACTCCGGTTCGCTGGACGCCGTCCAGCGGCTGGGTGGCGTTCTCACCCCGATTCGTCACCATTCCTCATTGCGCCTCGGAGGATGGCGCTGTGATGGCCGGCGGCGGCGCTGACCCGGGCGACGCGTTCATCTGGAGCCACGATGAAGGATACCGCAACCTGTACAACGTGATGCGTCAGTTCAACATCATCGGTTTATTGGAGGGGAGAAGCCCGCAAGCGATCTTCGGGTGTTCGGCAGACGGACAGGTGATGGTGGGAGACTGCGGGTTGCCATTCCGCGGGTTCGTGCTGACCATACCGCGGTAAGCGCGCCGCAGGAGGGGACCACGGATGCAGCATCGGGAACCGACATGGCAGGCGTTGCCGGTCCATGCACTGGCCACAGGCGTTCCGGACGGAGTGCAGCTCGTCACTCGGGATGGTGCGCCGGCGCTGCTGTGCCGGGACGGGGCGGTAACCCGTATCCCGCTGCCGGTGGAGCGCCTGCGCGGCCGTCGCATCCGCTGGACCGCGGAGGTGGCCGGTGAGGCGATCAGCGCACCGCCTCAGCCGTGGAACGGCGTAAAGCTGATGCTGCATATCGAACGACCGGATGGCGCTGATTGGCCGCAGGCCGAGGCGCCATCCGGTACATTCGGCTGGCGTCCGCTGCGCGGCGTCACGCGTGTACCTGCCGATGCCAAACGCATCACACTGGTGGTCGGTCTGGAGCAGGTAACCGGCGCCGCCTGGTTCCGCGATGTCCGATGGTCAGTCGAAGCACCCCTGCCCGCACCGCGCACCGGCCGGACCAGATACCGCGGCGCCATGGTGTCGCCCGCCGCCAGCGATGACGACCTCAAGACGCTGGCGGGATGGGGCGCCAATCTCATCCGCTGGCAGCTGCTGTGGGGCGGCTTCCCGTGGGGTGATGCCGATACCGCCGACATCCCGGCTTATGATGCCTGGTTCGATCAGGCGCTGCGCAGACTGGAACAGGCGTTGACGGTATGCGAATCCAGCGGGTTGCGGGTGGTTGTTGACCTGCACTCGCCCCCTGGCGGCCGCGACCGCACGACGTATGCCTGCCGTGTGTTTCAGGATCGCACGCTGCAGGAGCACTTCCTGACCGTCTGGAAACGCATCGTTCAGCGGATCGGCAACCATTCTGTTCTGTATGGGTATGACCTGATGAATGAACCCTGCGAAGGGGTGGTGCCGGATGGACAGATGAATTGGCAGCAACTGGCGCTGGAGACGGGACGGTTGATCCGTCAGATGGACCGGCGTACTCCGCTGATCATCGGCCCAGCCCCCTGGGGAGGTCCTGCAGCCATGGATCTGCTGGAGCCTGTCCCGCTGCCTCAGGTTATCTACAGTCCGCATATGTATGAACCGATGAGTGTGACTCATCAGGGGGTGTTTCCGGACAAACCTATGGGCTTCACCTATCCCGGGATGGTCGACGGTCGGCGCTGGGACAGGCAGGCGCTGCGTGATGCGCTGCAGCCGGTGGTCGATTTTCAGGCACGCTCCCGGTGTCCGATCTACATCGGCGAGTTCAGCTGCATCCGCTGGGCTCCCGGGCTGACGGCGCTTCATTATCTGCGCGATCTGATCGACCTGTTCGAAGAGTACGGCTGGGACTGGACTTACCACGCCTTCCGCGAGTGGCACGGCTGGAGCGTGGAGCACGGCCCGGATCGCGACGATACCGCACCCGCTCCGCGTCCGACCGCACGCGCCCGGCTTCTGCAGTCCTGGTTCCGCCGGAATGGCTAGAGCGGCGCTGCAGGGCCGCGGGTAGGGTTCTGGGGGTGATGCGTTTCGCTGCGCTCAACGCGGGGTGCAGGGGGTGAAGCCCGCTTCACCCCCGTGCGACGCGAAGCGGCGCACCTCAACCCTGAACTGGGGTTCATCCCTCCCCCAAGTGTGCGCCTTTGGTGACCGTCTATTCAACGTGATAACCTGGCGCAAT
>CAZHSN010000038.1:0-25391 GCA_964535125.1 uncultured bacterium
CCGCCTTGACGTACGCCTTGCTGCTGGCGGTTACGGGTGTTAGCGACGATTTCGTCGAACTTCTTCTGCTGCTCGGCGTTCAGCACCGCTCGGATCTCTGCAAACGTATCGGTCCGCAGTTTATCCATCTGCGCACGTCTTGCCTGAGGCTCCAGGTTTTGGTTGGCGTTTAGCGCTTCCACTTTAGTGCGCTGGTTCTCCATGATTGTGCGGACCTTTTCCTGCTGCTCTGCAGTCAGGTTCAGGTCACGCAGCATGAACATGACATCACCACCCTGACGCCCCATGCCCTGCATCATGCGCCGCATCTGTTCTGTTGCCTCTTCCATCTGTTTGGCCTGCTGCGGTGTGAGCACACTGGTGATCTTTTTCTGAGTGGCTTCCTGGATTTTCTGGATCTCCTGCTGTTCGGCTCTGAGCATCTCGGTGATCTTTGTCTTTTGCTCAGCGGTCAACCCCAGCTGCTGCTCCATCCATCCGATGCGCATCTGGATTGGATCGAACTGACGTCCCATTCCAAACCCCATGCCGGGTCCCATACCTGGTCCCATCCCGCCTGGGGGCGGACCACCGGGTCCTGGTCCCTGTGCGAACGCCGCACTGGCTGTCAGCGCCACGACGGCGGCGACCATCCATTGTTTCATGTGCCTATCCTCCCACTTGGTGAGACCGGGCCGATTGTGGACCGGTTACACCGGTATGGACGCATGGCTCTCAACCGGGTTCAAAAAAAGCCGCCCGAAGTACGGGCGGCTGCTGCGTTTGCAGCAAAGTCATCACTAACGCTTGCCGGTGCTCTTCTTTGGCGCCGGTTTCGCAGCCGGTTTCGCAGCCGGTTTGGCAGCCGGTTTGGCCGCTGGTTTCACTGCCGGCTTGGTGTTGATCTCTACCGGGGCGACCTTGGTGATGTTGATCCGGTATGTCATGTTCATGGCCATCTCCGTGGGCGGAGCCGATTGATCCGGACCCGTTGGCATGGCCATCTTCATTTTCATGTTCATGATCATGTCGCCCGAACCGCCCAGCATAACGCCCGTGTTCATGTCGTACCGCGAGAGCATGGTCATCTTCATCGAACCGTCAGTGGTCGACACAGGCATACCGGCCGGCATCGATTTTGTCAGCGCTTCGGTCGGGAATTCAATGTCGGTCTGAATGGTGCCGATCAAAACACCCTTGCCCTCGGTAACGGATTTTAACCGGTGCACCGACTTCAGGATGATGGATTTGTCTTGGGGCATGGGTACTTCGGTGGTCCACGTGTCGCCGACTTTGAGCGGCTCTTCAGGGAACACGGCCGTTGAGGCTCCCGGCATGCCTGCAGCCACCGGAGACTGCATCTGGCTTGCCACCTGATCCAGCCCCTTCGCTTCCAATACGCGGCCGCGTGGATCGGTCTTCAGCAGGATCACGGCTTTCTTCAGATCATCCGGCATCGGCATCTCGTTGCCCATGACGGTCACCTTCATGCTGGTGAACTGCATGTTGGTGTTGAACGTACCGTTCTCATCCACTGCGGTGACTTTTTCCTGGTAACCCATGGTCATCTGCATGTCAAAGTTCATACCGGTGGTAGCGCCTTGCGGTATGATCTCGCCGCTGGCATCCATAACCACACGGTACGCCTGCACTTCGCCCGCTTTGACCACCCGGCGCAGCGTCCAGCTTTCTTGAGCATATCCAGTGGAAGCCACAAGCGCCGCGGCCATGGCAACCATCCATCCGGTCGCGGATCTGCGGACTATCAGCATGTTGGGGTCTCTCCTTCTTATTAGTTGATGTGTAGACGTGGTGTGACGCCAAGTCACGCCACCTGTTTGGACGAATGCCCGTGCGTGTTGTATCAGTGACGGAACTTAGCCTGATTATACTGCAACGGCGACCAAGCTGTTCACACCGGAGTGCCGCAGTTGTTATCATGACACTGTGGGCGACCTGCACTCACCGTTCATCGGTCACATCAAGGCTGATTCAGCGCCGTTGGCGTTGTACGCACTGGTCAGTCAGATTCCGTATGGCCGAACCGTCAGTTACGGCGCGCTGGGGCGCGCGCTGTCGCCGCGACTGCCAGCGCTTGTCGTTGGCAGGTTGATGGCCTCTTGTCCGCCGGATCTCCCCTGGTGGCGCGTCACCGGTGCAAACGGCGCGCTACTGATCGCCCGCAGGAGTCCGCACATGGCGGATGAACAGCGGGCCCGGCTGCAAGCTGAAGGAGTGCATTTCACTAACCCGTTAACCGTTGATCCCGTGTGCGATATCTCTGCAGCACTGGATGCAGCGGAACGGTTTTCCTGGGGCTGACATTATGACCGATCAAATACGAAATCAGCTGGTGGATGAACTGAATCATCCCGTTCGCGCCATGCGATCGGTGGCGGCGCGCACGCTGGGCGACGCGTTACGCGCCGGCGTATTGAGCGCGCCTCCGCTCACCGCAGAGGTGAACAACCACGTGCATACCTGTTACTCATTCAGTCCATACACGCCGACGGCGGCTGCATGGCACGCCCGACAGGCAGGACTGATGGCGGTGGGCGTGATGGACCACGATTCGATCGCCGGCGCAGAAGAGATGCTGGAGGCCGGAGCGGCGCTGGGTATCGCCACCACTGCGGGATGCGAGATACGCGTCCGGTTCGCGGATACACCCTTTTCAGATCGACTGATCAACGGCCCGGGATTGACCGGTATCGCCTACATGGCGATCCACGGCATCCCGCGTCATGCGATCCCGTCATGTGCGGAGTTTTTACGCCCGTTACAGGAAGCGAGGAACCGGCGTAATCGAGCCATGGTGGACCGGTTGAATATACAGCTGACGGCCCAAGGCATTCCCGCGCTGAACTTTGACTCGGATGTGTACGCCCGGAGCTGTGCGGCAGAAGGCGGATCCATCACCGAACGTCACATCCTGGCTGCCCTCTCACTGCGTTTCATGGATCTTCATCAACCCGGTCCGGCGCTGGTGGAGTGGCTGGAAGGTCTGCTGGCGATCACCCTTCCCGGATCTGTTCGTGGCTATCTGCTGGACGCGGCGAATCCCCACTATATGTACGACCTGCTGGGCTTATTGAAGGCGTACTACACCGATACGTTCTTCATCCACCCGGACGGCGAGGAATGCGTGGATGTGCGCGAGGCGGTCGCCTTTGCTGAAAGCATCGGCGCTATCCCGGCATACGCCTATCTGGGCGATGTGTCCGAGTCACCCACGGGTGACAAGAAGGCAGAGCACTTTGAGGACTCCTTTCTGGATGAACTGATGGAGTGGTTGAAGCGGTTGGGCTTTCGAGCGATCACCTATATGCCGCCGCGGAACACCGTGGAGCAGTTGGCCCGCATATCGGATCTATGCAACCTGCACGGCTTCATGCAGATATCCGGCGTTGACATTAACTCGTCCCGCCAGCGCTTCAACTGCCCGGAGATACTGGATCCGCGCTTCGAGCGGTTAATCACCGCCACGTGGGCGTTGATCGGCCACGAAAAGCTGAGCAGCGTGTGGACGGGCAGAGGGATGTTCAGCCGTTACACCGAGAGGCAGATACCTGTGCTGGAAGACAGGCTGGCAGCTTATGCCCGTATCGGGCGTATGCTGAATGTGGCGGAGCCGTTCGCCATACCGGCCGCCGTTCCAACAATTCTGGCTTCATGACCAACGCAATTTCAGACGGCTGACAGGCTGTCTGGCTGACAGGAGTGACAGCAGGATGCGCGTATTAGTTGCAGAAGACGCCATGACTGTTCAGGCTGCATTACGCAGAGCCCTGACGGAATGGGGCTATGATGTGGTACATACCGCGGATGGTCAACAGGCGCTGGAGATGCTGTTACAACCAGATCCGCCCTCTGTGGCCATCCTGGATTGGATGATGCCGGGTATGGATGGCGTGGATGTCTGCCGCGAGTTGCGGAGATTGGCGCCGGATCATCCCGTGTATGTGCTGCTATTGACCGGACGGGACAGTTCGGCCGATGTGGTGACCGGGCTGGATGCCGGCGCCGATGACTATGTCACAAAACCGTTCCGTCCGGAAGAACTGCGCGCCCGGGTGCGTGCAGGCGCCCGCCTGATGGAGCTGCAGCGCGCCCTGGTAGATAACCTGCACGCACTGGACGACAGCCGTCGCCTGATCCGACGAAGTGAAGAACACTACCGCACCTTAGTCGAAGGCGCGCCAACCGGCATCATTTCGATGGATGCGAATGGTGTGATCCAATCCGTCAACAGCGCGTTCTGCCTGATGCTGGGCGGTCAACCGGAGGCGCTTATTGGAAAACGCCTGCGCGACCTGTGGACAGGCCAGCCGGCGCAGACTGTAGTGGACTATGCGTTGAACAGCGTGATGTCGGGCGAACGCGCCGAGTGCACCGCTGAGTTCCGCAAGAGCGACGGACATCGCGCTTATTGGGAGATGGTGTTCAGCCCATTCGGCAGCGATACCGAATTAACCGGTGCGGTGTGTATGGTTGTTGATATCACCACGCGTCATCAAGCCGAAGAGGCGTTGCGAGACTCG
The DNA here is from genome assembly GCA_964535125.1 of uncultured bacterium. Taxonomy (GTDB): domain Bacteria; phylum Armatimonadota; class HRBIN16; order HRBIN16; family HRBIN16; genus CAZHSN01. The sequence goes on from CAZHSN010000038.1 coordinate 4,521, forward strand.
GAACTGTGGTTTCGAACTATCGGTGACGCGGCGCAGGATGCGATTGTGGCGGTGGGACCGACCGGTTCGATTACTTACTGCAACCGGGCCGCCGAACGTGTGCTAGCCTACAACACATATGAGATGATGGGTATGCCCGCGTATCTGCTGTTCAGCACAGATCCGGAGTCGGACGTTGCGCATCAGTTGACCGTCGAGTGGCGCGAGAGCGGTGAGGGGCTTCGTGTAGGCGATACCTTTGAGTTGAACTGTCATACGCGCGCCGGTACAACAATCCCTGCAGAAGTGTCGCTGGCGACAGCGCGGGTTAAGGGCAACTGGCATGCAATCATCGTGATCCGGGATATCACCGAGCGACAGGAACGGGAACTCCAACGACAAGAGTTGATGCGTCAGTTGGAGTCCATGAACAAGGAACTGCGTGACTTCGCGTTCATCGTATCGCATGACTTGAAGGCCCCGCTGCGGGCCATCACGTCACTGTCCACGTGGATCTCTCAGGATTACGGGGATCGTTTGGATGACGACGGCCGGCAGCAACTGGATCTGATGATACAACGGGTGCGCCGTATGAACCAGTTGATTGACGGGGTCTTGGAGTACAGCCGGGTTGGACGCATTCGGGAGACTCCCGAACCGATCGATACCGGCAAGCTGGTTTCTGATGTACTGGATCTGATCGGCCCGCCTGCTCATATCGATGTCTCCTGCGAAACGGCGATGCCAGTAGTGGTGTATGAACCGACGCGGCTGCTGCAGCTGTTCCAGAACCTGATCAGCAACGCCATCAAGTACAACGACAAGGAACAGGGTATCATCCGGATCGGCTGTGAGGTGTCAGAGGCGGAGAGCGAATACCGGTTCTATGTATCTGACAACGGGCCGGGTATCGCGGAAAAGGACCGCGAACGTATCTTCCTTATCTTCCAGACCCTTCAGTCGCGGGATGAAGTGGAGAGCACCGGGATCGGTTTGACGATTGTGAAGAAGATCGTAGAGACATGCGGCGGCCGTGTATGGGTGGATGATGCGCCCGAAGGCGGAGCCCGGTTCTACTTTACGGTGCGGATGGGCGCGGACGCCTGATGCCGGATGAACCTGTTTCTGAGTTCGAATACCAGGTGTTCGCTCGCAGGGTGGAACGCCTGACCGGACTCGATCTGAAGTCCTATAAACGGCCGCAGATGGAACGACGTCTGCACCGGCTCATGGAGCGGTATGACGTAGCCGACTTTGGAGCCTTCGCCCGTTTGCTGGAACGGGACCCCGCGGTGTTGCGCGTCTTTCTGGATTATGTGACTATCAACGTATCGGAGTTTTTCCGCAATCCGGAGTATTTCGAGTATCTGGAGACGCAACTGCCGGATCTGATTGGTGCGCGCGGGCTTAATGCGTGGAGCGCTGGCTGCTCGCATGGGCAGGAGGCGTTCTCACTGGCCATTCTGGCGGAAGAACATGCGCCAGGCAAGGCGCACCGGATCTGGGCCACCGACATCGACCGCGCCGGGCTTGATGCGGTGCGGGCGGGCCGGTATCCCGAAATGGACTTACGCGCGGTTACGCCGGAGCGCTTGCGTAAATGGTTTACACAGGAAGATGGTCAGTTTGCGGTGAACGCCCGGCTGCGCTCACTGGTACAAGTGGCGCATCATGACCTGATGGCCGACCCGTTTCCGGAAGGGATGGATCTGATCTGCTGCCGGAATGTGGTTATATACTTTACCGAAGCGGCGAAAGAGACGCTGTGGAAGCGGTTCGCCGGTGCGTTGCGCCCCGGGGGCATGCTGTTCGTGGGCGGAACGGAACGCGTGTTCCGTCCAGCGCGTTTCGGGTTAGTTCAAGAACACGCGTTTTTCTACCGACGCTCGCCAAGCGAGCCGACAGGAGTGACACACCATGGCTAAAGGCGTACTGATAGTGGATGATGCGCTGTTCATGCGCGTCACACTACGGCGCATACTGGAGCAGGCAGGCATCGCCGTCGCCGGTGAGGCGGTTAATGGTGAGGAAGCCGTGCGTATGTATACCGAGGTATCGCCCAGCGCGGTGTTGCTGGATATCACCATGCCGGTGATGGATGGGTTGGAGGCGGCCCGTCAGATATTGGCCCGTGACCCGCACGCCATGATCGTGATGTGTACCGCGCTGGGGCAGCAGGACATCTTGAAAGAGGCTGTAACCATTGGGGTCCGCGATTATATTGTCAAGCCATTTCAACCGGACCGTGTTGTCGAAAGCATACGTAACGTGATGCAGGTTACGGGCTGAATGAAATCCTCTTACATCGATCCGTTCGTGCAGGCAGGACAGGAGGTGCTTTCGGTATACCTCGGTCAGCAGCCGTCACGCGGCGTGTTGTCCATACGGGGCAATGCGGCAACGGTTGCACCGGTCAGTATCATGGCGCACATCGATGGGGAGATCGAAGGTGCGGTGGTCTATGGTTTGAGTCTGGAGACCGGATTGCGTTTTGCGTCGGCGATGATCGGCACTCCCATTACCGTAATGGATGAACTGGGATGGAGCGCCATCACCGAACTCGCCAATATCATCACAGGACACGCGGCGCGTCAGTTCGCCGATACCGGAACCCGCTGTGCCGTGTCGCCGCCGCAGGTTGTCGCCGGTCAGCACGTGGAACTGGACGCCGGGTCTGCCCTGGTCGTTCCGTTGCACACCGATGCGGGTGCTCTGGAGATCCAGGTGGCCATGACGCCGACCCCATCGCGGCTGCCTCAGGCGCTTGACGTCTACCGAGGCGCGGCCGAACACGCCGCTGCGCGGGTCAACGAATCGCTTGATGCCTTGGGCGCTCAGATCGTCCGGATGGAACTGCGCAGCGTAGGTATTGCGCCAACGTCCAGCCTGGACCGCGTGGCAGGCGCTCCGGAGGAATTGGTGGCAGGCGTCTATATGCGCGCCCATGGACGGCAGCCTGGCCGTGCGTTACTGGTGTTCCCGTACGCGGGCGCATTGTCGCTGTGTCAGTCTATGACGGGCTTGCCGGATGCGTCCCTGCAAGGGGACGATGACCTCTCGGAAAGCGCGTTTCGGGAGTTCGGCAACATTGTGACCTCAGCATTTCTGCTTGGCTTGTCAGAGCGCTTGGAGACAACCATGATGCCGAGCCCGCCGCTCTTTGCGTGTGACATGGCTGCAGCACTGGTGGACGAAGTGTTATCGGACGGATCGAGCTACAGTGATGAGATGCTCTCAATCGTGACGGACTTTTGGTCGGCCAACGAAGTCGTGGAGGGGATGTTCATGTTCATCCCGGAGCTTGTGTGACTGCACTGGATCACCCTCTGACACAGGTGCATGTGGGTATGGGTGAGATGGTCGTGCTGCGTCGTTCCGAAGTCGCGGTGATGGCTTTAGGTATCGGGTCCTGTATTGTCTTGTGTGCGTATGATCCGTTGGCTGGCGTGGCCGGCATGGCGCACATACTGCTGCCGTCCTCGCTTGGCCATACAGCAGACAGCGCCGCTCCAGCGCGCTCCGCGCCTCAAGCGGTGCCTAACCTGATTGCAGGCATGGAAGAGTTGGGAGCGTCCCGTCAGCGCCTGCGCACTGCGATGGTCGGCGGCGCCAGCCTCTTCAGCGAAGCGGGTAACGACATCGGCAACCGGAACATTGATGCCGTGCTGTCGACGCTGGAACTGTACCGCCTGCATCCCGTCGCGCGGGATGTAGGGGGGCATCGGGGGCGCAGTGTCCGCTTTCATGCGTCTACCGGAGCGGTATGGCGCAGAACCGTGGGGCAGCCTGACACGTTGTTGGTTGAGTTGGGAGCAAGACGGAGGCCACAGGATGGATGACCGACGGAAAACACGTGTTCTGATTGTTGATGACTCAGCGTTTGCGCGGAAGGTCATTCGGGAAGCGCTGGGATCTGATCCGGGCATTGAAGTGGTGGGTGTCGCCACCGACGGTATCGAAGCGCTGGATCGTGTGCGTACCCTGAAACCGGATGTGCTGACACTGGATCTTGAGATGCCCCGGATGCATGGGCTGGAGTTCCTCAGTCAGTTGCTGCGCACCTGCCCAACCCCAGTCGTGGTGTTCAGTTCCACCACCACCGAGGGCGCCGAAGTCAGTCTTCGCTGTCTGGAGATGGGCGCCGTGGACGTGATCGCCAAGCCGATGGTCAAGGGATTGCCCAGTCTGGATGAACTGGCTGGTGAACTGGCTTTGCGTGTGAAGGCCGCTGCGGGTGTGAACATGGAAAAGCTTCTGCCGGTACGGGAACCGGTGTTGTCACAGCCATCCGTTCCAGCCGCTGTTCGGTCCACCACGCCGGTGGTAGTGATCGCCGCGTCAACAGGGGGGCCTCGTGCATTACGGTCCGTACTGCCCGCCCTGGCGGTACGCAGCGGCGCCGCGTTTGTGGTGGTGCAGCATCTGCCGGTGGGCTTCACCCGCGTACTGGCCAGTGATCTGAACAAAGTGATCGGCATGCCCGTATGGGAGGCTGTTGATGGGGACTCCTTGCGGCCTGATGCGGTGATGATTGCACCGAGCGGCGTACATCTGAGTGTCACCCGTGCAGGCAGGGCTGAACTCCGCGACGATCCGCCGATGTGGGGCGTGCGGCCCGCGGCGGATGTGACCTTCGCAGCCGTCGCAGCCGTGTTCGGCAAACAGACAGTGGGCGTTGTACTGACCGGCATGGGGCGGGATGGTGCGCATGGACTGAGCTTGGTGAAACAGCACGGCGGTATCACCATCGCCGAAAGCGAACGGACGGCGCTGATATACGGCATGCCCCGAGCCGCCTTTGAAGCCGACGCGGTGATGCATGTCTGTGACTTGCCGGACATCCCAGGGCAGATCCTGCGTGCAGTCGCGCAACTCCGGTCTGCGCCAGGAGCCGATTAACAGATGCCGCAGGTGCTGCCATGCCGGACGCTGTGCGCCTGGGTGAGTTGGTTCGGACTCTGGTGTCTGTTGGGTATGACTGTGCATGCCAGCGGGCTGCGGGTGGAAGTCACCGATGGCTGGCTGACAGCCGGGGATGCGTCTGAAGATGTACTATTGCCGGGTGCGGGCTATGCCGTTGACCTGTCGATCAATGGCCATTGGGCGTTGGCCGATCGGCAGCCCACAGTGCAGGTGTACAAAGGGCCAGACATGTTCTCGGTTGAGTACACAACCACAGAGGGCGTACTCACGGACGTGTGGAGGCGTCGCTCCGGACTGGTGGACGGATGGACGCGAACGGCGACTTGGAAGAACACCAGTTCAGAACGTCAGGACCTCGTCGATGTCTATCTGCGGATACACCCGGCACGCTTTCGCACAAGCGATGCATGGCGCCCCCAGCCATTCTGGATGCGCCGGGCTTCATCGCGACGCCTGGTCTGCGTGTCATATCATACCCGCAGGGATCCATGGGCCGTGCACACCGAAGCCCAGTTCGCAGGCATCAAGGTGTCGGCAGCCTGGCGGTTGTCACCTGGACAGTCGGCTCAAGTGGGTGAAATGGGTGTCTGGATGCCGCTATACCGTTCGGGTGACTGCATGCGGGATGAGGCTCAGCGATGGTACCGGGCCATCGGCCTGCGGACCACCACGCGGGTACCCTCATGGTTTCCGGGCGCTATCCTGTACAAGACCAGCGGCGGCGGAACCATTCAGTCACGTAACAGCGATGTAGGCGGATATGCCCGACTGGCGCATCAGACTTCCTACCTGGCAGATCTGGGCGTTTCGGCTGTACTGCTGCATAGTGTGCACCAGCACAAGTCCGGACCGGATCCGGTGGCCGGCGGATGGAATGTGTATGGCGTGCAGGACTATGACCGGGTAGACGTCATCTCGGGCGGTGAGGTGGGTTTGCAGGAACTGACTCACCAGATCCGGCGCAACGGAATGGGAGTACTCATCGAATTGGCGCTGAATGGCTATTTCAGCCATCAAGCCGCCGCGTTGCGAGAGTGGTGGAGCTGTGCCCAAGACGGTAAGCCTGTGCTGCACTTTGGCGGAGCGTCGATGGACTATGCGTCGCCGGAGTGGCAGCGTATCATGGCTGACTGTGCGGAGCAACAGGTGCGCATGTTCGGCAGTTCCGGCGGTCGCTTGGACCTGGGCGCTGGTTCCGGGCCCAACTGGTGTTCTCCTGTATCCAACCATGCCTCGTTTTCCGACTTTGGCGCATCGCTGCAGATGCTGGCCGCATTGGCGCAACGCGCCCGCGACGCCGGAGCCACACCGGTCTACATTGCCGAGGATCTGGCAGATCGTCCCGAACGGTTGAGGGATACTCCGCTGCTGTATGGGTTTGATCGAAAGCAGTTGCTCTCCACCGGATTGCCGGCACAGCTAAGCGATGCGGCCGCTATTGTGCAGCGACTGCGCGCCTTTTATGAGACAGAACGGGGCGCGCTCCCGACAGGCGGGTTCAGCCTGAGCACGCTGGGCGGACTCAACGAGGTGGTGAACTTCGGGAAGCCATCCACGCGGTTTGGCTGGGGGCTGTCACGGGCGCTGTATGGCGTCATGCTTATTGTACCGGGCATTGTGCAGATGGTTCAGGAAGAGGAAGTTGGTTCATTTGAAGCGATCCGTGCGATGAACTGGGCGCGACGGCGGGTCCCCGAGTTGTGGGGTGATGCGGTGAACTATGTGGGGGTGAAGTGCCCCGATGAGGTCTTTGCCGCGTTACGCACCGCGCATGGGAACCATGCCGTGGGATTGGTAAACCTGTCCGGCAGACGGTTATCCGCTCCTGTGCTTCTTCCCGTGCCGTTTAACGGTGACGCATTCGACGCGGTGAACGGTGACCGGATACCGGTGCGGTCAAGCCGGTTCGTCTGTGAAATGGCGCCCTATCAGGTGCGAATCCTCAGACTTGGCCGTCCGCCCGTCGGGCAGATCCCCCCGCAACGTTGGCAGGGAGACGAGGAGACCGCTCCCGCCGGGATAGACGTGAACGAACTGCTGGTGTCGGATGATGGCCTCGGGGTCGCGCTGCAGGGTCTCGGTTTGGACCGGGTGTCAACTGGTATCTGGCGCGGCGACGCAGGCGTCCTGACGGTTGCACGGACTGCCGACGGATGGCGCCTCAAGGGAGCGCTTACGCCAGGGGCAGGATGGTTTGCACTGCATGTGACCGGTGCGCGACGCTGGATCGTCTCCGCTAGGACCGCGTTGCTGGATGACCGCTTGATACGGCGTCATTACCCTTGGCCAGTCGAAACCGGATACACGTGGAGTCGATCCATGGTGTGGGGGCGGGAAGCGCAAGGCATGATCTACAACAGCGTGTACCCCACTGGTCGTTTATGGCAGTCGGCCATCGAACCGTTGCACCCCACCGGGCCAGCCGTGGCGTGTCAGACCGCATCTGGCCGCTGGCTGGTGATCGACCAGATACGATTCGCCGGACGCAACGTCGTGCTGACAGACCGGACGGATGAGACGCAGGTGGAGCCGTACGGGTTGAGCCTGCGGTTCTATCCCGAAGACGCGGATCTATCTCCCCGATTCCGGCAGTTTGGTACCGATCAGACATGGATGATCACCGGTTCGGAACCCGCGATGGCTGGTCCGGTTCAGGTGAACCTGAGAGTCCGCCTGCTGGACGCACTCACCGACGCATTCACCCGCGACCGGCTTCCTGTGGCCGTGAGTCGATACGAGGTGGACCGTACCGGGGAGCGGTTTATCATATCCGAGGACGCGACCTGCCATTTCGCCCGCCCCGGATCGGTGACATGGACGCTGCCCGAAGGACCGGTCGGACGCCGTCGATTGTGGCTGCGGCTCCGGCAGGACTGGTCGCAAGCCGATACAGCGGGGCTCGCCAGCGCGTATTCGGTATTTCTGAATGATAAGCAGCTTCCCTTGCGTTGGGCGAGACTCGGTGAGGGCAACAGCGGCGGCGCCTGGTTCGCGCTGGTCGATGCCGGGTTGATCGATCTCGACGGCCGTCCGCAGCGACTGCGCATCGACACAACGGTAGACTGGTGCGCCGTGCAACTACCACATATACTGGGCCAGCCGGACAGAACAGACGGTCCGTGATGCAGACAGGAGAGCATACGTCATGAACCAATACTGGGTGTTGACCGATGAATGGGGTCAGCCTGTGCTGAAAGGGCCTGACGGCGCCGCGTTTCGTCAGCCCGTGTTGACCGTGGTCTCTGAGGGTAACCGGTGGGGGATGCAGTTCTCTGGCGAACAGGCGGGCTGGTTTACGCTGACGGGCGGTCCATGGGTGGCCCGGGTGCGGCTTGTCAATGGAGCCGGTACAGCGGAGTTGTCGTGCCAACTGCGCTGCACCACTCCCGGCGCGCGTCTCGACAGGCTGGAGTGGAGCGCATCACTCGTCGGATCACGTTACGACCGCGTCTGGCGCACGGGAGCCGACATGATCGACTATGCGGGTTTACTGACGCCAGACCAAGACATCGAGAGCTATTGCACCGTGGGACTGACCGATACCGCGGGATCCCACGCACTGGTGATGGGGTTTGGCCGGCTGGATCAAGCATGGTGCCGTGTGAGGGTTTCGTGCCGCCAGGAGCGCATCACCGCGTTAAGCGCCGTGGTGGACTACGATGGCATTCCGGTAACCCATGAGTGGCTCATCACGCCGCCGTTGTTACTGTGCGCCGGTGAGTCTCTTTGGGGCTGCCAGACCACCGTCGCAGAACAGATGGGACGCAACCACCAGGCCCGCGTCAGCAAGCCCAATGCAGGATGGTGCAGCTGGTACTACTATTTTGGTTCAGAGACGGAACAGGACATCCTGGATGCCATGGGTGAACTGGCCGCCGCCGGATGGACCGAAACGTTGCCGGTCATACAGATTGATGACGGATGGAACAAGGAAACGCCGGACAGTGACCGCATCTGGGGTGACTGGTTTCCGGGAGCCAAATTCCCACGCGGCATGAAGGCGTTGGCGGATGATATCCACCACGCCGGCTTCCAGGCCGGACTGTGGCTGGCCCCCTTCTCGGTCGATCCGGCCAGCCGTTTACGCGCCGAGCATCCAGACTGGCTGGTTCAGGCTGAAGACGGCCCAGCCGAATACTGGGGCGTGCATGCGCTGGATTTGACTCATCCCGACGCCCTGGCGTTTGTGCAGACTACGTTCGAACGCGTCTTCGATGCCTGGGGTTTTGACTACGTCAAGATCGACTTTCTGATACATGCCGTCCAGCCGGGGCGCCGGTATGACCCTTCCCAAACCCGTGTACAGGCATTTCGCGAGGGACTGAAGCGTATTCGTCTCGCAGCAGGGGATCGGTACATACTCACTTGCGGATGTCCCGAGGGGTTGGCCATCGGGATCGCGGACGCCCAGAGGATCGGGCCCGATGTGTCTAGCCGCTGGTATGTGCCGATGGGACTGCCGCACTGGCCATACGGCAACTGCAGCGTGAAGCCTGCCGCCATCTATACACTGGCGAAACAGTGGCAGCATGCACGCTGGTGGCAGAACGACCCTGATTGCGTGGTGGTGCGAGCCCATGGCAGTCCGACAGAGAGTACCCTGTTGGAGGGTGATCTGGCGAAAGGCCCCTACGGTCTATCTGACGGCGAGGCGCGCCTGTGGGCGCGCCTGGTACGGATGTCCGGCGGTCTGTTCCTGTTGAGTGAACGTTTGAACGACCTGGAGCCTGCCAGGCGTGAATTGCTGGCCGATACACTGGCGCTGGAGATGCGGCTGGTGCGGCGCGTTGACTGGTACGAACATGCGCTCTGCTCCGCCTGGATCACGAAAGACTCCAACGTCACCGGATTAATTGTGATTAATCTCACAGACGAGTCCGTGTCGGTCACTGTACCGTGTCGTGCGCTGACAGGAGTAAGCGGTTGCACGTTGCACTGCGAAGAGACCGGCGTGTCTGTTCATGTGGCGGATGACCCCGTCGACTTTGGGGTGATCCCACCGCGAAGCCTGCTGACCTGGAGGCAGCGCCTGACAGACTAGCCGAACCTGGTGTGCGGCTCCCGCAGCCACATGCAACGGTCTGCATCAAACGTACGTATGCGGGTTGTTGTCAGCGCCAGGGTACGTTGATGCCGCGGGATCGTATACCGCTTGCTGAGTCGCCCGCCTATTCGTGAACGAATTCACGCTGTTGACGTGTCGCCTGTGCGGCGTCATAATGGGCCTGAGGTCTGCTGTCGCTGTGCGCCTGCAGATCATCTGTGACCGTCTTGAACACGATTCAAATAGGAGGTTCACTGGACCATGCAGATCCGCAACGGTTGGATGCTGCGCATCGCTCCTGCAGCGGCCCTGTCGGCTTTAGTCGGCTTGGGCGCAGCGTCCCGTGCGTATGCAGCTGAGTCGGATATTGTACTGCCCCCGTTCGGCCCCGCTGAAAACATGGTGCTGTACATCGTTCTGGCGTTTGCGCTGTTAGCCATCGCATTCGGCGTGTGGCTGCGCAGCACCACGATCAAGCAGGGTGTCGGCACCGAAAAGATGCAGGAAGTCGCTGCAGCGATTCAGCAGGGCGCATATGCTTATCTCCGCCGTCAGATCATGACCATGATCTGGTTTGTGATCATCATCACCGGCGGTCTGATCGCCATGTACTGGCCCGTCTATGCCGGTAAACCGCATCTGGCGATCGGTATCGGTATCGCATTCCTGGCCGGTGTGGCGGCCTCATATCTGGCCGGTCTGATCGGCATGGATATGGCTGTCAAGGGTAATCTGCGCACGGCTGCGCAGGCGTTGACCACCTTCAAGGGCTCCCTTGAGACCGCATTCCGCGCCGGCGCTGTCTCCGGCATGGCCACGGTGGGCTTGGGCCTGCTGGGCGCGATCATCATCTTCATGATGTTCAAACAGGACGCCATGAAGGTGTTGGTGGGATTTGGTTTTGGCGGAAGCCTCGCCGCGCTGTTCATGCGCGTGGGCGGCGGTATCTTTACCAAAGCCGCGGATGTGGGCGCCGACCTGGTGGGTAAGGTCGAGGCCGGCATCCCGGAGGATGATCCGCGCAACCCGGCGACGATTGCCGATAACGTGGGGGACAACGTAGGCGACTGCGCCGGTATGGCTGCAGACGTGTTCGAATCCTACGAGGTGACCCTGGTTGCCGCCATCATCTTGGGCGCCGCGTGCACCCCGTTGTTTGGCGCAGGCAGTATGGGCGTCGTCAAGCTGATCGTCTATGCGCTGCTGGTGCGTGCGGTAGGTGTCGTTGCCTCTATCGTGGGCGTTCTCTGCGTCCGCGGTAAGGAAGACGAGAACATGAACCCGATGAAGCCCATCAATCAGGGCTTTCAGGTCAGTTGGTGGATCGCCATCATCGGCTTCGCGCTGGTGAGTTTCCTGTATATGCGCGACATCACACTGGCTGACGGCACGGTTGTGGACTGGTGGCGGTTCTTTGCCGCAAACGCAGCAGGTCTGGTAATGGCTCTGCTGATCGAGCGGTTGACCGAGTATTTTACCGCCACAGAGAAGAAGCCGGTAACCGAGATCGCTCATGCCTCCCGTACGGGGCCGGCCACTATGATCATCCAGGGTTTCGCCGTCGGTCTGGAAAGCTCTGTTTGGTCCGTATTCTCCATCGTCATCGCGCTGATGCTGCCGTTGTGGATCTTCCCGCCGGCTATGTTCAGTGACAGCACGTTGATGTCGTTCTACGGCATCGCCCTGACCGGTCTTGGGTTGTTGGCTACCACGGGCTTCATCCTCGCGATGGACACCTTTGGGCCCATCAGCGACAACGCGCAGGGCATCTTCGAGATGTCCGGAGCGCACAAGGATGCGAAAGCGCAGAAGGGCAAGCTGTCCGGCGAGCGCATCGTAGCCCGATTGGATGCCGTGGGTAACACCACCAAGGCGCTGACCAAGGGATTCGCCATCGCCACCGCTGTGGTGGCTGCCGTCGCGTTATTCCACTCGTTTGTGGAAGACGCCCGGCTGGCCGAAAACGGCGGTCTGCCGTTGGATAAGCCGGAGCTGTTCATTGGTCTGCTGATCGGCGGCGCTGCTCCGTTCCTGTTCTCGGCGTTTGCGATCATGGCCGTAGGCCGCTCCGCGGGCGAACTGATCATGGAAGTCCGCAGACAGTTCCGTGAGCGCCCGGGCATCATGAAGGGCACAGAGAAGCCTGACTACGCGTCGTGTGTGTCCATCGTGACCGCCGCAGCGCAGAAGGAACTTCTGGGGCCGGGCGTACTGGCCATCGCCTTGCCTGTATTGGTTGGCTTTGGCATGGGCTTCGGCGATCCGTATGCGGGCGCTCAGGCTTTGGGCGGCTATCTGGCCGGTGCGATCCTGTCGGGTCAGTTGATGGCCGTGTTGCTCAGCAACTCGGGAGGCGCCTGGGACAACGCCAAGAAGAAGATCGAAGATGGTCTCTTCGGCGGCAAGGGGACTGACGAACATAAAGCGGCTGTCGTCTGCGACACGGTCGGTGACCCGTTCAAGGACACCGCCGGTCCGGCATTGAACCCGCTGATCAAGGTCATGAACCTGGTGGGTATCCTGATCGCCCCGGTGGTGATCCAGGACATTCCGATGGCGGCTCGCGTTGCAGTGACGCTCGTGGCGCTGGCGGCGTTGATCTTCGCTGTCTGGTGGAGCAAGCGAAGCAGCATGGAAGCGGTGATGAAGAGCTAATCACCCTGCCATTCGTTCCAGTACGGGCCGGTGCATCTGCACCGGCCCGTTGTGCATCACATGAGGTAACCACATGCGTCCCTGTCTTGTACGTCCTCCCGCATTACGTCCAGGTGACACCGTCGGTGTGGTTGCGCCAGCGGGTCATCGGGACCTGTCAGGTATGGAGCCGGGGATTCGGCTTCTTGAGTCGGCGGGATTCCACATACGTTTGGGACAGCACATCCAGCGCCAGCACCGGTATCTGGCCGGAGAAGACTGGCAGCGTGCCGAAGACCTGAACCGCATGATCTACGACCCCGATGTACGGATGATCTTGTGCGTGCGCGGCGGCAGCGGATCTGCGCGCCTCATCGACCAGATTGACTGGAGCCGGTTATATACCGATCCCAAGCTATTGGCGGGTTACAGCGACATCACATCGCTGCATCTGGCGTGCGCGGCGCGCGCCGGTCTCTGTTCGCTGTATGGTCCCATGCTCGGGACGATTTCGGACGGGTTGAGCGAAGCGAGTTGGAATTGGTTTCTGCGCTGTATCACGCAAACGCACGGAGGAGAGATGCCGCTGGGCGCCGGCGTATCCGCTGTTCGAAGCGGTACGGCCCGGGGTATGCTGGCTGGAGGTTGTGTCTCGCTGTTGTGCGCCGCCTGCGGCACGCCGGATGCGCTGTGCGGGACCGACAAACTGATCATACTGGAGGATGTACATGAACCGCCGTATGTACTGGACCGCATGCTGCTTCAATTGCGCCGCAGCGGCGTGCTATCGGATGCCGCAGGGATAGTGGCGGGCGAGGTGACCGACTGGCGCGCCCGCGTGCGTGAAGACGTTCCCGATTGGGCTATGGACGCGGCATGGAGGGACTCATTATACCCGATTGCGAAGCCCGCATTAATCGGGGCGGCCATCGGGCATGTCCCTTCGCCGTATGCGGTGCCGCTGGGCGTACCGGCTGTTCTGGACGCCCAGCGGAAGACGTTGTACTTAGAGTGCGGAGCGGTGGCCTGACTCAGCCGCAGCCTTGGCTGCTTCCGCATCCGCCGCCGCAGGAACTGCAGCCCGCATCGTTGGGATTTTCGATGCGGAACTTGGGTTGCCCGTCAACATCGTCCACGTCGATCGTGCTGCCCGTCATTCGGGTGAGGCTGTCGGGATCTATCAGCACGGTGAGTCCATCTGACTCAAATGCCGTGTCATTCTCTTCCCGACTGTCGGCGAATCCCATGCCGTATTGCATCCCGCTGCAGCCGATACCGGCGACCCAGACACGAACCATCGAATCCGGGGAACCATGCTGCTCCCGAATCTCCAGGATCTTTTGGACTGCATTCGGGGTTAGGGTGATCATATATCGCTGTCTCCTGATCCGTGCTATAGCCCACCGCGCCACGCCGTTCCCGCGTTCTCCGGCAGACCTGCGCATATAGTATAGCCGTTGGCGGAACGATCTGGTTGCGATTACGTCTACGGGAGTCCCGGAACCGGTCGGACTGCGGTACACTAGGCCATGAATATGGATACGCATGCCCGGAACCACGAATGGATCGATTGCACGCTGCCGATGTTCCCCGGTATGGCTGCATACCCCGGCGATCAACCGTTCGCACGTACGATCAGTCACACGGTTGAAGCACATGGCTGTGAACTCAGCAGCATCTCTTGTTCCGCGCATTGCGGGACACACATAGATGGTCAGCGGCACTTCATCGCCGATGGGATGGGTGTGGATGATTGGCCACTGGAAAGGCTGATGGGTGACGCCTGGCTGGTGGAGTCACCCTGCCCCGGTGAGGTGACAACAGCGGTACTGGAAGACGTCCCAGCCGGAGTGCGTCGGGTTATCATCCGCACAGCGAACACCTCAATGCGCAGTCTCTACACCGGTACACAACACGCCTGGCTGGGCTTGGATGCGGCTCACTGGCTGCTTGAGCAGCGCATCGGGTGTGTGTGTTTCGATGCGTTGAGTGTGGAAGGACCTCATACCGATTGGCAGGTGCACCGGCTGCTTCTGGGCGGCGGAGTGGCCCTGGTGGAAGGCGTGGTGATGGATGACCTGTATGCCGGAGCGTGGTGGGTGGTCTGCGCACCGCTTCGGATCTACCGGGGAGATGGCGCTCCCGCCCGTGTACTGATGCGCCGCAGCGGAGGTGACACATGCTGGCGTTGATCCTGTTGTTTCGCGTGCAATGGCTCTCCATCCAGAACGGAATACGCACGATGGCGCCTGACCGCGTATGGGGCGCTGTATTGGTGTTTTGGGTGTTGGGAATGGGGCTTTGGGCGGCTGTGCTGGGGCTGATCGGTGTTATGCGGTCGGTGGAACCGGGAGACGAAGCGCGTGTTGTCCATCAGTTGTACTACCTGTACTTCCTGTTCATGCTGACCAGTGCATTGCCGCACGCTGTCGGCAGCTTTCTGATGTCACGCGACTACGAGTTGCTGATGACACTGCCGCTGCGCAGCAGCGATGTCATACGGGCGAAGCTCCTGCAGTCTTCCCTGGGTAATGTGGCACAGCTGGCGCCCATTATACTGGCCGGTGTGTGCGCTGTGGCCGTCTACTACCGGCTCAGTCTGGCCGAGTGGCTGGTGATGGTGCTTTCCATATTGCCCTTCCTGGTGATCCCCGGGTTGCTGGTGGCCGCTCTGGTGGTGTTGATCTGGCTGCGGTTTGGATCAGGCTCGGTTCGAAAGATCAGCCTGATGGGCAGTTTGGTGCTGGGTGGTTTGGTCATGTGGGAGGTTGCTTCGCGGTTTACCGGCTTACAACTGAGCTACAGGCCGGGCTCCGGATTCGAGTCGGCTGTATGGCGTGTCCCGCAGCCGGCGTCATACACATACTGGCTGCCATCCGGATGGTCGGCCGAGTCGGTGGTCGCGCTTGCGTCCGGGAATACGCAGTTGGCATGGTCCGGTGTGGCGATGTCTTGGGCGATGCTGGCGGTGTGTTGGCTGCTGGTCTCGGTATTCGTTGTCCGGGCATTCCGAAAGACGGGCTTCTTTGCTGGTGCGGATCGGATCGCGGCGGTTGCGGTGGGGACTGGAAGGGGACGCGCCCTGAGCCCGTTCTGGGGATTGGCGCGCAAGGATCTGACCGCGATGTGGCGTGACGATGTGTTGATCGGCCAGTTGCTGATGCCGCTGTATCTGATCGTCGTACCTTTGGTAATGCGTCAACGCATCGACCCGCAGAACACCGACCAGATATTCTTCTTCTCCTCGGCGATCATGGTGGCGGTGCTGTATATCCAGAACAGCATCATCTCGCTCAGTTCCATCGGTTTTGAAGGACGTGCATTCTGGTTGATCCGGACGTCGCCGTTGGACCTGCGGCGCGTGCTATGGAGCAAGGCACTTACGGCCTCCATCTACACGACGGTCACATGCTGCATCCCGTGGTCCACGTTTTCGCTGTTGTTCCGGTGGTCCGTGTATGAGTGGCTTGGGGGATTGGCTGTGATCGTCTGGGCGTGCATATCGCTCTGTGCCTGTGGCGTCGGACTTTCCGCGGTGTTTCCCCGGTACGTGGTGGAGAATACCGGACAGCGTGTCAGCCCGTCGGCGCTGCTGGCCGGGTTTATGGTTTACTCGGTGTTGACCATACTGGCGGTTGGATTGGGCTTCCTCATCGCCATTGGCTGGTACCGGGGTGTGGGCCATGCTGTGGTCGCGCTGGAGGGTCTGTTCCTGTTGGCCATCGGTCCCCTGGTGGGCGCGCTGTGCATCGGTTGGGGCGTTCAGCGGCTGGCCAGCGATGACTGGCGTTTCTGAGGTATCCGTCGCTTTCGGTATTATGAAACTCGGGTGATACACTGATCACAAGGGGGATTTGATGACACACCGACGCCGTCTGATGCGCCGCACGCTGCTGGGGGTACTGATAGCCGTAGTGCTCATACTGGCGGCAGTCGGATGGACACGTCTATGGAATCCCCACGCTATTCGGGAGTCGAACATCGACACCAGTGGCTGGTTGCTGTACACACGGCGCGACGGCGAAAAGACCGAAGTGCGCGTATTCCACATGAAGGATGGCTCTGACAGGGTTTGGAGTCCCAGTTCGATGGCGCAGAGTTATCCGGTATGGTCCAGCACTGGCAGGTTGATTGCCTGGATCGAGGATGTCGAAGAGACCGTTCCGATGTCTGATGGCCGGGCCAGTGTGAACGGGCAGTTGTTCATCGCGACACCGGATCTGACCAGTCGCCAGCAATTGACGATCGGACAGGGCGCCAAGACATCACCCTTATTCTTGCCCGGCGACAAGGCGGTATTGCTGCTCCGGCAGGGGCATGTCGTCCTGGCGCGTGTCGGCGAGAACGATGCGCAGAAAATCCTTCCCCCGGCGCATCTGGTTACCCAGTGGAACAGCGCTTCCGGAGGCCGCGGTGTGTTGTTTTCGGATCCGTTTCTGGACATGGAGACCCGTGTGGTTTATGCGGTTCAGCGGGTCGAAAACACCGACCAGTTGGTCCGGTATGATCCCAAACAGTCGGATGGTTCGGTCCCGGTAGGTGACGCGGCGAGTCTGCAGGCTCAGATCGTCGGTTCGCGGCCGACCACATTGCTGGCTGCGGATCGCATACACACGACCCCCGGCACCGACGGTACGCGCCTGTATGTCAGTGTTGCTGGCGAGGGGGGCGCGTTGATTGCGGAAATGAACCTGGTGACCGGCGCCGTGACACCGTTGTGGGAAGGAAAAGGCCCTTTGATGCCGGGGCGTATCGCGTGTGTTCCCAACAGCGCTACGCTGGCCATCGAGATGGGTACGCTGCAGGATCGCAGTTGGACCCCGAAAGGCATCGCCGTCATGGCGCCGGGTGACGCTGAGCCAAAGTTGGTGGTTAGCGGGCGTGCGGATTCCCCGTCGTGGTCACCCGATGGCGCACAGATGGCGTATGTGGTGTATGATACTAGTGGCGAGCGCGAGATATGGGTATGCCACGCGGATGGCAGCGCACCGCGCCGACTGATCAACGGCCGAGGTGATTGTTATGCTCCGCAGTGGTCTCCACATCCCTGATCTGATAACTCCACCTTGCGGACCCGATGCGGTCGACACGCCGGACGAAGTTCCTAGTCCTGTGGTCGATCCTCGGACCCGGGTTGATCGCCGGAACCGCGGATAACGATCCCAGCGGCATCGCCGGTTATTCCCTGGCCGGCGCACACTACGGCTACACGCTCCTTTGGATACTGATCCCGGTATTTGTGGCGCTGTTCCTGTGTCAGGATATGTGCGCCCGCATGGCCGCGGTCACGGGTAAAGGACTGGCGGATCTGATCCGCGAACGGTTTGGCGTGCGGATCACGTTGTTGGCCATGGGGACCTTGCTGGTCGCTAATCTGGCGACCACCGTCTCAGAGTTCGCCGGTATCGTCAGCGCGACGAACGTTCTGGCCGGTGCGATGGCCCGCTGGATCGTGGTGCCTGTCTCCGTGTTAGCCTGCTGGTGGCTCATCGCCCGGGGCGATTACAGACGGTTTGAACGCATCCTGATCGCCGGTGCGGCGGTGTTGCTGGCCTACATCCCATCGGCGTTTCTTGCCAAGCCGGATTGGTCCGAGGTTAGCCGCTCGCTGGCGCAGATACAGCCCCCCGCAGGCGGCTTTGACTCTGAAAGTGTCATCATGATCGTGCAGATCATTGGCACCACCATCACACCATGGGGGCTTTTCTATATCCAGTCCGCAATGCGCGATAAGGGTATCCGCATGCGGGAACTCGGTCTGGCTCGGGCCGATGTGGGGGTCGGCTCCTTCTACACGGTCTTCATCGCGTTCTTCGTCCTGATTGCCTGCGCCGCAACGCTGTTCGCTGCCAACATCCGCATTGAGGACGCCGCACAGGCTGCGGTGGCGCTGGAACCCGCTGCCGGTCATCTGGCCCGCTTCCTGTTCGCGTTCGGGCTGCTGTGCGCCGGGTTGTATGGGGCTATCATCGTACCGCTATCCACGTCGTATGCCGTTACCGAGTCTCTCGGTACCGAGTCAAGCCTGGGACGGCGCGTGGCGGAGAGTCCGCTGTTCATCGGCTTGTGGCTGACACAGGTTGTGCTGGGCGGCGCGATTGCGTTGTCACCCGGGATGAACCTGCTGTGGCTGATCATCTTGCCCAACGTAGTGGGCGCAGTGCTGCTTCCTATTATTCTGATCATGATCTACCGGTTAGTGAACGACCGGACGTTGATGGGTGAACACGTCAACTCTCGACTGTATAACGTGATGGCCATGCTGGTGGTGGTCACGCTGGTGGTGTTGAGCATTGTCATGCTGGTGATGCAGTTCGTATAATGGAGTCGCGCTGTCAGTGGGTCGGACGGTCGCTTCGCCAGTCGGAGAGGAAAGTCGGGGCTCCACAGGGCACAATGCCGGATAACGTCCGGGAGGGGTAACCCTACGGAAAGTGCCACAGAGAACAGACCGCCGGCTCAGGCCGGTAAGGGTGAAACGGTGCGGTAAGAGCGCACCGCATGCGCGGTAACGTTGCATGGCTCGGTAAACCCCATTGGGAGCAAGACCCGGTAGGGGGGCGTTGAGGTGGCCCGCCAAGCCCCCGGGTGTGGTCGCTAGAGGCGTCGGGTAACCGGCGTCCCAGATGGATGGCCGTCCTCCCGCAAGGGAGACAGAACCCCGCTTACACGCCCACTGCAGCGCACCGATACGACGGCCGGAAGACCTTGATGATAGGCTTCCGGCCGTTTGTTTGGATGTTGATGGCGCATTGTGGTTGAATATGAACGAATATGGCGCGTCCGCGCGCCGCCCCCACAGGAGTGACTGAGATGAGTAACTTCCGCGAGGCAGAGTTCGATCACGTGTTGAACCGACTGGCGTCGTGCGGACACGGCGACACACCGTGGATGCGCCGGTTGGCAGGGCAGATGCGGTTCGTCTGGCGGTTCTCCGCCGTCCTGCCGGAGCAGACCGAGGCATGGCGGATACTGGCGTTGGAGTGTCTTGAGCGTATCATTGTGGAACTGCCGACGACGTCTCCGGCGGGACTGCCGGAACTGGTCGCGCGGGCAGAGGCCATGTTGGCGCCGGTGGGGGCTGTTGCCAAACAGTACACCATTCATTGCTGTGGTCACGCCCATATTGACATGAACTGGACCTGGCCGCTGTACGAGACCGTGGCGACATCGCATGACACGTTTACCACTGTCGACCGTCTCATGGAACGCTATCCCGGTGTGACTTTTGCCCAGAGTCAGATCAGCATCTACGAGATGATGGAGCGGTACTGCCCTGAGTTGTGGGAGCGCCTTCGCCAGCGGATCCGTGAAGGACGCTGGCATGTAACGGCGGGCTCCTGGGTGGAGGGTGACAAAAACATGGCGTCCGGTGAAAGCCTGGGACGGCACATGCTGTACTCCAAAAGATGGCTACGGGATCACATGGGGTTGCCGGTTGAGACCGTCGCCATTGACTGGATGCCTGACACGTTTGGTCACCCCTGGACGATGCCTTCGATACTCAGGCAGGGCGGTATACGCTGGTACTACCGCTGCCGACCGGAACATGGCCCATGGATTTGCTGGTGGGAAGGACCCGACGGACAGCGCATTCTGGTGTTTCGCGATAAGGGATGGTACAACGCTGAAGTGGAAGCGGAGACACTCACGATCCACTTTACAGACTATGTGGGCGAAAACGGGCTGCACGACATGCTGTGGATTTATGGGGTTGGCGACCATGGGGGTGGTATCACCATGCGCCATCTGGAGATGATCGAGACTTTGAACAGCTGGCCGATCTACCCCCAGCTGGTACACTCGTCACCTGCGGCCTATTTTACGATTATGGAGCAGGAAGGCGCCGCTCTGCCCGTGCATCGCGGGGACTGGAACACGGTGTTTGAAGGGTGCTATTCGTCCCAGAGCCGGATCAAGCGGGTTAACCGGCGTGCGGAAACCCTGCTGCCCGAAGCCGAATGGCTCGCCTGGCTGGGGAACACTCATCTGGGTCTCGAGTATCCCCGCGCCCAGTTGGAGGAAGCCTGGCGCCATCTATTGTTCAACCAGTTCCATGACATACTGGCGGGTTCCAGCGGGCATGGCGCTCTGGAAGAGGCGGAGATCCGGTACCAGCAGATCGAAGCCATCGCCGGTTCTATCAAGATGCGTGTGTTGCGCCAGCTGAGCGCCCGTGTGGACACCTCATGTGGCGGACGGGTCTCACCAGGCTCCGCCTGGTAGCAGGCGTTGGGCCGTGGCGCAGGCGATGTGCAGCTGCCTGGTCTGTTCTCTAGTTGGAGGAGTGG
>CAZHSN010000039.1:0-24417 GCA_964535125.1 uncultured bacterium
ACCTCTTCCACGGCGTAATGTGGTACCTTTGGGGCTGTTCATGAATAATTCGGGAAAGTGAAGTTCGGTCTCCGTGTCGACTCCGTAGCCATCCGGTTCCCCCCGTCTCCCGTCGTCATTTACAAAGTAGATACGATGTACAAACAGCATCTCCGGAAGGTCGCGTGCCATCAGCATCATGTTGTCATCAGTCACGATGTAAATGTCGCGTGCGTCTCGAAAATGGAATATAAAACCACTCCCGATGACATCACATTAGAATCTATTGTGGAGTTCGTAGTCAGTATCGCTATAGTCCTCTACTTTTAGTAGTTCCATATCAATCTCTTCTAGAGCCTCTCTCAGTTCGGGAATCCAATGAAAAATGTCTCCTAACTTGATCCACCAAGTTTGCATCAATGCTCCTTTCCGCAGTGAGTGCGTGCGATGGCGATGATTAGTCATAGAGCGTCAGGCAGCCGCTGCTGGCTCCGCGACGAGGATGTACTCTAAATGGTTGTTGATACACCGGTACCCCAAGACTTGATTAACGCTCGCCCCCCCCCCCGCGCAGATCACGCCGTTGCTGCACTGGCTTTTCGCAAGCTCCAACAGGCTCTTTTGCTTATTGTTCGGACGTGCGTCTTCTACGTAGATGACGGGATGCTGAAAGGCGCTTTTCCCTCAATTTACGCTGTGTTATGGACGCGATGGACTGTCGGTAGCCGAAATGGCCGCGGTAGATTGTGATGCACACCCAAATAGCACGGGGTTCCATACACCCGCCTAACAGATCGGTATTGGGGTGACGATGCCTTTGTGAAACGGCAGATCAATGAGATCCATGCACAACAACAGGCATATACATGAGAGGGACGGCGTCGGATGCAGTGGTACCCCTCCTGAATGCATGGGCAGTATGCCCATTGGATGGGATGCAGGCTGTGGTGTGAACCGTGTAGAGAGGCGCGGGTCGCCACCATTCAAAGACGAATCGCGACGAGAGTGGTTTCAAATGTGGTCGATGAGACATTAGCCTCATCCTCTTGATGCTAACACATACCCCAGCGGTTGTCAAGATTGACGGGGTACCGAGTGTACCCGCGGGGTTAATGGCGCACGCGATGGGAACAACAACCTGTAGATCTGGAGCATGTCCCGACGAGCGCCAGGGAGTGAAGAGGGTAGAACGGCATGAATCGGTTGCCCTGTTGTGGAAACATATGATGATCAACGAGACATCAACAAACACTATTCCAGGAGGGAGTCATGAGTCGTCATCTGGATCGGTCACATCAGGCCCGGCCCCGTGGATTTGCCAGTGATAATGCCGCCGGTATCTGTCCGGAGGCGTGGGCCATGCTGGCTGAGGCGAATAACGGCCATGCCCCATCGTATGGAGAGGACCAGTGGACAGCCCGGCTTACCGAGTTGATACAGGAGCAGTTTGAAGCCGACTGCGAGATTCATGTGGTTTTCAACGGTACCGCGGCCAATGCGCTGGTATTGGCGCATCTGTGCCGTCCGTATCACGCGGTGATCTGCACATCGCATGCGCATATCCAATCGGATGAGTGTGCTGCGCCGCAGTTTTTCATGGGTGGGGGACAGTTGATCCATGCCGAGAGCGCCCATGGCAAGCTGGATGCCAAAGCCGTGGCTGAGGCGGCAACCACCCGTGACGATGTGCATGCGCCCAAACCGCGCGCGCTCAGTGTGACGCAGACAACCGAGTTCGGCACCGTCTACACGCCCGATGAACTGAAGGCGCTGCATACGGCGGCCCATAGGCACGGCTTGCACATCCATATGGATGGGGCGCGGTTCGCGAATGCCGTTGCGGCACTGGGTTGTCGTCCGGCGGATATCTCGTGGCGGGCCGGGGTGGATGTGCTCTGCCTGGGCTGCACGAAGAACGGACTGCATGCCGGCGAGATTGTGGTGTGGTTTGACAAGAACCTGGCGGCGGAGTTTGCGTGGCGCGCCAAGCAGGCGGGCCATCTGGCCAGCAAGCAGCGGTTTCTGTCTGCTCCCATGATCGGACTGTTTACCAACGGCGCGTGGCTGCGTAATGCGATGCATGCCAATGCAATGGCGCGTCAACTGGCCGATGGCCTGTCCCGTCTGCACGGAGTCGAACTGGCTTATCCCTGTGAAGCCAATGGGGTATTTGTGCGGTTTCCTCACGGTCTGCCTGAACGGCTGCATGCCCGTGGATGGCACTTTTATGAACTGATACCGGGCGTGCATCGGCTGATGTGCGCCTGGGATACCACATGGGATGATGTCGAGTCGTTCCTACACGAGACAGCAGAAGAGACGTCCCCATGAGCCTGCAGTCCAACGGTACGGAGATACAGGCCATCGCCCAAGCGGTGCTGCACAGTCCGGGACGTAAGCCGATAACGCGGCAGGCACTACATCCAGGCAGGCGGCGTACGGCATATGCCTTCGATGGTCAGCGTCAACTGACCAAACCGCTTCTGGAACGCTACATAGATCGCGCGGTCGTGCATATGAGCACCAACTCGCGCGAGCCGGAGGTGTACAGCGAGCGCGGCAGGCAGTTCCTGCGGGATACCGGCGCGCTCTTTCTGCATTGGGCCGATCTGGGATGGGTGCGGGTGTATGGCCCCGATGACTGGCGGCGCATGGGCGAACACATCGACGCGGTGCACGCCTCCGAATGGGGTGCGGACGTACTGTTCGAGTGCGGCCTGATGGAGGCGATCGGACGCAATCAGATAGACAATACACCGATCCCTACCTGGATGCTGGAGTTGTTGAAATCCCTGGGCATCCATTCACGTCGGCGGTTCGGCCCCAACGGTCCGGAGTGTTTCAGTTACGAGGCCATGTTCGATCGGGAGGCATCCGACTGGCCGAAGCATCTGGTCGGCTTGTGGTCATCCAATCCGGCCAGCGAGCAGAGCGTGCCCGACATCACCATGCTGGAGACGCAGCTGTACTACGCGATGCTGATTGCCGAGCACCTGGACGCCGGATTCGAAGGGATCATGTTCGGCCAAACGGTGCTGACGGGTGCGCGGGACACAAACAATGCCGCGTTGGCGGCGCTCTGCCGGTTCGCTCGCCAGTGGGTGGCGGCACGTGCGTGGCGTCGCGCCGTTACGCTGACCTCTCACGTGTTCGACGGAGCGGACTACCCCAAAGCACCCCTGTCGCGCGGCCGACCGCTGTTTACTCATCTTACCTGGCCCACGCGGCTGAGCTGTGCACCCTATTCACCCTATCGCCTGCGGATGGGGCCTGATATCAAGCGAACGGCCACGCGACAGGGAGGCGAGGAGATCGCTCATCTACTGACTCTGCCGCATGATCTGCCCATTTTGTTGGAGATCGATAACTATGGCGGTGGTCCCGGCGTGAACGAACACAATGATGATGAGATCACGGCGTTTGCGGCTAAACCCCCGCAGGAGCGGCGTGAGTCCCGGCGGCGATACTACTCCGAGTGCCGCACCTGGACGAACGCCCAAGGCCATCGGCGCGTTTTTTTGGCGATGCCGGGATACCGCGTTCTGAACCGGGCAGTGTCACTGTTCACCCTGCCCGATGGAACGCCGGCACCTCCCGTGCGGTACTACATCCCGTTTCGGGAGGCAGGCGGTGAGGAGGACCTCATCCGAGAGCTCTTCCACGCCACTGGGAAAAAAGAGCGCCCAAAATGAATGAATGGTCCGATGGATGGCCGTCTATCGGTCGCCCATTCAGCCGGCACGTGGGCGTCTGGTACATCACACTGTTCTACTCAGCCGGATTCGGCAATGTGCACTGGGATGCCGTCCGCCGCAGAGGCGGAGCATTGCCGATGAACGGCCCCGAGTCATCTGAAGATCCTGCGGTGATGGAGCGCCAGTACCGTCAGATGCGACAGTGTGGAATCGACTTTCTGGTCATGGACGACACGAACTGTGTGTATGTGGATGATCGCCGGATCGACGCGTTGATCCGTACCTGGTTCGACTTCATGGAGGCCAAACCGCCCGCGCGCCGCATTCCCATCGCCATCGCCGCCGGCGGGGAGCTGAACCAGCACAATAAACGGGACGCGTGGTTGGAAGCAGTGGACTACCTGTGGCGCACGTTTGCGCGCCGTCCCGCCTATCTCCGCGTGCAGGGACGGCCGGTGCTGCACTGGTATGTCGAGCAGGACGTCTGGCCTGAATGGAGCGATCCCCGCTGGACGATCCGCCGGACGCATCACTTTCTGTGGTCCGCTAGACAGGTGCGTGATGGCGGTTGGGGGTACGGCAGCGATCCGAATTTGCCGGCGCATCCTGTCTGCAGTTCGTTCTTTCCGGGGTGGGATCTGTCGCCGCCCGGTTTTCCTCGCGAAGGGGGCGACCTGTACCGCCGATTATGGATGAAGGCCATCCGCCGCGGATCGCGCCATGTGCTGCTGAGCGACTGGAACGGCTGGGCGGAAGGCGCCGCGCTGGAAGACTCGGACAGCTGGCGCGACAGCACCGGAGCGTCGATGCCCTGTTTGTACCGGCTGCTGACGCAGGGATATGCAGCGGCTTACAAAGGTGTTTTGGTGAACGGTTTTCTGTACCGTGATGAGCGCAATCCGACCGTCTGGCGCTGGAACGGCCGCCGCCTGCTTCGGCAGACGGCTGATTCAGATGACCATCCGGTGATTGTGCTGCCGGCAGGCCACTTGGACCTGTTGACCGCCCACGCCAACAGACGTTCCGGCTGGTAGGCTGCTTTTCAGGGTAACCGGTAAAGGGGCAGATCTGGCGCCTTCTGGGGCCGTGACCTGCCCTCTCGAGATTACGGCTGCAGTTTCCCATGTCTGGGTCAACCGGAGCTGCTCTCCGGGACCCAGGGAGCGTTCCGGCGTGAACAGTTCCAGGTTCGCTCGTTCCGATGCGGGGGACCAGTTCAGCAGCCCTTTGGCCACAGCGTCCGCGGGGAAGGAGATGGTCAGGCGTGATCCGTCAGCAGACACCAGCGCCCATTCGCCCGCGGGCGCCTGGTCGCCCTGCAGCCACAACTCCTGTTCACCGGCGGCGCTGGCTGTCAGCGGAATGGTACGGCGCGAGCCATCCGCCTGAAGTGCTTCCACCTGTACCCCCGTGAAGGGCGAGACCCGAAAGGCCGGGTGTGTTCGCAGACAGGCGCTGCGCGGTTCCGCTCCGGTGTTGGTGAGTGTGGACTCGATGTGCAGCGCGTCGTCGTCCAGTGCGATTCGGCGCGTTATGCGCAGGGAGTTGCTCAGGTCGGCCTCCAGCACAACCTCGCGCTCAGTCTGATGAATGATCCGGTAGGCTTCGCGCCAGCCAGGCGACCGGTAGCCGGTTTCGCTGTACTCCTCATAACCATGGCTCAGGGGGTCCCAGCCTTCAGCGGTGCGTGCGGTCAGCAGCCAGTGCCTGCCTGTGTGGCGGTCCTGCAGTCGCCAGATGCGGCCGCCCAGTGCAGGCAGCACATCGGCCTGTTGTGTCTCGCTGCGCAGTGTCACCAAGGGTGCTTCGGCCGGTTGGCGCGGGATCGACTGCAGCCAGGCGTCCAGCGCGGCGTCAGGACCTCCCTCGCGCACCATCGTTACGCCCTCTTTTCGGGCAATCCGCTCAAAACGGTCCAGCAGCTGTCCAGTGTCGACACCCTGTGCGCGGATGAGTGAGTTGCCGGTTTCGGTCCAGGATCCGGATTGCGCCAGTACGATCTGCGCATACAACACCGGGAGCCGAGCGACCTGTACGCGATGCAGACGTATCGGATCCGATTGCACCGCACGCTCTGCCGCGTCGAACAGGCTGTCCGCACGGGCCAGCAGATCCGGTGTGATGTAGTCTTTGGGATGGGTGTAGATCATCACATGACGTTCGGGGTGATTGCGGGCATCGTCATGGATCAACTGAATATACCGTTGTATGAACGGCGCAGCGGGGCCGTAATAGGCGCTGCAGAATTCACGGATCAAGGTCTCTGTCTCACAGGAAGGGTCCCATAGCGTTTTGGCCAGGATATAGTTCCGCAGCTCCTGCAGTTCCGACCCGCGGGTGTAGTAGCACGACTCTTCATAGATCCCTTTGACCCCGTTGCCGATAAAGAACCGGATGTTGGGCTTGATGGAGTACAGATTGGGGAATGGACAGATAGAGTGGGCGTAGTTGATCACGTAGTCCCAGATCCACAACCGGTTGGTCAGTTGGTTCCAGCCCTTGATATCGGCGGTGAAGCTTTCGTTCGCTGGACAGGTTGCCAGCGGATGCGCGAAGCAGCACTCGATGCTGCACAGACAGATGATCACATTGGGACGCGGTTTGGTAACCGGCGGTTTGCGTGTATACTGGTAGGCCAGCGTCTCGATGGCGATCTCCGGATGGTCTTTGGCGATGGCGTCCGCTACGGCGTTGACAAAGCGCACCATCGGGCCAGCCTGGCTGCCCTCTTCGGCCGCCACGGCGGTGCAGTTCGGGCATTCGCAGTAGTTGAACGTGTCGTTCTGTGACACGGAGAATACCCGCATCTCCGGGTGTTCAGCGATCCATCGGCGTACGCCCTCCACTACGATCTTCAGCACGTCCGGGTTGGTCAGGCACAGCTGGGCGTAACCGGACTGTCGCTGTCCGTTGACCAGCGAGAAGTACTCGGGGTGTGTGGCGAAGTACCGTTCCGGCGGGCAGAGCGAAAGGAATGTATGGGCCAGCGCATGAACGCCCACTTTGCCGCCCTGGTGCGGTGCGATATTGTGGTTGGCGCCATTCAGACGCAGCCGAGCGGCAAAGGCGCCGTCATGAGCCACTGGATAGTCGCCCCCGCGGTATTCCAGCGCGGGCCGATAGCGGTGATCGATCCGCCCTACGTGAATGGTTCCGTTTGTCGGCCAGGTACTGCAGTCGGGCGTGAACCATCGGCAGCCCAGCTGGCGTTCCAGAAAGTCATACACGGCATACAGCACACCGCGACCGCCACCCTGAAGCGTCAGCGATTGTCCGATCGTCCGCACGCGAAGCTCTTCGTCGGCATATCGCCCAGATCCACCCGGCGCGGAGGTACAGCGTCCCACATACAGCGCCTGACGTCGGCCGACTTGCGACTCGGGCACGATGGCAAGTGACCTTCCGGTGGTCCGTTCCAGGTGGACCTGCAGCTCGCGCGCAGCGTACCGTTCGATGTCAGAGGGCGACTGCGGCAGAGCGATCACATGGCTGTCTGGGGAAACGGCTGTACCTCCAATCATCACACAGCAGGCGCCTAACCGGGCCTGTTCCTGTGTCAACTGTTCGAGCTGCTCATGTAGTTGGCTGCGCGCCGTTTGGAGCAGCTGTCGAGCGGCTTCGCTGGCAGCGTGACGGATCACTGCTGCACCCAGCAGGCGATCGCTGCGCTGCAGCTGCAGCCGCTGGTCAGCTATCGACATCGGCTCGGATGGCCGGCGCGTCCAGGTTTGAAGCACCAGCTCCACCCCGCGTCGGGTGCGTTCATCCTGCGGGTTCCGGGTGAATCCTTGCAGCAGCGCGTCGATCTGTTGAGCCGGAGTGAGCCCTCGTGTCATCTGCATGAACCGTTCAACCCCCTGGTGATATGTGGGCGCTCCGGCAGCCACGGCTTCGATCGCGAAGCGCATGCGGTCGGCCGGCCGGTGGTGCGCCAAGGCCAGAATGGTGGCCAGATCGGCTCGCAGCAGGCCGTGCGCAGACGGCAGCAGCCGTGCCGCATCGGTCAATCGGTTGTGCCGGATGTACCAGCGCGCCAACAGCCGGATGTCATCTTCTGTTCGCTGCGGGTTGGCCTCGATGGCCGCCATGGTCTGCTGTGGAGTGGCCACCTGCTCGATAACCACATCATCGACCCAGGCTTCGCTGAATCCCGCATCCAGCATGGCCAGCGGATGGAACTGGATCTGCGGGTCCGGAGAGATGAACGTTACCTCCTGACGCGTCCACTCGGTCTGTTCGCCGGTCAGCGGAGCCAGGCTTTGGAATGTCCATTCGTAGCTGTCCCAGGCGTAGACATAGGGAGCATACGCTGCGCCCTGAGTCACCTTCCACCGGGCCCAGCAGGTTACACGGTAGCGTGCAAAGGGTTCCACATTGAGGGGGCCACCCAGCGCGGCCCAGTGCTGAGGCGCATCGACCTTAAGATGGGCGGCGCGCTGGCCGCTGCGTGCGATGGTCGACGTACCGCTGACCTCGAACCCCGGATCAGGGTAGATATTCGCCGCGTGTGCGGGTGCAAACAACAGAAAGAACACGATCGGCAGGATCAACCGTTTCATGGGCGCTGATGACCATCCTTTTCAGCGGTATACCGATACTATGTTCGTGACAGACGTCCCAATCCCTGCCCGGCCGAGCGCGGTGATCGGCTGGCGACCCGAAGTGACCAGGAGACGGTTTCATGGCTCAGACGCTACCCCCTATCCCGCCGGTGTTGTTCGGCGTGAATCAGTACAACGTGGGTCCGCCCGATCTGCTGGCGCGCCATTGGCCCCTGACGGATGACGATGCGGCCTGGCTGAAGTCGTTGGGGTGCAATACCATTCGCTTTCCGCTGTATCCCAGCGAGGTGGGTATCGACGAGCGACGTTTTCTGGAGTGGCCGCCCGACGGCAGCTTCGATCCCTCGCTATTGGGGCCGCCTGACTGGCGCAGCCTGGATGCGTTGATGGAGTGGATGATCCGTCACCAGTTTACGCCCAATGTCTGTCCGTCTCCCGAGGTGCGAGGCGATTGGACCACCAAGACCTGGATGTCCCTACACCTGCCTGAGCACGCCGAGCGTACCGCCTGGTTCACGCTGCTGGTGGTAGAGCACCTGACACAGCGTTTTGGTGACCGTATGGTGTATGGCTGGTATGAGAACTGGTGGTGGAACACCTATAAACACCCGCGCAGTTCCCGGTTCCCTCACGCGTTTCGCCGCAAGCTGGCCGAACTGTATGGCCATCGGATCGACCGGTTAAACAGGGCGTGGAACAGCCGGTATAGCAGTTTCGATGACGTCGAGGTCCCCCATATCATGACAGAAGACGGCCGCGTCGACCCGGCTGCGATCCATAGCCGACGCACCTATGATCTGCGCCGAACAATTGACCTGATGCAGCGAGATGTGCTGGCACGACTGCGGAAGGACATACACGCCATCGCTCCCGGTGCGGTGTGGGCAGGGGGATGTCTGCTCAACCAGATCGGCGCGCTGGCCGATATACGGTCCTGTACGGTTCCCAGCTGCGGTCCCAGCATGCGCACCGCTGCGGTTACCGGCGACTGTCTGTCCGGCGATCTGTACAGTGATTCGCTGGAATACTACATCCAGTACCGCACGCTGTCGAAGTTCGCCGCAGTGGCCGGAAACCGCCTGTTGATTGCCGAGGTCCCCGCGATCAAACCGCGCGCGTTCCGTCTGGTTGCAGATGTAGGCGGCCCCTCCGCGGGGGCGCTGGCGTGGTGCGGACGTGAAGACCAGTGGGGGCTGATCCGTGGTGACGGCAGCCGGCGCCGGGCCTTTGGCGACGCATGGAAGAGGCTGGGAAATGCGCTTCAGCGCGATCGGCGCCGGTACGGCAGGTACCGCCCCGGCCAGATATACGTATATTTCCCCGAGGAGACACTGAATTACACCATCTCTGACCGCAACCACGTGGATGCGCTGCTGCACCTGTGTGACACGATCATGCCCGAGGAGCTGGAACTGGTATTAACCGACGAGCTGACGCGCGTGCCGAGCGGCCACCGGATCTATGTGCTGGAGCGTACATTGCCTCGGCGGGCTATCCGGATCTTGCAGCGGATGCCGGATCGTGTGGTCTGCCTGCATCCCGACTTTCAGGATGAATACGGCGTCATCCACCGTCGTTCCGGCCGGCGGGGCGATCTGTATCGAACCCTGCTGGAGTGTCCAGAGGGGGCGCGTCTCCTGGATGTGTTCCAGCGTGTGGAAGAGAAGACTGCCAATGCGGCGCTGTGGTGTGAAGGCGCGCAAATCCGGTCCTCGGCGCAACTGGCGGAGCGCAACGATGTGCTGCCGGACCGGCCGAACGACTGGAAGAACCTCATCGACGGGTCGTATGTCGATGGAGTCACGTTGGCCGATCACGAGCAGGAGGAGACGCTGACAGTCGAGCTGCCGCGGTCTCGACGGATCTACGGAGCGTTTGTCGACCTGTTCGCCGGTGACGGGCAGTTCATCCCGGCCTCCCGCCGCCCTGCTGTGATCACTGTCAGCGTGTCAACGGACGGGATCGTCTGGCGGGCCGCAGCCGAAATGCTCCCGTTGCCGGATCAGAACCGTGTACGCTGCCGGTTCACCGAGACCGAAGCGCGGCATGTTCGGTTCGCGTGCGGACGCAACACAGCGGGCCGCGGACTGCGGCTGGTGGAACTGGGCGTGCTGGCTCGGTGAGCGAGCCCTGAACAGCCGGTCAGCCGTTCCGGCGGATCGGCTGAAGACTTCGGTTCATGCGTGTTCGCGGCCCTTGTCGGCCGGCACAAGTTCTCCGGGGTGCATGATCAGCACATGATGATGATCGATTTGCCTAGGTTCCCGGCTGTGGATATACACGCTTCGGCGGAACAGGGGACCATCGAAAACGAATGTATGAAACTCGCCGTATTCACCGCATGGATCGATACCCTGGTTCAGCATACGGTCGACCAGTGCGTGATCCAGTGTTTTCCCCAGATAGTCGATCGGCATCTGCCGCTCGTCCACGGTGACGATGAGGGCCTGAAACCCCAGATCGATGAACTCACGGACGAGCGTTTCACGGTGTTCGCCCCATAACGGCAGATATGGCGTCAACCCGCAAGCGGCACAGATGCGCTCCTCCCAGTCTTTGTGCGCTTGAAGGTCGATGTCACCGAATACCGCCGCCTGTATGCCCTGAGAGGCGAAGGATTGGGCCACTTGGATGAAATGGGGCTCGTAGCTTTCCCAAGTCGCACTCGCTGTGGTCAGCGGCAGCCCCAGTGCTGACGTCTGCGCCAGCAGCATCGCGGTTGTCAGCCCGTGCGAACGGGAGAAGCCATGGTCCGGATCAACCATGGTGAAGAGCGAGGCGCATGTATGTCCTTGTGTCAACATACGGTACAGCGACAGACAGGAATCCTTTCCGCCGCTCCAGGACATGAAGAAACGTTTACCAGGGTTAGTGTTCTCTGAAGCATGCATCGTTTGCCACCTTTACTGTCAAACACGCCAGCCATTTACGACTACGGGGGCGTCGATCTGTTGACGCCCCCTGAGAGCGGGTCAGGATGCTCCGTGAGTGCTAATAGGGTTTACCGTTTGCGCCGGGATATTCTTGCGCGAAGCATCGCCAGTCCGCCGAGCAGTCCACACAGGGTTGCCGGTTCCGGAACGGCAGCCACCGGAACACCAGGCGCCTGCTTGTGGAAATTGTAGGCGATCGTTCCAGGGGCTGAGTCATTACCCCACTCCAGACCGCCGCGCGCCACGCTGAAGCCCATCCAGGAGCCGTCTTTCAGGTTGAGGCCGGCGATGCCGGTCTGGGACAGCTGCCATTGCCCGTGCGTCCCAGACCAAGGGCTGTTGGGATCATCAGGAGTCCAATATGGGTCTGGCCCGCGATCGGGTATATTGCTGAAACCTCCGGCAGCGTTCAACTCATGCCAGAGTTCCCAACCCGGACCGAACAGGCCGCCCCAGTACAGATCGCCCGGATCCAGCGAATAGGAGTTGTCGGGATCATCGCCGTTCACCACACCGACGACTCCGTTGTCGTTCAGGTCATAGGCGAAACCGAACACAAATCCTCCGCCAAAACCGGTGATCACTTTCAACCGAGGGTCGGCTTGTTGGATGGCGTTCAGCATATCCGCTCCGGTGGCCGTTCCATCAAAGCGATATCCCCAGGCCAGGCTCTTGTTGGTGATTGGAGCGGGTACGTTCGTGTTGTTGAAAACCTCAGGCGAACTCCAGTCGATCACAAACGCTGCCTGATTGGCGCCGGAACCGGCCCATATTTGGATGTCGTTCAGCGAGAACGCCAACGCGGCGGCAGTGGACAGCGACCAGAGCGCCAGGATAGCCGCTGCACAGCGGAGTATTGCCGGGCTACGTTTCATTCCTTGTCTCCTTTCGTGTGTTGCGAGGGATTAGGTTTCCCGATTGATTGGGAGCCGTTAGTTGTCACGGAGTCGTTTACAGCGAAGACTCCACAGACCCATCAGTCCCGTTGCCAGCGGGATCATGGCGGTGGGTTCGGGTACGGCCTGCACCGTCAAGTCACGTCCCACCCACACCCCGAATGTGTCCATGTCGTAGATCGCCGAAGCGCGCGACCAACTGGAGCCGTCGGTCCAGATGGAGATTATGTCCATCTGCCCGAGCGTGAGTGTGTGCTTCAAGGTCAGCACGCCTACCAATCCGTTCCATGCCGGGTTGTCGATCGGGCCGGTTTCGTAGACATAGCCGTCGGTGACGTCATCGGCCAGCTTCATCTGACCGTTCAGTGCGATCGCGGTGGGGCCGCCGATATGTGAGACGAAGCCGGGATTGGGGGTCCATGCCTCAACCTCAAATCCGTTGCCCCAGGTAAGCGCCAGGCTGGCGCCAAGCAGACGATCTGTGGAGCTTGCATACAGATAGACGTTCAGGGCGTCGCCTGGCGTGGTAAGCAGCTGCGTGATCGGCGCCGGGTTGTCCTGTGATGTACCGAACCAGATATCATCGGTTGCGGCCCGGGCGGCCGCGTGTATGTTCAGCAGGGCCAATACGGCAATGCCGCATCGTTTGATGTGCCTGTTCATGAAGTGTCATCTCCAGTGCTGGTCAGGGTGTTATCGGTTGAAATGAGTCACCGCGCTTCAGCCAGTTCTTCCGAAGTAGCAGGTAGTCGCCCATGTTGACCTGACCATCGCGGTTCAGGTCGACATGAGGCAGGTATTGTGGGTCGCCGGGACGGCTCAGCCAGCTCGAGCGCATGGGCATGTAGTCGCCCATATTGATCACGTTGTCTCCGTTGATGTCTCCGTTCATCAACGTGAGGTGCAAGTCACTGGCATTCTGCTGAAGTGTGTCAATTACGTCGCTGCCGCTGGCATCTCTGTAGATAGCCTGAAGCCACCCGGCGGCCCTGAAGCCTATTCGATACCGCGCCGGTTCCACCGGTATGTCGAACCGCCCGTCGGCGTCTAGCCGAATGGTGCGTGTCTCCAGGGCACCACTGTCGACATGCTGAAGTGTCACCGTGATCGGTGTGGAATTCATCGCAGCAGTTGTAAGCCCTTCCAGGGTCAGATGACCGGATATACCCGCGCACGCGGAAAGGTCCGCGTTGTCACGCAGTTTCAGCACCGGCTGCCTGTCGGCCAATTCCACGATGCCCGTGCAGCGTACGAATTCACCGGGCTGCGGATGTGGAAAACCGGATCGCGGGGCCGTTCCCCAGTCCGGATTGGTGGGATTGGCATACAGGCTGGCCGGAGACAGTCGAGGCGATTGACATCGCACGGTCTGTCCTGTGCGGTCATCGATGGTAAACACCCCTAGGTCGGGATCGCTGTCGATGACCACGCCAATCGTTTGAACTAGTGAACCGCTCCATTCCGGGCCGATCTGCGCGTTTGTCAGTTGTACCGGCTGCACGGGCTCTGTTGTCCCCTGTAGTTCCGCTCCGGTGCAAAGCAGTACGCGCTGACCGTCAACCGTATCCATGCGGCCGTACAAGGTGTATCGCTGGTTACGGGCGAACACGCGTCCATGCACGCGTATGCCATCATGCATACCGTTGTCGGCGACGTGGCAAAGTCGGCCGGTGGTATAAGTCTCCGCCGAGACGACACAGTCGCGTATCACCACGTTCGTATTGTCAGGCAGCAGCTTTGCCTGAGCGATAGAGATCGGTTCCAGTCGCGGGCTGACACGCGCGAATGCGTCGACCTCCGCTCCTGCGCCGGTGACTCGGATATACTGGATCCATTTACGTCCGGTGACCGGGTCGACAGGAAGATCCGGCAGATCGGCCAGATCGAACGCCGTTCCGCCTCCTGACCCTCGGTAGAGGTCGATCGCCTGTGCGCAACTGATGGATGCGAAGGCATTGAGGTGGATGTTGGGACTCACCGGACGCGTGAAGTCCATTTCGACTCCCTCACCGGTGCTGTTTGCCAGCCATGTGTTCTCCACCCAGTCCCAGGCAAGCGCATGCGTCGGCGCGTAGTCGTCGGCATACGGGCCGTTTGTGAACTCATACCAAGTGACGCCGTCCTGACTGACGCTGACCGGCGCGGGTTCCACCCACATGCCTGCCGCACCAGCCGCAGACAGGATCATATCCTCCATGTTAGACTGACTGTATACATAGCCTCCCGAAAGCGAGAACATGGAGTTGCCATATACGATGAAGTCCTTACCGTACCAGTTACTGGGGTCATCGTATACGGGGGTGGCGAACTTCACGGTGATCTGTCCCGGCGGATTGGAGGTGTTTCCTGGCCGCAACGTGGTGATGAGTTTCTCTCCATTGGGCCACCCCAGCCCCCAGGCGGGACAGATCATCGAGACGGCACACGGTATGCGGTCCCCAGGGGCGCCGGAGGCGTTCATCCACACGGATGGCTTACCCAAGGTCGCATACGGATCGTCATAGGGGTCGTTGCCGAGACGGCTGTAGCTGATCACTTCAGAGGCGAACCAGTCCAAAGCTCGCGTCGGAGTGACTGCCCACGCGTTGAGCGCGGCGATGGCTGCGCCCATTCCCGTGAAGGCACGGATCAGCGGCATGCGCGTTGCCATGTCATGTCTCCTTTGTTTATGGTTTCCTTGCCCGCAGGCGTTGATGTACCGTTATCACTCAAGGTCATATGCTGAGTCATCCCGTGACAGACCGCCCGTGCCGGGTGCGGTTTCGAAAACCGCCTGACCGCGGCGCAGCCACGGTACGTCGGTGTATCGGGTGTATCGGGTGGTCACGATGGAAGCGTGTCCGTCGGCCCAGGCTACCGTCGCGGTGTCGTTGTGTCTGAAGTGCACCGTGCCGGCCTGAAAGAACACATCGCTGGGGGCGCGCAGGTAGTTGTGCGCGCTGACGGGTATTCCGAAACCCGCATCTGCCAGCAAAGCCGTATGAGCGGGGTCTTGAATTTCAGACAAAAAACATGGTCGGTGTTCGCGATCGGTGTAGTCGTCATAGTACGGCTGCCCCGTCACCGTGACATCCCCGCCAATATAGCTGGCGTTGTAGGCGTACCCGCTGTACGGGCGGTCCCATTTACCGCCGTGGAATGATGGGCAGCTGTTGATCTGACCTGTTCTGGTGTAGCCGCTCAACAGGCCGAATCGCCAGATCGCCCGCACCGTGCCGTGGTCATCGGTAACAACCCCGTCATGTGCCTCGCGCAGATCCGATTGGGAATAGACCTCCTTGATGTGAAAATCCCACGCATGGACCCATCGATTGGCAGCCCAATAGTACGAGATGCACGCCCGGCCCGAGTAGTCCTCGCTGTACATCAACCAGGCCACCGCGATTTGCTTCATGTTGGACAGGCAGGTCGTTTGCCGCGCCTTTTCCCGAGCGCGTGTAAACACCGGGAACAGAAGACCGGCCAGCACAGCGATCACGGCCACCACGACCAGCAACTCGATGAGGGTGAATCCCGCACGGTTCTGTAGAGTTGTGTTTTGCATCGGCTGTTCGGCCCTGCGCATGTCTGTCATGTAAAACCGTCTCTCACTTCCCTCTGCGTTCCCCAAGACAAAAGCGCCTTGCCGGTATCTTCGGCAAGGCGCTTGAAGGTACAACACGATGTCGGTCTATGTAACAAACAGAGCCCTTTTCAGATAGTGCTGAAAAGGGCTCTTAAGGCATCACGTGTCCGAAATGATCCAGCCCCTTTGCTCGAAGGGTGCGCCGGTGCATTGCTGCTCCGAGGCATTGACCGCAGGCAGGCATTCGGACTTGTCCCTTCACGGGCATTACCGTTACGGCATAGCTCCGGATTCCCACCGGAATTCCCCTGTGCGTCGAACAGATCGACAACCTGCGGTTGGCGCTTAAGATGTCAAGGTGCTTTTGGTGCGACCATCATATACACAGATCCGGATGCGCGCGTCAAGTGACTGGGAGCTGATCGGCACTAAGTGGCAGCGAATTGGTATTATGGTGCGCATGAAAACGGCGTGATACTGTACGTGACATCTCTCCGGTCAAGTCCGTTTTGGTAATTATCTACTCGTTTCTGTATGGGGTGTAGCGGTCGGCTAAGGTGGGAGTCATCGCGAAAAGAGCTAGAGTCTGGCACAGACCGGCAAGTATATATCATTATGTCAATGCCGACGCTTACGGGAGGCTAACCTGCACCTAGATGACGCATATACCTGATGGCCCTGAGGTACCTCAGTCACTGCGCGTGGAGCGGATGTGGCATAAAGCCAACCGTCCACGTAAAGTGACCAAAGGACCGTATACGGGTCTGTACGGGCGAGGACCTGCAGGAGACCGTGCAGTCATCCGTGTCGATCTGGATGCGCAGACGGGCGCCCCGCTGCATTTGGGTTGGGATTGTGAAGGCGGAGCAAGCGAAACTCGGAACATGCTGTGCTCACCCGCGTCCCTGCAGTTGATCAGCTCTGATGATTTCGACGATGTCATCCTGGCGCCTCGCAAGATCAACCGCCATGGTCCCGACCGTGTACGCTCCCACTACGCGCAGTGTGCTGTGGAGTGGACGGTGGGTAAACCGAAAGGCGGCGTACGCTTGATCTACGAACCGCGTTCAACGAGCGCGGATGGCTTATTGATGGCGTTTGAGTTCACTCGGGAGACCGGCCCTATGGTTGTTTTGGGCGGGCAGCCTGATGACGGCGGCTCGGTACGTCCGCCATTCATATTGCATGCACCCGGCCGCGGTCCCCTGCTTCTGAAATTGTCACCTCGTGATGATGGTTATGCGCGGCTGACATCCACCAGGAACGGGTACAGGCTGGCTCTTTATGCGCTGCCGTCGGCTCCCGGTAAGCCTGTCGAGTTTACGATGCAGCCGATACAGCTGGATGTGCCGACGGATGTTGCCGAACTGGTTTGGCCGGCGCTTCGTCGCTGCTGGCTGGATGCTTTGCGGACGACACACGGCGCCCCCGACGTCGAGACGGATGAGCCGCCATCCGGGCTGTTCGTCGCTCCTGATGCCGAAGAACCCTGCGCCGCCTGGCTGCCGTTGTGGGCGGACATGTTGCTGAACACGCCTGAGTTGACCAAAGGACGGCTGAACCTGATGGAGTCGGTGCGTCGTACGGTCGACTATCTGCTGGACCGCCGCTTCCCGTTGTCGACCGCCGATCTGCGCGCTCGGTTGATCCGTTCGGCAGAACAATTGGAGAAACTGGGTAATTCATCGGTATGGGTGTCCGCACATCTGGATGGAGTGATCCCGGCCTATTCGGACCATATCGAGCGCCTGGATGGCAACACGGGCGTGTTGATCGGCGCATGGGCCGTCTGGCGCCAGGAGCGCGACACGGAATGGTTGAAAGCGCACTGGAAGACTTTGGACCGGCTGGGACAGTATCTCGAGCGTTGCGATGCCGACGGGGACGGTTTGGTGGAGACACCCGACCTGTTGTCGCCGCCGGACACGAGCGCGGTATGTGATGCCGCCATCAACGCACTGGTCTGCCGCGCCTGGCTATGCCTGGCGGACATGGCGAAGGCCCTGAAGAAGCGCGATCGCTGTGACTATTGGCTCCAGCGCGTTGGACACCTCCGCCAGGCCTGTCGCGGTGCGTTCCGGCATCCCGCTTCGGGTGAGTGGGCGCGCTGGCGCGGCGCTGATGGGGCGCCGTGCGGCGAACCGGTCGCTTGGGTCGCCGGCCTGGCAGTCAACTGCGGGATGATCCGCCCTGCAGAGGCCCGTGCGCAGCTGGAGCGCTGGTGGCGTGAAGATGGCTCTATTGACGACCAGGATAGTGCTGTTCCCAGCGATTGTGATCCTGAGCACTTGTATGCGATTAGTGTCTGCAGTGCCTCGCGGCAAGCGGGGTTACATGCAGCGGTAGACCGGGCGTTGGCGCGGTGGCTGCAGGCCCGGTGGTCGGCCGACCCGTCTCCGCCGTTCCAAGCGCCGTTGATCTACACCGTGTTGCAGCCGGTGTTGCCTGACTCGCTGGACTGAGCGCACCGCAACGCGGGCCGCAGGCCTTATGCGCGTGGGACTCACTTTCGAACGGCTTCTGGTTCGGTGAGTCTGTGTTCCCGGTCAGTCACCGGCCGCTCCGAAGCTGCCGTCGATGATCAGCAGGTGTTTCTCCGTCGATCTAAAGCGACTATCTGTACTGCCAGCGCCTGATGCAAGGACTTCAGAAGCGCATCCGGTATACCGGCAGCACGCGGGTCAGTACAAAAGCGCAGACCGGCGCGATCAGGTTCTTGGCCGGAAACGCGATGCAGGGCCAGCCGCGTTGAATGCCCGGATCACCGAGGATCTCTTCTTTGGTCCCTAGAGCCGTGCACCCCACCTGGCGGAGCAGCGAGCGGCTGTCAATACCGGAGATCCGGTCCATCTCCGACCAACTGGCTTTGCAGAGTTGCGGGCGGCCTTGAGCGTCCGCAGCGGCCAGTTTCAACACGGCATAGCGGTGAGTGCCTCCCGGCATGTCTTTGATGGTGAGCCGCAGCCGCTCTCGGTCTGCAAACTGTTCGTAGAACGGCTCCGGCGCGGGGCAGGCCGCATAGTCCGTGCACCACTTGCTTCGGCTCTGCGTGCGTATTTCGCGTTCTCCCGTCGCCCATCGCAGATAGGCCAAGCGCACCAGCATCGCCTCGCCCAGATAGACATCATAGATCCAGCCGTCGGCAGTGGAACGCTGCTTATCGATGGTGGTTCCTTCGAAGCCGCTCAGACGGCGACCGGTGTCCACCACCGCACAGGCGCCGATTGGCTGATAGGGTCGACCGTGAAACCGATCCATCACACGCATTCCTGTCACCCAGTTCCGGTGAGGTTGCTATACTCTTGGATGCGTCGCCCGAATAATCCTGCTATGATACCATGACGCGTATGGATTCGACGCAGCCGACGGGCTGATGCGACAGGAGGGGCGTCATGATCATACACCGCATAGCCGACCCGATGGATCCCTGGGCGCCGGAGTGGATCCGTGTGTATGAGCGTGCGTTTCCCGAACGGGAACGCATGCAGGCGGCGCACTACTGGCAGACGCTGCAGCGGGCTGCCCGCAGGGAAGCGGAACCTCCGCACATGCTGGCGATGCTGTTGGATGGGGCTTTGGCCGGTATCGGTCATTGGGCGCCGGCGGCTGATGACTGTGCCTGGCTGTGGTATCTCGCAGCGGCCCGGCCGGGCGGGGGGCTGGGCAAACAGCTGTTCGACGCGATCATTGCCGACGTACGCACCTGTTCGCCCGAGACCCGGCTGCTGCTGTTCGAGGTGGAACTCCCCGATGAACCCTCCACTCATAGCGCCGACGTCGCTGCCCGCCGCATGGGCTGGTACCGCAAGCTGGGCGCCTGGCTGCTGGCGCCGCTGGATGCGTATGAATACTACACCAGCGCGGGTGAGTGGCAACCCAAAACCCGTATGGCGCTGATGGCATACCCCATGACGGATGCCGGGAGGGACCCTCAGGCCGCACTGCAGATGCTGATACACGCCTGCGGCGATGCACTGCAGGTCCACGCTCTGGTGCGCCTGGAGTGATCTTACTGCCTTCGGCTATCCGGTTTTTTAATGTGTCAGGCGCTGGCGGATACGCCCCCGATGCACCTCCAGCGGTCGCGCGCCACGCACCAGCGGGGTGACATCCACATCGCCGGATGCCTGTGCGGTAACCGACACAACCCAGTCATGTATGTAGACGGCGGAGACGCGCACCGATGGCCACGACCGCGGCAGGCGAGGGGTCAGACTGAACCCGTCAACGGTTGGCCGGAAACCGAGGAATCCATACAACATCACCTGCGGGACCAGCACACTCTCAAGGAACTCGCGATCCAACCCCAAGCCGCCGGGAGGACCTCCGCCCTGCAGCAAGCCGCGTCCGGGTTTGGCGTAATAGGCGCGGTAGCCGCCTTCGGACTGAACCTCACGGAACCAGTTCAATATCACCTGCAAGCGCTTCCAGGCGTCGTCTGGTCCCAAGGTGATCAGCCGGGCCATCAGGTCATGGTAACTGAAGCCCAGTACAGCACCGCCATCCTGCACCTGATCGCCCCAAGGAATTTTGTGGGGCTCGCACCATGGCCACGTATAGGTTTCGATGTTGCGGCGCGTGGTAGCGCGCGGCGCGAAGCGCCAATGATAGATATCGGCTCCTCGTGACGTGTCGTCGCCGACCTGGCGACGGCCGTCCAGCCAGGCGAATATACTGCGAGCCTGAGCGGGTGATGCCAACCCGTAACAGATGGCCTCGAGATTCACGAACGTGAATCCGTAGTCGTATGCTTTACCCTCGCAATCAATCCAGCCGACGAACCGTTGTGTGTGGCGGTTCCAGAAGCGCTTCTGGAAGTCGGTGCGTACGGCGCGCGCCAATGCGGCCAAGTCATGCGGATCCAAGGCGTCCCCGGACGGTATACCCCAATCGCGATGCCGGGTGACCGTCTGCTCCAACTGTGCCATGCAGAGCAACGCGTGATAGACGTAGATGGTGGCGAGCGCATCGGAGCCGCCAAACGGCAGCAGATCCCAGTAGTTGTTCCCGACGCCCAGTCCATGTCGCATGGTTATCTGTCCATCCGGGTGCAGCACCAACCCGCTGCGGCCGTCATGGCCCACCCACGGCACACGTGCATGCTTGGCGGTGCGTACCTCGCAGGTATCCAGCGTATATCGCATGGCTGTGCGGATTCGCGGCATGTTCGCCTGCAGGAACGCGACATCACCCGTCCAGTGGAAGTAGTCCGCACAACCGTGTACATACACCGGATTGGTGATCGGATGACGGGTATCAATGGCTGTAATGACCGACTTGAGATCGATACGTGCGTCGAGTGCGCGGTCGATGGTCACGCGGCAGCGGGTCAACACACCGGAGTAGCCCGGATGTCGATGGATCGGTACATTGGCATAATGCAATTGACCATCGGCAACCGGTGGATCAAACCGGACGCTGCGTCCGGATGGCCAGTCGGACTCGCCTTCGAGCAGCCATTCGATGGCCGGTTTGGGTTCCGTGGGCAGACCATCGGCGCTCCACTCCAGGCGGATGAAGGGGGCGATCAATACGGCGCATCGGAACGGCGGAGTGCTGATGCGTACACGTCCGGAGGTCGCCTTCAATTGCAGTCCGCGCATCGGATGGAAGCCCAGAACCTCCGCGCCCTCAATGGTCCATCCCTCTGTCGATGTTAGCGGCTGCAGGTTCCAGTGAGCGCCATAGTCCTCATCATGTGTGGAGAAGAACCAACCGGCTCCGCAGGCCTGCTGCCACGATGGAAACGGCCATCCCTCACTGTGCGCCATACCCCGATGCTGCAGCATGGAGACATACCCTTCTGCATCCATCGGGCGCTCCAGAAAGGCGGCTCGGTAGCGGGTCCGAGGTAATGTGCCGGTCCAGAGCGTTGCATGGGGCAGCCATCCGTCCCACAGCGCGGTACGGGTGAACGCGCCCGGGTGATGCAGCGCATGCAGTTCGTTCAGCGCGCTCATGTCGCGTTCCTGTCCGGGTACGTGAAACGTGGGTAACGTGTCCAACCCGTTGTCCGGGCCGGATGGCTGCACGATGCGCAAGGACTCTTTCATGGCGTACCTCGAGCGGGTGAATCGTCGGCCCTCTGCCGTGTTATCGCGGCGCGGCGTCCGGTAGACCGCCGTCCACAGGGATCGTTGCCCCTGTGGTGGGCGTTTGGCGGGTGACAAAGAACAGAACCGCATGGGCTACATGGTCTGCGGTGATTTTGGCTTTCAGCAGATTACGGTTGCGGTAGTACTCCTCCAATCCCTGCTCATCCAGACCACGCGCTTTCATGCGTCCGGGGCCAACCTCCTGCCAGAGTCCGGACTTGCGTGCGCCGTCGGAGAACACCGCATCGGGAGCGACCATGTTCACCCGGACGCCCAGCGGCGCCAGTTCCAGACTGGCGATACGCGCCAACTGATGAGCGCCGGCCTTCGTCGCGGAATAGGCGCCGAAGGTGGCTCCCGGAGCGAACACGTTCTTTGTGGAGATCAGCACAATATCGCCGCCCATCGCCTGTTGCTCCAACAATGAGGCCATGTGCTTCAGCACCAGCAGTGTCCCCTCCACGTTCACGCGCTCCAGCCGCTGGAACGCCGTCAGGTCCATCTCTTTCAATGAGGAGACATGGGCGATGCCAGCGTTGATCACCGCGATGTCCACTCCGCCCCACTCGCGCACGATGCGGTGGATGCCCTCGCGTACTGAGTCGGATTGTGTGACGTCCATGGGAACGCCGATCACTCGGCTTCCGAATTGAGCGTTGAGTTCAGAGACCAAGCTGTCCAGGTTGTTACCCGGCAGGTCTGTAACAGCGACTTGCGCGCCGGCCTGCAGCAGGCCACGGCAGATCCCCGCTCCGATCGCTCCGGCGGCGCCCGTAACAAACGCGATGCGTCCACGCA
Source organism: uncultured bacterium (assembly GCA_964535125.1). GTDB lineage: Bacteria > Armatimonadota > HRBIN16 > HRBIN16 > HRBIN16 > CAZHSN01. The sequence goes on from CAZHSN010000039.1 coordinate 22,524, forward strand.
GTGGTTCACCGGACCCGCGGCCACGTTTCGCCTGCTGCCACACGTTGAACTCCATGGCATACAGGTGATCGTCCGACAGCCCCGCATGCTGGCCGGATGCGGCGATCACTTGCTTTACACCGATGGTACGGGCGGTGATGTCGCGGGTGATGTCGGCCGCATGGGTGTCTTCTCCGGCGCAGAGCACGCCCAATCCGGGCATCAGGATAACCCGTGGAAGTGGGTCTGACTGAATGCCGGCATCTGGGCCGGCGCAGCGCGCTATCCAATTGTGGTGGGCTGCGGTGTAATCTGTGATCGCCGCTTCGACCTGCCGGCGAAGCACACCAGGGTCTTCATAGTTTGGGCTCTCAATCCACAGCGGTAATCTGCGGGTGCGGATCAGGTCGTCCGGAGTGAGAGGCGGTGTCAGCGCCACGGAGCGCGCATCGGGCGCATCCATGAACGCAAGCGACTCCGGGGTGATCCAGGCGCGTAACACCATTGGCGGTTCTTGCCCTAACGCGCCGCGCACCACCGGCGCGGCCATGGCCAGTCGCTCGTGGGCGAGGCCGATGTCGGTGTGTTGAACGGCCTCGGGCCGACGGATCGGTTGACGTATCAACCAGGCCTCCGCCCGGGTTACCAGCTCGATCATGGCATCATAGGACTCGCGGGCTGTGCCGCCCCAGGCGACCAGCCCATGATGCATCAGCACCATACCGCGGGCCGTCGGGCATTGCTCATACGCCTGTGCCGCGGCCAGCGCCAGCCCGAAACCTGCCCGCACGTATGGTACGATCAGCACGTCATCTCCCAGCGCTTCTTGCACAGCCTGCGGGCCGTCCGTGCGGTTGGTCAACGCCAGGACCGCATCGGCGTGTGTATGATCCACATACCGGTGCGGCAGAAACGCGTGCAGGAACGCCTCAATGGAAGGCGTCGGCGCGGTGTGATCCAGCAGATGTGTACGCAACTGGTTGATCATCTCGTCGTCTGATAACGCTGTGAGGTCTCTCAGGCGACGTAAATACGCCCAGTCCAGTGCAGGAAGCCCCTTTACGTCCAGCGTTGCCAATGGATGACCGGTGGCCTTCACCCGGATCACTTCCATTGTGTCCCCGGTCAGGGCCACTGCGGTGGTCTTTACGGAGGTGTTCCCCCCTCCATGAAGCACCAGCGCAGGGTCCATGCCCAGCAGGCGACTGCTGTATATCCGTGCAGCGGTGTCGGTATCACAGACGCCAGCCTGTGTGATCAGCCACTGTCGGTACTCCGCCTCGCTCCATCGGTTCTGCATCTGAGTCCCTCCGCTCCGGGCGATCCTGCGTCCGTTGGGCGCCCTATTGCGAGCGCAGTCTTGCTAACAGCTGTCGGGCGTTGTCTGCAGGCGCTCTACCGTCGAACACGGCGCTGCCGGCCACCACCACGTCAGGTCGCATACGCGCGGCCTGATCAATGGTCTGCTGGGTGATTCCGCCATCCACGCACACCAGTATTGACCGCCCCGCCGTGAGCCGGCGCACTGCCGCGACACGTGCTTCTATACACCCGTCGAACCGTTGCCCGCCCCATCCTGGATTGATAGCCAGCAACGTCACTGTGTCGATGAGTTCCAATATCGGGATGATCACCTCAACCGGTGTACCGGGGTTCAAGGCAACCCCGCAGGCAATACCCCGATTGGGATCGTTGGCGTTCGTCATGGCTTGCATCACCTGAAACACGCGGTGGATGTGTGTCGGCTCGCTTTCATAGTGAACCGTCAGGATGTCCGCGCCTGCGGCCGCATAGTCCGCCAGCTTCGGCAGCGGATTGGCGATCATCAAGTGGACATCCTTAAGGCAGTCTGTGCGGATCCCCTTGATCAGGGGCGGTCCGGCCGGCAGGCATGGGCAGAACCACCCATCCATCC
>CAZHSN010000040.1:0-24401 GCA_964535125.1 uncultured bacterium
ATCCGGAGCGGTGACAATTCGGGCCAGCGCGCTGACGCGTTCGCCTTCGTCGACGCGCATGATCCGCACGCCTTGCGTGTTCCGACCGCTCTGGCGGATGTCGCTGACGTTACAGCGGATCGCCTTGCCGCCGGCGGAGACAATGATGATGCGGTCGTCAGGCAGCACGCCTCGGGCATCCACCACGGGGCCGGTCTTGTCTGTCACCTTCAGGGCGATGATGCCCTTGCCGCCGCGGGACTGAACGCGGTATTCGTCAAACGGGGTGCGTTTGCCGAAGCCGCTTTCCGTGATCACCAGCAGATCCCGGTCGGGATGCCGCTGCACCATCGCCACGACCTCGTCATCTCCTTCCAGGCGGATACCTCGCACGCCTCCCGCCTGACGTCCGGATGCCCGGACATCGCTCTCGCGGAAGCGCAGGCTCAGACCGTTGCGGCTCAGCAGCACCAGTTCATCATTGCCGGTGGTGCAACGCACCCAGCAAAGATCGTCACCCTCCTCGATGTCAAACGCGAACAACCCGTTGGCGCGCAGGTTGGCGAAGTGGCTGAGCGCGCAGCGCTTGATCTCACCGCGCCGCGTGGCCATCATCAAATAGCGGTCTTCGGCAAACTTGGCGATGGACAATACCGCGGTCACGCGTTCACCCGGCTCAATGCGGATCAGGTTGATGATCGCCGTACCCATGGCTGTGCGTGATGCCTGCGGGATCTCGTAAGCCTTCAGCCGGTAGACTCGCCCCTTATTTGTGAAGAAGAGTATGTAATGCAGCGTGCTGATCTGGAAGATGGTCTCCAGCGTATCTTCTTCCTTGGTGTTGGTGGCGATGATGCCTTTGCCGCCGCGTCTCTGAGTCTTATATGTGTCCAGAGGCAGCCGCTTGATGTACCCATCGCGGGTGATGGTCACCAGCATCTCTTCTTCGGTTACCAGATCCTCTTCGCTGATGTCCTCCGCTTCACGTCCCTCAATGCGGGTGCGCCGGTCATCGCCGTATTTCTGCCGCAGTTCGCGGAGTTCGGCTTTGATCATTTCGAACACGCGCTGTTCATCCACCAGGATGTCTTCCAGTCGTGCGATCTCCTGAAGCAGTTCTTTGTATTCGTTTTCCAGCCGCTGCTGTTCCAGCGACGTGAGCTGACGCAACTGCATGCTCAGGATCGCCTCGGCCTGGATCTGCGTCAGATCAAACCGCTGCATCAAGGCACGGCGCGCCTCTTCGCTGTTCCGGCTGTTGCGGATGATCGCGATGATCTCATCCAGGAAGCGCAGCACTATCTGCAGGCCTTCCAGTACATGCGCGCGTTGCGCGGCGCGGTACAACTCATATCGGGTTCGGCGCACAATGACGTCGCGCCGGTGATCCACCCAGTGCCACAACACCTGATGCAGGTTGCTGACGCGCGGTACGTTGTTGACCAGCGCCAGCATGATGACGCCAAACGTGAGGCGCAGCGGGGTGTGCTTCAGCAGGGCGTTGAGGATGCGATGCTGGTTGGCGTCCCGCCGCAGTTCAATCACCACGCGCATGCCGGTGCGGTCGGTGAAGTCATCGATGGCGGTGATGCCATCGATCTTCTTGGCTTTCACCAAATCGGCAATCTGCTCGATCAAGCGCGCTTTATTAACCTGGTACGGCAGCTCAGTGACCACGATGGCCTGCTTGCCGTTATCCATCGGTTCAAACTGAATGCGCGCCTGCATGGTGATGCTGCCGCGGCCGGTTTCGTACGCGTTTCGAATGCCGCGCGTGCCCAAGATCAGACCCGCGGTGGGGAAGTCCGGTCCCGGCAGGAAACGCATCAGTTCTGCAATGGTGGCTTCCGGGTTGTCGATGATGTGTAGCAGCGCGTCGACGACTTCGCGCAGGTTGTGCGACGGCACATTGGTTGCCATGCCCACAGCGATTCCGCTTCCCCCATTGCACAGGAAGTTCGGGAACTTGCCGGGCAGAATTACCGGTTCCGTGGTGGACTGATCGTAGTTCGGTTCCCAGTCGACTGTCTCCTTGTCGATGTCTTCCATCATCTCCATGGCGAGCGGAGAGAGACGGGCTTCGGTATAACGCATGGCTGCAGCGGAGTCACCATCGACGGATCCGAAGTTGCCTTGCCCCGATATCAACGGATAGCGCATCGCGAAATCCTGCGCCATACGCACCAACGTGCCGTACAACGCTTGGTCGCCATGCGGGTGGAACCGTTTCATGGTTTCACCGACCACGGCGGAGCATTTCACGTGGGCATTATTGGGCCCTACACCCATTTCGCGCATGGCGTACAGAATACGACGCTGAACAGGCTTCAGGCCATCGCGTACATCGGGGAGCGCCCTGGCGATAATGGTGCTCATGGCGTACCCGAGGTACGAGCGGCTCATCTCGGTTTCTATAGCGACTGCTTGCAGATTGCTTTCGACTTCGGGGACGTCAGACATACGCGACCGGTGTTCCTTTCAGGCGTCTCGGGGTGTGGGGGAGTTGGCGATCGGTACCCATATATCAGTATAACAGACAGCCGTTTGGCCTCTTGGCTTGACAGCGCCCCGCGAGTCAGGGCAGAATATCGGTTGACACGTTCGTCAGGAGTACCATCATGCGGATCCGTAATAAAGAGCTGCGTGTGCGCCGCAAGCGCAAAGAAGAGAAGCAGCGTCAGGCTCGGCGCGAAGGCACAAGCCGCTCGCGACGTTAACCAGCCCGTTTCACAACACATCGGACGCCGGACACGGCGTCCGATGTGTTTATAAGCACCCCGTCCACGGGTCTCCTGGCGTTACAGGTCCAACCCGATATCGAGTGCTGGCGCGGAGTGCGTCAACGCACCCACCGAGATGATTTGTACTCCCGACTCGGCGATGGCGCGGACGGTCTGTAGGTTCACGCCCCCGGACGCCTCCAGGGTAACGCGCCTATCGGCCAGAGCAACCGCGTCGCGCAGCATGGCTGGAGTCATGTTGTCGAGCAGTACACTATCGGCGCCTGCCTCAATCGCTTCGGCCAGCTGCTCCAGCGTGTCGCACTCTACTTCAATGCTCATGGTATGGGGGATGACCGCCCGCGCCCTGCTGACCGCCTGCCGGATACCGCCCGCCGCAACGATGTGATTGTCTTTGATCATGACGGCGTCATACAGGCCTGTCCGGTGGTTATGGGCGCCTCCGCAGCGTACCGCCCACTTCTCCAGATGCCGCAGGCCGGGCGTTGTTTTCCGCGTATCCACAATGCGCACCGGCAGGTCGCTGACGGCGGCCACATATGCGGCGGTCAACGTGGCGACGCCGCTGAGTCTCTGCAGGAAGTTCAACGCGGTGCGTTCCATGGTGAGTATCGAGGCGGCTGGTCCGCGCACTTCGGCGAGTACCGTTCCAGCGTCGAACGCCTCACCGTCCCGCAAGGCGGGCGTGAGCCGGATGGCTGTGTCAACCGCCCAGCAGACCGCGTCCACCACCAGCATGCCGCAGAGTATACCCGGTTGTCGGGCGCGGAACTGACCGTGTGACCGTGTATCGTGCGGGATCGTGCTCAGGCTGCTGATATCGCCCGGGCCGACATCTTCCAGCAGCGCCGCGGAGACTGCCTGCTTGATAACGTCTCCATTGGGGGGGATGATCACTCGACATGAACCTCCAGTACATCGGGTGCAGACCACACCGCCGCCACCGCGTCCGCGAGGGACTGGGCGTGGGTGAGATGGATGGCCATCACCACCCGTTCAGCGCCGTGACCGGTAACCTCTTCAACCCGTATCGACTCGAAACGGAACTGGCGCTGGTTCAGTGTCTCCAGCAGCGCGGGCAACTGATGTCTGCGCACCATCACATCCAGCGTACAGGATAACCGCTTCCATCGCAGCAGTCGATCCATGACCGGCAACAACGCCAGCGTCGCCAGGGTGAGCAGGGTTACAATGACAGCCAGCCCCATGAACCGTGGGCCAAAACCGCAGGCCATGCCGACCGCGGCGGCAACCCACATGCCGGCGGCCGTGGTCAGCCCGCGCACGGTTACGCCCTGGTGCATGATCGTTCCTGCGCCTAAAAAACCCACGCCGGCAACGATCTGGGCCGCGATGCGTCCCGAGTCGTTTCCCGGACCCACCGCGTCACGGGAGAGTATGGTGAAGAGCGCCGCACCCATCGAGACGAGGATGTGCGTGCGCAGACCCGCAGGGCGACCCTGGATTTCCCGCTCAATCCCCAACAGCGCACCCAGAACAGCCGCCAGCAGAATGGCCGCCCAATGCTCAGGCATGACGTATGATGCTCCTGTCTCAGGCTTCGTGGGCATATGGTACCCTGTTCCGGTACACAATCGCTTGTTGACAAAAGCGCAAGGGGCGGGTACAGTATCGCGCGGTCCCCATGGCGGCACGGGGATGAAAGGAATCGGATGGTGTCTGATCAAGCGGAATCCACATATTGCGGTTATGCAGCCATCGTAGGCCGGCCCAATGCAGGTAAATCGACGTTGATGAACGTCATGCTGGGCGTCAAAGTCTCTGCCATCTCGCCGCGGCCGCAGACCACCCGACAAGGTATCCACGGCATCTACACCGAGGAGAACCGGCAGGTGGTTTTCGTTGATACACCCGGTTGGCATCGCCCGCAGGACGGCCTGGGTGTATACATGCAGAAGGCGATTCAGGGAGCGCTGGATGGTGTCGATCTGGTGCTGTGGACTGTTGACCTGCATCGCGGTCCCAATGATGAGGACCGCGCCGTGGCGCAGCGTCTAGGGGAGGTGCCCGCAGACACCCCTGTCTGGATTGTTGGCGCCAAGTCTGACCTGTGTGAAGAACACGACAGTATGTTGAACCGCTATCATGAACTGCTGCCAGGCGCCCAGAACCGGTACCCTGTCTCGGCGCTCAGGAACCCTAAGGGTGTGTACCTGCTGCGTCGGCGCGTATTGCAGATGATGCCTGAAGGGCCGTTTATGTATCCTGATGAGTACCGCTCGGACCAGTCACGGGAAATGTGGGCTGCGGAGTTGGTGCGCGAACAGCTGATGACCGCCATGCACGACGAACTGCCGTACGCCGCAGCGGTGAGGGTCACTCAATGGACGGAGCGTCCTGACGGACTGCAGTCCATTGAAGCGCAGGTGATTGTCGAACGCGAAAGCCATAAGGCGATGGTGATCGGCAAGGGCGGACGTATGTTAAAGAAAATCGGGACCCTGGCGCGTCAGGAACTCGAAGTTTTTCTTGGTCAGAGGGTATACCTGCATGTGCAGGTCTCTGTCATACCGGACTGGCGACGCGATCCGCGTGCGCTGGCCGATCTGGGTTATGATGCCTGAACGGGGTCGGGAGCAGCTGAATGTCCAAACACGTCATCATCGTTGAGTCACCCGCAAAAACCCGCACGCTCAAGGGCTTTTTGGGTGACAGTTACCGTATCGAGGCCTCTATGGGGCATGTGCGTGACTTGCCCGAAAAGAACATCGGCGTAGATATCGAAGGCGACTTCACGCCGCAGTATCAGGAGTTGGAGCAGCGCAAGAAAGTATTATCGGAGCTCAAGAAGGCCGTCGCCGGCGCCGACTGTGTCTACCTCGCGTCCGACCCGGATCGCGAGGGGGAAGCGATTGCCTGGCACCTGAAGGAGGCGCTGAAGCTGACAAGCTGTCAGCGGATTGAGTTCAACGAGATCACCAAAAATGCCGTGCTGCATGCGTTGGAAAATCCCCGCGATATCGATATGAACCGTGTCGACGCACAGCAGGCTCGCCGCGTGCTTGACCGGTTGGTCGGGTACAAGCTGAGCCCGCTGCTGTGGAAAAAGGCGCGTCGGAATAACCTGAGCGCAGGACGCGTGCAGTCGGTTGCGGTGCGGCTGGTGGTGGAACGCGAACGCGAAATACTGGCGTTCGTTCCGCAGGAGTATTGGACCGTCACCGCAGGGTTGACCCCGGACACGCCTCCCAATCGGTTTGAGGCGGACCTTAGACGCCACGCCGGCTTGAAGCTGGAACTGCATACCGAGGCCGAGACTGAAACCGTGCTGGACGCGTTGCGGGGGGCGGACTGGCGCGTCACAAAGGTCAAGCGCTCAGAGCGCCGACGGAAGCCATCCGCTCCGTTTATCACCAGCACGCTGCAGCAGGAAGCCTCACGTAAACTGGGCTTCAGCGCGCGGCGTACGATGCAGGTGGCTCAGCAACTATACGAGGGTGTGGACATCCCCGGGCAAGGCACTGTGGGACTGATCACCTATATGCGTACCGACTCGGTGCGTGTCTCTCAGGAAGCGCAGGAACAGGCGCGCGCCTTTGTGCTGCAGTTGTTTGGCGCGGCGTATGTGCCGGCTAAACCTCCTGTGTATAAGCGTAAAGGGGCGGCGCAGGATGCGCATGAAGCGATCCGGCCGACATATCTGGAACGGACTCCTGACCAACTGCATGTTTACCTTAAGCCCGAGCAGGCCAAGCTGTACCGGTTGATCTGGAACCGGTTCATCGCCAGTCAGATGGCTGATCAGGTCCTCGACGTGGTTCAGGTCGATATCGAGGCCGCCGCGTATGAATTCCGTGCGGTGGGCTCCACGGTTAAGTTCGACGGGTTCCGGCGGGTGTACACCGAAGGCCGTGATGAGCAGGACCCGGCTGCTGAGGAGGACCGCCCCGCGTTGCCGCCGCTTCAGGAGGGCCAAATCCTGACGCTTCTGGACCTGAAGCCGGAACAACACTTCACCGAACCGCCGCCGCGCTATACAGAGGCCACACTGGTTAAGGCACTGGAAGAAAACGGCATTGGTCGCCCCAGCACCTATGCAGCCATCCTCGGTTCCATCGTGGATCGCCAGTATGTGGAACTGGTCGAGCGGAAGTTCCGGCCCACAGGATTGGGTGAAGCGGTGACAGATTACCTGGTGAAATACTTCCCTGAGATCATGAGTGTGGAGTTCACTGCCGGCATAGAGATCGACCTGGACCAGATTGAGCGGGGCGCGCGGTCTTGGAAGGAACTGATGCACCGGTTCTATGAACCTTTTTCGCAGCAGCTCTCCGTGAGTGAAGCGAGCGATGACCGCATCCGTATTCAACCTGTGATCACGGAGCATCTCTGCCCAAACTGCGGCGCACCGCTGGCGTTGCGCGACGGGCGTTTTGGTAAGTTTCTGGGATGCAGCAAGTTTCCTGAGTGCAAGACTATCTTAAAAGTCACCGCCTCCGGCGAACCGGCGCCGCCCGATCGCCCCAGCGAAGAGACATGCGAGAAATGCGGTGAGGCGATGGTAATCCGGTATGGCCGGTATGGTGATTACCTGGCCTGCACCGCCTGCCGTTCACGCCGGCCTTTAGAGAAGGGCACCGGTGTGGCTTGCCCTGCGTGCGGTCAGGGGCAACTGATTCGCCGGCGTACACAGCGTGGGCGTACCTTTTATGGCTGTAACCGGTATCCGGAATGCCAGTTCACCCTATGGGGAAAACCGGTGGGGCGCGCCTGTCCTCAGTGTGGCGGCGCACTGGTGGAGACCGCCGGACGGGCCGGTCGCGACGGCCGTATCAACTGCTCCGTTAAGGGGTGCGACTATTCGGAAACCGTACCCGCCTCGGCGGCGGTCGAATCCGGATCCGCATCCGAATCCGACTCTGACATGCCGGACATGATGTAACGGCGGGCCAGCACCAGCGCCGCATAGTCGTCCACCGGTCTGTCTGGTGTGCGGAGCCAGTGCGGCAGAAGGCGTTGCCATCCCCGGGCGGGGTGTTCCTGCAGGTAAAGCTTCCGCGCCTCCTCTGTCGATCGGTACTCATCGATCTGGCGCCAGACAACCGGTGTGTCAGCCAACTGGCGCAGCATGGAGGCGCATTGCGTGCCGTTGCCCACGACGCATACCGCCGGCTGCCAGCGGGTTATAACGTCCGGCAGGATGCGCAGGATATCAGAACGGGGAACGATCTGCATCCACAGCGCCGCACCCCGGTCATCGGTCACGGCCAGTCCGCATTTATCGCTGCCGGGATCCAGCGCCAGAATGCGCATCTCAGCGTGACATCACGCGGAACCGCAGTGTTAACGGATCCCCCGCGCGGATGTCCCGGTCGGCACGCGCCACCAGTGTAATATGGCGTCCTGCCCCTTCTGTGATGATGCGTTCCACCAGATCGGCCAGTTCAGCGTTGGAAATGTCTCCCACGGTTTCGTCTCCGTCACTCAAGCGCACCGGGATGATGCCGTCCACCATCGCTTTCTGCTTCACCGTGCTGCGAAGGAACAGCACCACATCATTGGATACCTGTCCCGATCCGCGGCCGGTGAATAACCGGATCCTGGCGATCTCCTCACCGGACTTATAGATCAACGGGTTGCGGAACGGGCGTAACTCTACCGCGACGGGCTCGCCTTCAAAACAGTTGCGAATCGCTTGCGCCACCACCACCACAGGTGAGTTGGATGTGGATATCTGGAATGCCAGCACGCGCAGGCTCTCCTGCTCGTCGGCTACCACCTCCTGGCGCGGACCGAACTCGGGCTGTACCACAACCCGTTTCACGGGGATGTAGGCGGCGCGCGTTTGTGTTCCCTTTGCCGCTCCACGCTCCAGCGCAACCCGCTCGCACTCTACCAGCAGTTTGTGCAGTTCCGACATTACGGTGCGCATGCTCTGCCGGTCGGCTATTGGCCGACGAGCGATTTCCTCGTCTTTGCGGGCGATCACCGGCAGCGCGGTGCGTGTAGCCAGTTCGTTAACGGTCTGTCTCAGTTCCACCTCTTGCGAGGCCAGCGTCCGTATGGTGGTGTTAAGCTCGGTGATCTGTTCTTCCAGGCGGGCGCTCTGAGCCGCCAGTTCCCGCCGCTGCGCCTCCAGATTGGCGGTTTGCTCCTTCAGGTCCTCGTTCTGACGCTGTAACAACAGGTTGTTCGACTGTACCTGAAAGCTTTGTCGCAACGCCTGGCGGTTCAGTTCGGCGTTGCGTGCATTTTGGCTGTTGAGGAAGTCATTGGATTTCTGCATGCGTTGGGCCTCGCGGAGCAGCTGTTCATTCCGCCGGAACAGCTGTGCGTTCTGAGCCGTCAACGCCGTGACCCGTTGCTGCTGCTGCGCGATGCGTTTCTGCAGAGCCACCGCCTGAGCGTTCAGTGTGGCGATACGCTGGCTGCGTTCCTGAAGCTGTCGGGCCGCCTGCTCCAACTGCTTCGATTGCAACTCGAGGCGGCGTGCGTTCTCGACGATCTGTTTCTGCTGATCGGCCACTTCACCGCGGGCGCGCGCGTACCGTTTCTGAAGCAGTTCGAAGTCCTTATTCAGACTCTCGTAACGCGCCTGTTCGCGCCGCAACGCCCGAATCGTGCGTTCGCCGCTGATGATCACCGTTCGGAATGTCTGCTCGGTACCCAGCAACACGCCGATGGTGGCGAGGGCGATTACCGATCCCGTGATGGCTGTGACGACGACTGCGGTGTGGCGTGGCCGCAATCCGAACAACGACACACGGCGCCGACCCAGCTTCCGGCCCAGCCAGTCGCCGAACCAGGCAACAAACCCGCTGACCACCACGAAGATCAGGCCGGCCATGATCGTGCGTATTGGCAGATCGTTCAATGCGTCACCTGGCCTTGTTCCACAGGAAGAACCCTCCTGCGGTGATTCCCAAAATGTCCGGCAGGAATGCGGCGAGCATCGGATTCATGGTGCCGTTCTTGCCAAGAATGAACAGGTACTGCGACAGCGACCAGTACAGGAAGATTACCACTATGCTTAACGCAAAACCTGCCGCGGGCGTTCCTCTCTGGCGGCGTACAGCCAAGGGTGCGCCGACTACTCCGAAGATCAGCGAGGCGATCGGCAGGGCGATCTTGGTCCACAACTCGACTTCCAGTTGACTGGTGGGGTCATTGGTAGCCCTGTACCGCTGGATACGCGCCAGTGTTTCCCGGAAACTGCGCGTATCCGGGTCAGGGAACAGGTCCGCCTCTATTTGCTGCAGCGACTTATTGATCCCGCCGCGCAGCAGACGTGTGGAGGTGCGGCGGAACTCCCCGCGTGCGCGTCCGTCCGATGTCAGCCACCAGCCATCTTCCAGGTCCCACTCCTGTCCGCCCAGCCACCGCGCCCGTCGGGCGAAGACCTGAAACGCAGGTTGCATCACACCGTCTTTCAGATCAAACTGAGTCGCCGTGACGTCATACAGGATGCCGGCGTTCAGATCCACTCCGCCCTGAGCGATGATCGACGTAACCAGGCGCTTGTCTTCAACTACTTTCTGTTGCACGGGGTCCACCCGCACACCCACCTGTTTGACCACAGCGGTCTTCAGCCGCCACATCTCTCGTGCGGCCGGCGGCACCACGGTTTCATTGATGGCGATTGTGGCGAGGCTTACAATGATACCCGCAAATACAACCGGGCGTATGGAGCGGTACAACGAGATGCCTGCGGAATACGTAGCGACCAGTTCGCTTTCGCCGGAGAGGCGGCCGAACGCCAGCAGCGACGCCAGCAACATCGCCATGGGAAAGGTCTTGACAATCATGGACGGGACACTCAGGCCGATCATCTGCAGGATCGTCCACGGTGACGCACCTTTCACCATGTACTCGGCCAGCGAAAACAGGTTGGTGCTGGCGAAGAACAGCGTGGTGAACATCATCGCCCCGAACCAGAACGGTCCGTTCAGTTCCATGAGCACCAGGCGATCCAGCACAGACAACCGTTTCATATCTGGTCGTACTCATGCCCCAGGTAGAATTTGCGTGCGATCGGATCATTGGGCAGTTCGGCCGAACTGCCCTGCGTGAGTATCTTTCCGTCTGCGATGATATACGCCCGGTCGGTGATGCGCAGGGTGGCGCGTACATTATGGTCGGTTATTAATATGCCTACTCCCAACTCGTCCCGCAGCCTGGCGATGATCGATTGCAGATCGGCGATGGCGATCGGGTCGACCCCGGTGAAGGGTTCGTCCAGCAGGATAAACCGGGGGTTAGCGGCGATCGCCCTGGCGATCTCCACACGCCGGCGTTCGCCGCCGGATAGCACGTGCGCCTGTGAGTGCTTGATGTGGCCGATGTGGAACTGGTTCAGTATGTGGTCGATGCGGCCGGGTATCTCGCGTTCCGGGATGCGTTGCGCCTGCATCACCAGGCGCAGGTTGTCTTCCACTGTCAGCTTACGGAACACCGATGGCTCTTGGGCGAGATAACCGATACCCAGGCGCGCCCGCTTGTACATCGCCAGGTGCGTGATATCGCGATCATCCCATCGAACGGAGCCGGACGCCGGGCGTACCAGGCCGACGATCATATAGAAGCTCGTGGTCTTGCCGGCGCCATTGGGACCCAGTAAACCCACGATCTCACCGGACTTCATCTCAATGGATACACCGTTCACTACGCGCCTGCCGCGGTAGATCTTAACCAGCTCTTGGGCCTTCAGGGTGATCTGACTCATCGCGACGGCGCCGCCGGATTAGGGGTGTAGGTGGCCTCGGTCTGATCCGCGCCGCCTTCCATCACCACACTGCTGACTTCGTAGCGCGATCCGACGCGGCGCAGATGGACAACTCCCGACGCGCCGCGCTGGGATGCCGTCATGTCGGGGCGCTTCACCGAGACGTTAACGTTACCGGTAAGAACAATGCGCGGCGCCTGCAGATCATCGATGAACTCCACGGTGTCTGCCTGTCCGTCCGCATGCGTGCCGTCCTTGGCGTCTTTGAGCAGAAAGGTAACTTTGCCGGACGCCGTGGCATTATCGAGCCGTATATCCCTGCCGTTTGTCGGCCGAGAGATGACCATGAACCGCGGTGCGGTCATCTGCATCGATCCATCGGTGCGTTCCAGCAGAACTCGCTGGCCGGTGACATCCATTCGTATAGATCTGTCATCACGGTATACGGTGGTGATTTTGGTGTAGCGCGTCACGCGGAATGCGCCCACCGTAGCCTGAGCGTACGCCATGCCGGCTGCCGCCAGTACCAGCAACAACAGGCAGACTATCCACCGGCCTTTGATCATCTGTGTGTCTCCTTTACCTCATCGCTGGCGTACAGCGTCATGCGTGTCAGGTCGGTGCTGAGTTCCATGCGCGCACCGCGGATGTCCAGCCCGTCACCGGTCAGCCGCACGTGCCCCTCAGCCACAATCAGGTCTTTGTCCACCAGCCAGGTCGCCCGTTCGGACGTGAGAGTGACGCCTGTGCCACGCGATGTAGCTTGCAGGCCTTCTGAGACCTGCAAAACCCGTTTCGCTTCATCGGCCTGTACTCTGCCCGCTTTCATGTCGGTTGGCCGGCCATCCTGTGAGTACAGCGTGCTCGTTACCTGTCGAAACAGGCCGGAAGCGCCGCCTTGGGTCCGGTCTGTCTCCGCTTTGCCGGCAGTCGCTTCCCAGATCACCCGGCTGCGGCTTCCAGGCTCCATCCATCGCACACGCGCGTCATCCGTGTAGATCGTCAACTCCACCGGGGGCTTGCGTGGCGGTTCCGGCGCCGGTTGGGGCTGCGCCACACGTTGGCGGCAACCGCCTGCTGTAAACAGGGCGGCCGCTATGCAGACCATATATTTCAGTTTCATGGGTTCAGTGCTATCCTACCCAATGGCGTCGACGGGAGCAAACGCAATCGCGTCATACTATAACCATGCGCATCCCTGCGGTGGTCATAGATATGACGGTGGAAGTACAGCGATCGGTCCGTTATCGTCCCCTGGCCGTGGCTGCCGCCATGCTGATGTACGGTTGCGCCGTCGGACTGGCGGGCGGGTGGTGGCTCACCGCGCTTATCCCCGTGGCGGTTTTGCTGTTCTGGTGTCCCGTGAGTTGGCGTGATCTGCGTTGGCTTGCAGGTCTGGTTGTGTGTGTTGGGTGCCTTCTGGGTTGGTCCACCCGCGTCCGCCATGACTACCTGGCGCACACCGTACAGACCTCGGCGCCCACTATCGCACGCGTGGTCCAACCGCCGGCTCTGTATGGCTACCGATGGGCCGCGATCCTACAGCCGGTACCCGACCCGGCTGAGCGAACGGGCGCTTTGGGATCCGCACGTATCTGGGCCGTACTGCCTGAACGGCCTGATGTCCTGCAGCGGGGCGATACGGTTCGTATCACCGGTCGGCTCACGCCGGTCTTCAGCCGCTCGAACACGAGTTGGCATCGATGGCTGCTGGGACGTGGTGTGCATGCGGAGATGCGCCTGTCGACGCTTCAGGTGCTACAGCACGCTCCCGTAGACCGGATGGATGCGCTGCGATATGAGATGGGACGCGGCATCATTGAAACCGCACCGCCCGGGCGCGGGGAGATCACCGCGGCGGTTGCGCTCGGCCTTCGCTCCGGTTTGCCAAAGACGCTCAAACACGACTTGCAGGCGTCTGGCATTTTTCACATCCTTAGCCCGTCCGGCACGCACGTCTCCAGCGTGGTGGCGGTTGTTACACTGCTCTGTGTGGCTATGGGCATCGGCTTGCGTCAGGCGCTGGTGCTGGCGATCGCCCCCGTCTGGGCATTCGCACTGCTGACCGGCATGGAAGCGCCAGCGGTGCGATCGTGCCTGATGTGGAGTGTGGCCGCGTTGGTGATTGTCGCCAGCCGCGATACCGACCCGCCGACGGCGGTCTCCCTGGCGTTGCTGGCGCTGCTGCTTTGGCAACCGGGAGCGTTATGGGACGGCGGCGTGCTGTTTTCATACGGTACGGTGGCCGTGTTGGTGGCCGCTCGCGGATGGATCGTCGGTCGGTCCGGCAGGCGCAGCCGATGGACCCGCGTCACCCAACTGCTGCGCGCCGGACTGGTTTGCGCGGTGGGATCGCTTCCGCTGCAGCTGACGCACGGGATGATGGCGTCACCGGCTGCGCCCTTGACGAACTTGCTGACCGAACCAGCAGCGGCTGTATTGATCACAGCCGGCATTCTCCAGGGATTGCTTGCGATGGTCTGGACCAATGCGGCCGTGGTGGTGGGATGGGTCAACGGTATGTCGGCCGGATGGGTGATCGGGGTCAGTTCCTGGATGGCCGCACACATACCATCAGGACGGCTGGAGTACGGACAGCTGCCTCTGGGACTGGCGGTCGCCTGCGTTATAATCATCGGTGCCGTGTTCAGCGGACTGGGATGGCGGCAACACCGACAGGACACTGGAGAAGAGATCTGAAGCGTCATCTGGCATTATATACGCTGGTCCTGCTGGTAGTGGGCTGTCTGGTCGGTACGCATCCGGCTGCTGGCGAAGCTGCCGATACCGGTCAGGGTACGCCCGCCCCTGTGTCTGGGGAGGCGGATGATGCGCCATGGGAGCCGCCGGGATCTGCGGCCAACGCGGCTTCATCTGACCGGGCCGATGCCGATGTTGGGGCGCCCGCCGCGCCGGCTCCGGCCGCTCCCCCTGCGTTGCCCGAGCCGGATCCCGAAGGGCGTCGGCTGATCGTTGACAGTTTCACGCGCTATTACCTGGGGCCGCAGGGCGAAGTGGAGGCCGAGGGGGTAGCCGCGCGGTGGCGCACCTACCGTATCACGGCCCGGAGAGTCAGCGGCAGCAGCAAGACCGGTCGGTATGTGTTTGAAGACGACGTGACGCTGACCGATGACAGCCTGCATGTGACCGGTTCCCGGCTGGTGGTGGAAGCGCGCACGCGTCGATGGACAATGGACCGCGCGAATACGCGGATGGCGCCTCAGTTCCTGGAGAACCGTATCACCTCAGACTTGTTCTTGACCGGTGAGTCGATGACGGGGCAACAGCGCCGGGCGGAGTGGGGTGTATCGTCATGCACCACGTGCGACCGCGAACACCCCCATTATGACTTTTATGCGCGTCAGGCCGATCTGGTAACCGGTAAGCGGCTGGTGTTGAGGCATGTGCGTTTCAACGCATGGGGACACACGTTGATGACCTTGCCGGCGCTGGTGATCCCCCTGGATCAGCGGCGCAATGAGGGCGTCACACCGGAGTTGGGACAAAGCGTTGAAGAGGGGTATTATGCCAAACTGGCTGTCGGCTATATGCTGGGTGAACAAGCGGGTATTGGTCGGCTGCACTTGATGGAGAAACGCGGTGTCGGCGTAGGAACAGAGCAGCAGTACCGGCTGGGTGATGGCCAGGGTGTGTTTTCAGCCTTTTACCTGAATGACCATCGCCGGAAAGCGCGGTCACTGGACATGAGCCTTCGGCACCGTCAGAACCTGTTCGGCTTCCAAACGGACATCACGGGAGACTTGCGGTCTGCCAGCTATCTGTTTACGGGTGAATCGCGCTCCAGTAACTGGGCGTTGAACCTGTCTCGAAGCACCCCCATGCAGTCATTGAGTACCGCGGTACGGTACAGCGAAAACGCCGGAAGCGGCTTCCA
Source organism: uncultured bacterium (assembly GCA_964535125.1). Taxonomy (GTDB): domain Bacteria; phylum Armatimonadota; class HRBIN16; order HRBIN16; family HRBIN16; genus CAZHSN01. The sequence continues at coordinate 15,299 of CAZHSN010000040.1, forward strand.
CTCGGATTCGTTATCTGGAGCGGTGCGATGGGACACACGCTTTGGTCAGAACAACCGGTTGTCGATCAACTCGGATTACAGCTCCACGGGCTATTCCGGAGGCGTGAACAACCGGATGGAACAGGTGTTAACGCAGACCACGCTGAGTGGAACGACAACGTTGCTGGACTGGAACATGGCCACGTTCCATCGCATACCCATCTCCAGCGGGACGGGTTACGGGTATGGCGGGTTGGAGAAGCAACCCGAGGTGATATTACGTACCGACGGAGCCCGGCTGTGGGGCGGACCGCGAACCATCCGTCTCATGGCTGTTGCCGGTGACTACCGGGAACTGCCATCGGGCCGGGGGATCCGCCAGGCACGTTTCGAAGCGCAAACGCAGGCTGGGGGCGCTCAGGGGTTCAGTTACAGTGCGTTGTTCCGGCAAGGCTTCGCCAGCGATGACAGCGCGCAGTACGTGCTCCAGGTGACAGCCAGCCTGCGGTCGGGGTTGGGCAGCATTGACTACCGTTACAGCCGGCCGCATGGATATGCCCCGTTGCGAACCGACTACAGCGGTCAGTATAACTATCTGTCGGGCGGACTTACGCTGGGTAAACCGCAGGTGTTGTCATTTCGTGCGTACACCGGATATGACCTGCTGGCAGAAAAGCGGCGTCAGGATGGCTGGCATCCGTTAAACATGGACTTGAACTGGACGCCGTTTTCGGGGTTGCAGGCGTCATTCCAATCCACACTGGCCCCTTCCAATGGGCGGTGGGAATACCTGCGCGGACGCATGCGGTACCGTAATGGCGAGAACCAGTTGCTGCTTTCCGGGTTGTATAACCCGGTTCTCAGTAAGCTGGCGAATGCGACCGGATACGTCGACATGGAGATCAACCCCGCATGGCGGATTGAGGCGCTGGGTGTTTACAACGGTTACACCCGGCGCTTCGAGTCCCGGCAGATGATGCTGGTGCGCAACTGGCATTGCTGGGAGGCGTGTGTGGGGTACATAGAGAACAAGACCGGCTACCGGGCGGGCGCCCAGTGGGTGGTGGAGATGCGGATCAAGGCGTTTCCGGGGCGCCGGCGCATTGGGTATGGCGACAGCGGCGACGCGCTGTATGGCGGCGGTTATGGCGGCTGGTCGCAGGGAGGCGAGCCAAACCCGGGAGACTACTGAACTGAGGTGTAACCCAAGCCCCTTCCAGGGACTCATATATACTGGGTAAGCGCCCTTTATCCTGATCAGTGAGGAGGACGCCACATGAACACGCTCAAAGTTGGTGTATTACTCGTAGCGCTCACAGCGCTCTTCCTATACATGGGTGAACTGCTCGGCGGACGATCAGGCATCATCGTCGCCTTCTCGATCGCGCTGCTGATGAACGTCATCAGCTATTGGTACAGCGACAAACTGGTGCTGGCGATGTCGCGAGCGCGACCGATAGAGCCTGCCGAGGCGCCTGAGTTGCATCGTCTTCTCGAGCGGCTGTCATTCCGCGCCGGCATTCCGGTTCCCCGGCTGTATCTTGCACCGGGCGACCAACCCAACGCCTTTGCCACCGGCCGTGATCCACAGCACGCCGCAGTCGCCGTGACCGAAGGTCTGTTGCGGTTGCTGAACAGCGAAGAGGTCGAAGGCGTCATCGCACACGAACTGGCGCACATCCGCAACCGTGACACACTGACGATGACGGTAGTAGCCACCATCGCGGGAGCGATCATGTTCCTGGCGCAGATTGCCCGGTTTGCCATGTGGTTCGGCGGTGCGCGAGATAGAGACAGCGATGGCCCTGGTGTGCTCGGGCTCCTGGTCGCCATCATCGTAGCGCCGCTGGCCGCAACACTGATCCAGTTGGCGATCAGCCGCGCGCGTGAATACGAAGCTGACGCTACGGGAGCTCAAATCGCCGGTTCGCCGGAAGGATTGGCGCGCGCATTGCTGAAGCTGGAAGAGGCATCCAGACGGTTGCCGCTCGCAACCGCTACCCAGACGACGGCGCATCTCTATATCGTCAATCCGCTGAGGGCCCTGGGGGGAATCGCCGGTTTGTTTATGACGCATCCGCCTATTCCCCAAAGGGTGGAGCGGCTGCGGCGTATGGACAGTGCGCTGAACGTGATCTCGCGGTAACGCACCGCCGGAAGGACACTGCAGTGAGTAAGACTACCCTGATCGGCGTTGCCGTAACACTGTTGAGCATCAGCGCGGTTGCACAAAGCAATGTCGATATGCGCACGATCGTTCAGGACAAACTGATGGACCTGAGCGCCGATGTCGCCCAGCAGACCGCCAACCGGCGCGAACTGGAACGGATCAGCCGCGATTTTGCCAACGCCTACCGCATCAGCCAGTTGAGCATTCAGTATCGTGAGCCGCTGATGATGCGGCTGGACAGCCGGGTCGGTGTGGTTCCAGTCCGGTTCATCATAAACGGTAACCGACGGCGCATGCAGGCCGGTCCCGTGCGTGATACCGAAGACATCACGAACGCACCCGGCAAGCGCAACTCATTGTTTGACCTGGGTATCATTACACCCGCGTTCGCCAAACTCATTGAGTTGCGGTTCCTGCGCACCGAGGGTAACACGCCGGTTTATGAGATGACTTGGGCAAGCGGACGCGATACGAGCAAACACGTCATCTGGTTTGATACGCGTACCCGCCTGATCACCAAACGGCAATGGTACGCACAGTCGGGTTTCTTGCGGGCCACCTTCGAGTACAAGAACCCGGTTGAAGTACAACCAGGGATCTGGGTGCCGTCCAGCGCGGAGGCGTATAACGCCCAAGGGCGTTTGGGTGGGACGACCCGATACACGCGCGTGCGAGTGAACGAAGGGATCCCTGCATCCGAGTTTGCGTTTTGACTCGCCGGAAGCGGCGGCTGTCTCGGCCGTCGCTTCCCGTACCCTAAGTCAGCCGCTCCACTGCATCGCGTATCCGGTTCGCGTCGATCTCAGGCAATTGTCCGATCAATGTTTCGACCGCTTCGTTCCACTCAACCGGTGTCAGGCGTTGCCGGTTCGTTTGCTGATCGAACCGGCAACATGCATGGATCAGCGCGCGTACTCTTGGGTCTTGCTGGACTTGCCGTATGACAGCGCCGAGTTCTGTGTCGCTCACCGGACGCATGGGGTCTGGAAACGTGGTCATTTCGTGCAGCTGCGCCAGCAGTCGGATGGCGATCTCCTCACGATCATCGCCGCCTGACCAGATAGCGCAGACCAAAAAGGCGGTACGGTCAGCATGCTGCCGCGCGCCGGCGTCAGCAGGCGTATCCGGTCCAAGGTGGAGGCGTGCGACGTCATTCGCACACCGGCGCATGGCGTTGTGCGCCAGATAGGCTGTCACGGTGCAGTCGCCCACCAGGTCGGATCGATGTGCGGGAACAGCACATCGCGCGTCTCCGCATCTGCGAGGCGTCCCCATTCTTCCGGTGTCGGTGTATGCCCGTCCAGGATCGCCTCCGCCAGATCGCACAGCCGGTGAACCTGACCGGCATGCCACTCGATCCGCTGTTGCGCATAATCAGCGGCACTCTCGTTGGTGATCAGGAACGGCCAGTCCGACGACTCCAGCAACACCAATTCGCGGCAGATCTGCTGGTGCAGCGGCCGAATGCGTTCATCCGGCTCCGCATCCGCCAGCCGGTCCGTCAGGTATGCCACACGATCTTCGCAAGCATACACGGTATGCCAGAACTGCTCGGTGCGGTGGTTCAGCCAGACATAGTGGAAGCCGCCCTCACCCCAGGAACCCTCGGGAAGGTTGATCATGTCTGACGGGTTGATGATGTCCAGACATTCACTGCAGGTAACTGCCTGAAGGTCGGGATGTTCCTCAAGGCTTCTGCGCGTGTGGTACAGCCATTCCGGTCCCTCGAACCACCAGTGACCATACAGCTCTGTGTCATACATCGCGGTGATCACCGCTTTACGTCCGGTCTCGGTGTACCGCCGCTGTGCCACCTGGGCAGCGATGGACACAAAATGGTCAGCGTGCTGGCGTACGCGGAAGTACGCGGCGGTGGGATCATATACCTGTTTCAACCCCAGACTGATCCCCGCCTGTGTGATCTTCCAGAACCGAAGACCGCCCAGTTCGTACTTCTTATGAAACTCCAGATAGGCGTGATCGCCGGGATACCCCTCGGCTGCAGACCAGACCTGCCGTCCGGTGTCCGGATCACGGAAGAACACAGCAACAGGGGCCTGTCGCCCGTCTGAAGTGTCTACCAGATAGACATCGTTTGGAGACGTGGGCGAGCCTTGGGGCACTTCCCTGATTGCGTGACGCCACATCTCAGCCAACGGCTTGAAGCGGTCTGCATAGACTCCCAACGTGCGCCCGCCCTCAATCAGTCCGCTGTCGGCGAAGAAGTAGCGTATGCCTGCCTCAGACAGCAGTTCGTCTACACCCAACCGATGAACTTCCGCAGCCGCTTCCTCTGTAGGGCGCCGCCAGCGGCCTGCCGGGCGGTAGGCGCACTCCGGCAGCCAGAAACCATGCGGCGGTTTGCCGAAGTGCTTCCGGTAGGTCTCCACACCTGTGCGGATCTGCGCCCGCACATTGCGGTCGTCGCCGAGCAGAGGCAGATATCCGTGCGTGGCGGCGCTGGTGATGATCTCGATATGTCCGGCGTCTTGCAGCCGCCGAAACGCCCGCAGCATGTTCCCATCGTACACTTCGTGGAACAACCGGTGAGCTTCCTGGTACCGTTCCAACCAGAACTGAGCGAGCGCCGCCATTCGGGTGTCGTTCGCTTCCCGCCATCGCGATATCGACTCCGCAGCCGCGGCGAGTCGGAAGTCGATCCAGAGGTCGAACTCAGCGTTGAACTCCGGATGAGCCATCTGTTCGGCGAGCACCGGCGTGATGCCTATGGTGAATCGGGGCGATATGCCGTCCGCGATCAGGCGGTCGCAGGTGTCCAGCAGGGGTAGATACGTTTCGACAGCACTTTCAGATAGCCAGTCCATTCCATGCGGCGTCCGTCCGTGAGCCATCACATAGGGGATGTGGCTGTGGAGCACACACGCAAACAGACCGCGCACGGACGTACTCATCAGGTCAACTCCTCCTGAGCAGGGGACTGTATAGCGGTGGGCGCCAGTATTCGGCAGTCCCACCGATTCATCAGTTTACCGACAGCGCCGGTTCGGTCGGGGATGCCAGGTCACCCGACGCCACGTCGAAGCGCAGAGCGCCGGGGCCGTCTTCGACGACGGTGACATGCATGCCTTCGTGGATGCGGCCCGACAGTATCTCATCTGCCAGCGGGTCTTCGATCTCGCGCTGAACCGCGCGCCGCAACGGACGCGCGCCATATTGCGGATCGAAACCGACATGCGCCAGACGCTCACGCACTGGTGCGCTCACGGTCAAGGTAATGCCCATCTGCTGTGCCCGTTCGATTACTTCGTTCAGCATCAGCCCAACGATCTGCAGGATCTCTTCGAAGGCCAACTGGTGGAATACCACGACTTCATCGACGCGGTTCAGGAACTCCGGCCGGAAGGTGCGCTTCAGTTCTTCCATGACGCGGCCCTTCATGCTCTCGTACTCGCGATCCGTCTGGGTTTGCGGGCGTTGAGCGCCCAGGAAGCCGACGGCGGCCTCACCGATGATCTCGCGCGCTCCCACGTTGGAGGTCATGATCACGATGGTGTTGCGGAAATCCACGATGCGTCCCTGGGAGTCGGTCAGGCGGCCGTCTTCCATGATCTGCAGCAGGATGCTGAACACCTCGGGATGCGCCTTTTCGATCTCATCCAGCAGCACCACAGAATAGGGCTGCCGTCGGACTGCTTCGGTGAGCTGTCCGCCTTCATCATAGCCGACGTAACCCGGAGGCGCGCCGATCAGCCGGCTGACGGAGAACCGCTCCATGTATTCCGACATATCGATTCGGATGAGCGACGTCTCCTTCTCGAACAGAAACGCGGCGAGCGCCCGGGCCAGTTCTGTTTTTCCAACACCTGTGGGGCCCAAGAAGATGAACGCGCCGATCGGCCGTTTGGGGTCTTTCAGACCGCTGCGCGCCCGACGGATCGCCTTGCTGACAGCGATGACCGCTTCCTTCTGGCCGATAACGCGTCGCTGCAGGTGCTCTTCCATTTGCAGCAGCCGGGCGCTCTCGGCTTCGAAGAGCCGCGTTACCGGTACGCCGGTCCAGCTTTGTACGATATGGGCGATCTCGTCCTCGGTGACGATCGACGGCGTGTTCTGCTGCCGTTCCTCCCATAACGTGTTCAGTTCATCGGCGCGCTCGCGGAGCTGTTTACGCTCCATGCGGATCTCCACCACTTGGGCGTAGTCACCGGCGTCGTTAGCTTCGGTCAACCGGCGGTCGATCTCATCCAGCGCCTGTCTCGCTTCGCGCAGTTCCTGCGGCGGTAATGTGAGCCGCAGCCGCACCCGCGAGGCGGCTTCATCAATCAGGTCGATCGCCTTGTCGGGCAGGTGACGGTCACTGATGTAACGGGTTGACAGCCCGATGGACGCCGTCAATGCGGCATCTTCTATCTGTACGCCGTGATGCGCTTCATACCGAGGCCGCAGGCCTTTCAGTATCTCCAGGCTCTCTTCCTTTGACGGCTCACGTACGGTCACAGGCTGGAAGCGGCGCTCCAGGGCGGGGTCGCGCTCAATGAACTTGCGATAGTCATCATGGGTAGTGGCCCCGATTGTCTGCAGCTCGCCGCGCGCCCACGAAGGCTTCATAATACTGGTGGCGTCGATCGCGCCCTCTGCGGAACCTGCACCGACCACTGTGTGCAGCTCATCGATGAACAGGATGACCTCGCCGTTGGACTTTCGGATCTCGTCGAGGACCTTTTTCATTCGCTCCTCGAACTCACCGCGGTATTTCGTTCCCGCGACCAACGCAGCCATGTCCAGCGCGATGACACGCCGGTTCTTCAGCAGTGTCGGGATATCTCCCGTGACGATCCGCTGGGCCAGCCCCTCCACGATAGCGGTCTTTCCCACACCGGGAGGCCCCACCAGCACCGGGTTGTTCTTGGTGCGCCGTGTGAGTATCTGAATGACGCGTTCGATCTCTGTCTGCCTGCCAACCACGGGGTCGAGTTTATCGTTGCGCGCCAGTTCATTTATGTCGCGCCCAAACTCATCCAGCGTGGGTGTTTTAGATCGTTGGCGGGTGGTCTGTCGGTTGTCTGTACTCTGAGATTCCTGAACGGCCATGCGCGCCTTGTCCACGGTGACACCCATTCGGGCCAATACGCGCCCCGCCAGCCCGTCACCCTCGCGGATCAGGCCAAGCAAAATATGCTCTGTACCGATGTAGCTGTTGCCCAGTTGGCGTGACTCATCGTAGGCCAGGTTCAGCACGCGTTGACCCTGTGCTGTGAACTGCGGTTCGCGGCTCTCCAGACGGCGGTCTCCGTGGGTCATTTGGCGTTCCAACTCGAAACGGATCTTTCCTGCGGACATGCCGAGTCGTTCCAACACGCGAGCCGCCATGCAGTCGCTTTCTCGCAGCAGCGCCAATAGCAGATGTTCCGTGCCGACATATATCTCGCCCAGTTTGTTCGCTTCGTCCTGGGCGTAATACATGATGCGACGGGCGCGTTCGGTAAAGCGTTGATAGTGCACGAGGTGGCTCCTTTCCGCGTGTTCCGGAGCAAGGGCCACGGTCACGCAAGCCAGTTACATCTAAACCTTACCGTCTGGCTTAAAGCGATTTCAACAGGGGAAGATACCTGCGAACCCCGGCCCTCCGGTACAGAGGGCCGGGGCAGAAGATGTCTATGCAATCGGCGTGCCTGTCTCAGAGGTGTGTGCGCGGAACAGTTCCATGAGCTTGCGGGACACCGGTCCGGGTCGCCCGTCAGCTATATCGCGGCCATCCAGGTGGACCATTGGGATTACTTCGGCGGCCGTACCGGTCAGGAACGCTTCGTCGGCGGTGTAGATGTCATACAGGGTCATCATCTCTTCGCGAACGGTCATCCCCGCTTCGGTTGCCAGATGCATTACCGTGGCGCGAGTGATGCCCGCGAGGATGCCGGCGGAGGGAGGTGGTGTGATGACCTGACCATGGCGGATAATGAACACATTATCGCCGGTGGCCTCTGCTACATAACCCTCCACGTTCAGCATAATCCCCTCACCGGCGCCGACGCGGTTGGCTTCCATCTTGGCCATGATGTTGTTGACGTATCGCCCCAGCGACTTCACGCGCGGGTCGATGCATTGGGCCGGAACGACACGCGTGGAGCAGGTGACCGCAGTCAACCCCTCTTCGTACATGGCGCGCGGGTACAAGTGCAGCGATGCCGTGGAGATCGCGATGGTGGGTTCATGATGGATATGTTTTGGATCGAGCCCCAGTCCCACTCCGCGCGATACGCTCAGCCGGATGTAGCAACTGGCTTCGCCGTTTTCGCGTACGACCTGGATGATGCGGCGCGCCATTTCCTCGCGTGTGATCTGAAGGTCAAATCCTAACGCACGTACCGAGCAGTACATGCGCTCGATATGTTCGGTGAGTTTGAAGATACGACCGTCATAACTGCGAATTCCTTCGAAAGCACCGTCACCATACAGGAATCCGTGGTCATACAGCCGCAGACTGGCTTCTGACTCCGGGATCAAAGATCCGTTGATATGCACGTATTGGCCCATGCGGCTACCTCCCTTGTTCCTGTTTCAGTATATGCCGGTTACATGACCTGATACCACGTACGCGGCAAGGCCGGTGCAACGGCGTTACCGAACGTCTACACGCTATTGCGTCATCCGGTCATGTGTGATACATCGGTAGACAGGTTCGGCGCGAAGTGATGCAGCGTCGACGGAGGGCGATATGAAACGGTTTCTCTTTTATGTCTGCACTAGTGCGCTGGTTTTCGTTCTGACCGGGTGCGGAGAGGGGCTGAAGCAGGACGGGAAACTGCCGCTGTTAGGGGTTTATGGCCTGCAGAGTGGAGATACGCGCAGCACGGCCGTTGAACCCAATCCTGACGGCGGTGCACAGGTGCGCATTTTGCTGAACGGGACGTTCAACGACCTGGAGCAACGGATTACTGGAAGGTTGTGGAACTCTATTTCTGTAAATGGCTCAGGCACTCGGCGTGACCGCGT
>CAZHSN010000041.1:0-24067 GCA_964535125.1 uncultured bacterium
GGTTTGTCATTGCGGAAACCGATCTCGCCCACAAACAGACGCGCTTCCGGAAAGTGCCGCTTCGTATCGTCCAGCCAGGCGATGATGTCCCAATCCGAGCCGGCCTGGTTATCCGGATAAAAATGGATATCCACGAAATCGAAACGCCGGCTGCCGCGATGCTGCGCCAGCAGAGCGATGTTCTCCTTGGAGGATAACGAGATGGCGCGCTTACCGCGGGGTACCAGGGTGCGGTCGTACAGCGCATTCACATAGTCGAACACCCCTGCATGCATCTGATGAACCTCGTTCTGGTAGTCGTAGCAGAACACAGCGCTGCGGGCGATCGGATCGGCTTCTATAGCCTGAACCACCCCATTGATCCACTCCACCGAGCGGTCCACAAAGGCGGGCCAATCCATCTGCTTATAGTGGCCATATGTGTACAGCTCATTGGCAAATGCGACATCCACCCGAATACCGACCGCCGCACAGTCGCGCAGGAACCGGGGAAGGTTACGCAACATCTGTTGATACCCTTCGCCGAATCGCCATTCGCCATGCTCCAGGTGCGTGCCGCAGAATGTCCAGACCATCACCCGGATCACATCGACCCCCGCGGCCGACATCGCCGCCAGATTCCGCCGGGTGTGCGGCAGCAGCCGCTCATAGACGGCATCCTCGTACGAATTGGCGAGGTAGATATCCGCATCATCCGCGAAGATATAGTGCGTGCCAAAACGCCCGTTCCGCGGCAAACGGGTGACACTGCTCCAAGCGAGTTCACGCGACCGCACCCCGGCGCTGACCAGACGGAAAACATCCCGTTGCCAAACAGGCGGTGCGTCCAGTGTCACCATGCCCGAAGCGCCGCCACGTCCGACGGTTGTCTCTTCCCCATCAGCTCGAGATCTCACCAGTTCCACGCGTCCGGGCGCGCCGCTCCACTGAACGATCACTTGCGCGTCCGAGCCGCCCCGGTCGGGTATGCATACGCTTTGCAGCCAGATGGCCGGCGCCATCGCCGCTAACAGGCCTGTAGTGAGTCCGGCCATTTCAGGCACGGACATCCAGATAGTGAACGCTGTCGAGTTCTCGCAGCCGATGCGCCGCCAGTTCCGGGGTGATGTCGCGCTGTGGTTCGGCCAGCATCTCATAGCCGACCATAAACTTCTTCACCGTAGCCGAACGCAGCAGGGGCGGATAGAAGTGTGCGTGCAGTTGCCAGTGACTGAAATCCTCAGCCCCTCCCGGCGCCCCATGCCAACCCATACTGTAGGGAAAACTGGTCTGGAAGAGATTGTCATACCGGATGAGCGACTGCTTCAGGATGGAGGCCAACGCATCGCGTTCTGCTTCGGTCAGATCCGGCAGACGCAGAACATGGCGCCTGGGGAGCAGCAGCAGTTCAAATGGCCAGACGGCCCACCAGGGGGTCAGCATGACCCAGTGGTCGTTTTGGTCCACTATTCTGGTTTCGGCTTCAATCTCGCGAGCCAGGTATTCGGTCAGCAATACCGTCCCGTGTTCCTCCAGCCATCGGCGCTGCTGCTCATCCTCACGCATCACAAACTGCGGAACAAAGCTGCCAGCCCATATCTGACCATGAGGATGGGGATTGCTGCACCCCATTACGGCGCCCTTGTTCTCGAAGACCTGGACCCATCGATAAACTTGAATCAGTTCGGCAGTCTGCGAAGCCCAGACATCCACCACCTGTCGGATTTCCGGAATGTCCATGCGCGGCAGGGTAAGGTCATGCCGGGGAGAAAAGCAGATCACGCGGCACTCTCCGCTTACCGGCTCCAAGCTCAGCAGCGGATCCGGATCGCTTACCGGCGGCGCGTCTATCGGTAGTAACGCTGAAAAATCGTTACGAAAGACATAGGTGGATTCATACGCCGGATTGCAGTCACCGCTTGCACGCGTGTTGCCGGGACACAGATAGCACTTGGGGTCGTATGCGGGTCGGTCATCGCCCGCTGTTGACTCCTGCTGTCCCTGCCATGGTCGTCCGGTCCGGTGTGGAGACACCAGTACATACTCGCCCGTCAAGGCGTTGTAACGGCGATGGGGATGTTGTTCGGCTTGAAACTGCATGATGACTCCTACACGCCACGTTTAAACAGATTGATCTGTTCACGCAGGATTTCCAGATAGCGGCGCCCGTGCTCGCGCGACGGTTCGATATCTTTGCTGACTTCCGGGCTGGACTGCTCGCCCAGCGTCCATTCGTTCCAAGATACAACCATGGCATGACGTACGCCCAGTTTGCGGGCGCGCGCCCATTGCTGGCGGAACGTCTCTCCGTTTCGCCGACCTGGTGTCGCCACGCTGCCGTTCCATTCGGGGCGCCAACAGGCGGTAACAACCATGGCTTCGGGGACTCCGTCTACGATGGGATACGTCTGTTCACCGCGATCTTCCCAAGACCAGTATCCATACCGGCTCACCCGATCCGGGCCCATCAGATTGGGCTGCTGCGTAATGAACCCTGTCATCCAGCGCACGGTGAACTCCGGATGGGTCCACTCTGGGACACCGGCAGGAAACGGACTCGGTGTGCCCACATAGACCACCAACAACGGCTTACCCTGATAGTGCTGCAGCATCGCCTTGCGATGCGGGTCTACACCGAATTGCTTCCATACTTGGTCGGCCTTGCGGGTAAGCAGTCCGTCGCGCACCGCATCCGGATGGTCCGGACAACCGATGAAGATACTGATTTTGGGAGCGCGTCTGAGCTGCGTGTACTCCTCAAACATCACATCAACCGACCGCTCAATCATGTCGAAGTCGGGTCGGTTTTGCGTCTCTCCGGGTATGTAGAAGACGTTGTTGGACCAGTCGATCCAGACAAAGTCCACACCGGCATATGTCAACCATTCGGCATGCCGTCGGATCACACGCCGATCGTCTGATACGTAGAAGCCAAGTTCCGGAACTCCCCAAACATGACGCCATGGCAGCGTGCGGTGCCATGTGGAGTAGGCGATACCTACGGTCCGTTCATTCGGAGGTGCGGGGCGCGTGACGGTCATTTGGCTACCCTCTCGTTCATCTCGGACGCCATGCGCCGGATTTGATCCATCACCATGTCCGCAAACACGGTAGCCGGATCCTGATCCGGGGTGCAACCTGCGGCGACCTCATCATACCGCAACACGGTACCGAACCGTAAGCGGATGCGCGCCGGTCGCCAGACGGGCGATCCGGGGGTTAGTGCATTGCGCGCTCCGTGGATGTAGACAGGAACCACGGGAGCCGGCGCCATTCGGGCCACCAGCGATATACCGCGCTGGACGGGAAGCAACGCACCGTCCAGACTGCGGCGCCCTTCTGGAAACATGGTCAGGATATCACCACGCCGCAGCACCTCAACAGCCAGACGAATAGCCCGGCGATCCGCGCTGTCCTGCGTGACGGGAAACGCACCCAGACGACTGAGCAAGGGCCCCACCACGGGCACCCGGAACAGTTCCTGCTTACCCATATACCAGCCTTGACGATGTAGAAAACAACCGCCAACCAACGGCGGGTCTAAGTAACTGGTGTGGTTGGGGGCCATGATCACCGGTCCGGTGGGTGGCACATTGGCAATACCTTCGACGCTCAGCCGGTTGTACACATGGAATAGAGTCCAAACCAGGTACCGGGCAAACGTTTGCAGGCCAGGGATTATACGCAGTTCCGGGTAGTCCACAGACGTATCACCTCCGCCGTTACCTGCTCAATGGTCATGCCGTCGGTGTGCAGATGCACCGCGTCGGGAGCTTGCACCAACGGCGCTACCGTCCGTCCGGAGTCCCGCGCGTCACGCGCTGCGATCTCTGCGAGGACGTCCGGCATGCTGGCTGTAAACCCTCTCTGCTGCAGATCATACAACCGTCGTCGCGCCCGCTCTTCGGCTGACGCAGTCAGGAATACCTTCAGACAGGCACGCGGAAACACCACCGTCCCCGTGTCGCGCCCCTCGGTTACCGTAGGCGCAATGGCTCCGATGCGTCGTTGCTGGTCAAGCAGAGCCTGCCGTACCGCTGGATCAGCCGAACAGATCGAAGCCGCTTCACCGACCTCTGGGGCGCGGATCGCCTCGGTGACATCCTCTCCGTCCAACAGCACGCGCTGAACCGTTCCCTCTTCGATGAACCGGATCTCCAGCCCGGACGCCAGTTCGCCCCAAGCGCTCGGTTCACTCAGCCGGTTCGCACGCATAAGCGACAACCCCACACATCGGTACAACGCACCGGTATCTAGGAACTGGAAACCCAATTGGCGGGCTACCATACGGGCAACCGTGCTCTTTCCGGCGCCAGCGGGGCCGTCAATGGCGATCACCCGCTGCACGGCCGTTTCAGGCCCGGCCTGACTGGTCATGCATCTCCTCCCACACCTGCCAGAACGCAGGAAATGTCTTGGCCACACATGAGGGATCATCAATACGGATACCCTCGCTTCGCAGCGCGCATACCGCCATAGCCATAGCCATCCGGTGGTCGTGCCGCGTAGTCGCATCCCCATGGACCCGGCCTGCGGGGAATATCCGCAGACCATCGGGGTATTCGTGCACTTGCACGCCAAGCGCCTTCAGAGCGGCGCACATCGCCTCAACTCGATCACACTCCTGATGGCGCGCATGCTCCACACCTCGAATAGTGACCGGTTGGCCGGCATACGGTGCGATGGCAGCCAACGTCAGGAAGGTGTCTGAGATTCCTCCCATGTCCGTATCCAGTCCGGTAAGGCATGCGGGGCCATCTACACGCAGCCCCTCATCCCCCTCATGCAAGGCGCATCCCATACTGGATAGCAGTTCACAGAAGGCAATGTCGCCTTGCAGGGAGTCGGTATGCAGTCCCTCTACCAGTACCGAACCGCCGGTCACAGCAGCAGCAGCCCAGAAATAACTGGCTGCGGTGGCGTCAGGCTCAATCGCATAGATCCCGCTGGCACGCCGGTACCCGCCAGGCGCACAATGGATCACCCCACGCGCCAAGTCGCACAGAACCTGTGCGCCATAGGCCTGCATCATGCGGGCGGTCATCGTGACAAAGGGAGCCGAGACCAGCGGGCCATCAATCCGGATGGTTATTCCCTCGGCGGTCAACGGACCGATCATCATCAACGCCGATATAAACTGACTGCTCACATCTCCGCGGATGCGCAGCGATCCGCCTGCCAGATCAGAGCCGGTCACGTCCAGCGGAAAGCATCCGGCGGCGCCCCGCTCCGTTACGGACGCCCCCAACTCACGCAACGCCTCTATCAACAGAGCCATCGGACGTTCGCGCATACGCGGCGAGCCATCAAAATGATAGACCCCGCAGCCCGCGGCGGCCGCAGCCACCAGAAAACGTGCAGCGGTACCCGCGTTGTCCACGTACAAATCGGCGCCGGTGGATTCGGGCAACCTGCTCGCCCCCTGGACCACCAGACATCCTTCAGAGTCCTTCACGATGTTACAATTCAAAGCCGTCAGACAACGCTGCATCGCTTGCGTATCGTCCGAATCCAGCCATCCATCCAACGCATGCGTACCGGGCGTCAGAGCCGCCAATAACAGCGCCCGGTTCGTGATGCTTTTGGAACCGGGAACCGAAACACGCGCCCGTACCGGATGCTGGATCGGTGACAACAGCCGTGTCATACCAGTCCCAACCGTTTACGGGCTTGATGTGCCTGATCAAACGCGTGCATGATGGCCTCCCGGTCTCGCGCGGCGATCACGTTCCGCAGTGCGTCCAGGTGTGTCTGCAGCAGGTCAGTCGACTCCAGAACCATGTCCGCGTTGTCCAACAGGATATCCGCCCAGATCTCGCCCGAACTGGAGGCCACTCGGGTTCCATCGCGTAGACTGCCCGCCGAGAGACCGTGGATCGGCCCCTGGGCAGCCGTGAGCGCCAGCGCTACAGCGGCCAGATGAGGCAGATGGCTGGAACGCGCCACCTCAGCATCATGTGTGTCGGGGTCAATCTGCACCGGGTGGGCGCCTGTCGCCCGTACCAGCTCAGCGAGACGTTCAGCGCTGCGGTCGCCGCCGGGTGCTTCCACGGCGCAGATTGCCCATCGGGCTGCTTCAAACAGATCCGCCCGGGCCGACTCCACGCCGGCCTGTTCGGCTCCGGCCATCGGGTGACCGCCGACAAACGAACCGCCCAACGCAACGCCGGCCCGGCAGATCAAGCGCTTCACCGAGCCGACATCAGTCACCACTTGGTCCATCCGCCGGTTCATCAGCGCCAGTTCACTCAGCGTGTGTACAATATGCGAAACCGGAGTACAACAGAAAATCCAATCACACACGCCGGCAGCGGCTTCCAAACTGACAGCCTCATCGATAGCCCCCAGGCGTACCGCTGTTTCCAAACGTGCGGGCGACCGTCCAATACCCAGCACTCTGGCGGCGAGCGCATCGCGCTTCAGGCACATCCCCAGCGATCCGCCGATCAGCCCCACGCCGACCACGCCCACCACCCCAAACCCCATTTAGCCTGCTCCCACCTGACGGCCAACGGCCAGAGCAACCGCGTGCAACTGCTCCATCAACTGCGTGAAGGCATCAAATGTCAGCGACTGAGCCCCGTCCTTCACAGCCGTCTCAGGCCGTGGATGCACCTCGACGATCACACCGTCCGCGCCGGCCGCGATCGCTGCCCGCGATACCGCACCGACCAGCGAAGACCGCCCGGTGGCATGCGACGGATCCGCAATGACGGGCAGGTGCGAGATCTCCTTGGCGACCGCGACCGCATTGATGTCAAATGTATTGCGTGTATAGGTCTCGAAAGTGCGGATACCGCGCTCGCACAGGATGATCTGGTAGTTCCCCTGCGAGGCGATGTACTCAGCAGCCTGCATCCACTCTTCAATTTGACTGGCCCAGCCGCGTTTCAACATGACCGGCTTGCCTGCGCGCCCCAGTTCCTGAAGCAGCGAGAAGTTGGCCATATTGCGCGTACCCACCTGCAGGATGTCTGTGTACCGGCACACCAGATCCACATCGCGGGTGTCCATCACCTCGGTGATCACCGGCATACCCAGTTCGTCGCCCACTGAGCGCAGCAGCCGCAGTCCTGCCTCGCCCAGGCCGTGAAAGGAATAGGGTGAGGTACTCGGTTTGAACGCGCCGCCGCGCAGTACGCGGGCGCCCGCCGCATGCACCGCCAAAGCAGTTTCCCGCAGTTGCTCTTCAGACTCAATCGTACATGGACCGGCCATGCAGACCACTTCGGGTCCGCCGATGGTCACACTCCCAACCCTGATCTGTGTCCCCTCGGGTGCGAACGCCCGTCCCACCAGTTTGTACGGGCGCGACACAATCACCACCTTGTCGACATACGGCAGGGCGGACAGTTGATCGGCCAAGTCTTTCTTTTCAGCGTCCATGACGCCGATACATCCGACGATTGTTGTTTCGACCCCTTTGGAGATGTGTACGTCAAACCCGCGTTGCCGCAGGATCGCGCGAAGGGAGGCCAAGTGGTCGTCTGTGGCCAGTGGTTTGAGTACGATTATCATATGGATGGCACCATTTCCCTGTAGGCGGTGGTGCATACCGTTGCACCATGTTTCATTGTAACCTGCCTGCCGCTCCGGTATAGTCACATCGGAGCACACAATCAGGAGGAGCCGATGCTGCTGCGGCAGATGCTCAAAAGCAAGATCCACCGGGCCACTATCACCGATGCGAATGTGGACTACGTGGGCAGTGTCACGATTGATGCGGATCTGATGCGACGCGTGGATCTGCTGCCGGGTGAGCATGTTCACATCTGGAACATCACCAACGGAGAGCGCTTCGAGACCTACGCCATCGAAGGCCCGGAAGGCAGCGGAGTGATCTGCATCAACGGCGCCGCGGCGCTGCGGGTCGCGGCCGGGCAGAAGATCATTATCGCCAGTTTCGCCATGACGGATTCGCCGATAGAGGCCAAGGTCATTCTGGTGGATGACCACAACCGGTTCGTCCAGGAGTTGCCGCAGGGATAAGGGACCGTCGGCGCTTGGCGCCTCATGGCTTACTCAGTGAACCACCGGTCCAACAACCTGCGGAACAAGGGATACGTAATCAGACCGGTCAGCGCCCACTGCCCCCATAACGCTGCCACTGCGACGAGAACCGCCAGTACCCCGGCACGGCGTCTATCACTGGGGAACCGATCCGCGGTCAACAACACCGGAGTCAGTTGAAACGCGATGTACACGGTACCCACTGCCAGTGCTGCCCCAGCCCTCTGCAGACTGCCGCTCAGCAGTCCAGCCATATGCGCACCCATCTGCTCGGTGAACAATCCATACACCAGAGCCACCAAAGCCACACTGGCCGCGCTGAAGGCGTACCGACACAACAGCAGATACCAAGTCGCCGCCACCACACCGTAATACGGCAGCGCCAGTATGAGATCAGCAACCGGATGCGGATGTAACAGGACTCGATCAGTCGCCGGTTTCGGCAGGTTATCCAGAATGGCCGCCACTTCCACCCCATAGCCGGCAGCAATCCCCGTTATCAGATACGCCACCGCCAACGGCCAACGGTCGGTCCACCGCCGCAACGGGTATCGTAACAGCACCACCGCAGGCAGCAGCGCCCATGTCAGCGCCATGGGCTGCCTGGCGGCGCTGAAGAGACACATGACAGCTGCCACCAGGCACACTCCGCGCATCACCCGTTCGCTCCAGGTCAGCGCGCCCATCAGTCGGCCGCCTACTGTGCCAGGCGGAAACGGCTGGCGATGGCTTGCGGCCAACGCCATACCGTGGAGCGCGCCACTCCCTGGTTGATCGCCTCGATGGTCACCCCAGCGCCCTCATACAGCGCGATGTGCCCCGGAGTCACAATCGTGTCGCCGGGCATCAATACATCCATAACCCGCTCCCCGTCCTGCGCGTCGCCAATCTGTGCGGCGCTATGCGGTAGCGTCAAGCCCCGTTCCCGGAACAGGTTCATCACCAACCCGGAGCAATCAACGCCATCACGGCCGACACCGCCGTAGCGGTATGGTGTACCCAGCCATCCGCGTGCATCGGTTAACAGCGCGTTGATGGGCGCCGGAGTCTCCGGTTCCCTGGACCGGACCATCAGGAACCCGTCGAACCCACGGGCAGTTACCTGCGGAACGGTGTCGATGCGGCGCAGACCGAGTGATGTCATCACCCGGACGCCTTGATGATCGGGTAACAGCGCCAGCGGCAGCAACCCCGGTTCATGCCATGGCAGGTACGCTGACCATCCCGAACCGTCGCGGTCGCACCGAAACACGGTGCTGCGATCTATCCACCAGAAGCCCTGTCCGGAATACACCACCGCCTTCTGTGCGGGTGATGCGGCGCCGTTCGGCAATGTGCAGCAGAAGACAGGCCGTGATGCACCCTGCGGCCACCAGTGCAGTTGCAGGGCCGCCCCTGCGGATGCCGTTGGCGCACGGAGACAGATAGCCGCGCCGTCTGCCTGTACGGAGGCCGCCATGAGCGTCCCGGGAAGTACGACCCTGTCCAGGCGCTGCAGCAGGCCATTTCGGCGGGCGTATCGCAACCCTATCACCCGATTCCCGTCCGCCACGACAGCGCCGACGCGCGCATTTCCCCCCTCACCAATGACCCCCACGCGTGCGCCGGCCGGAATCGGTTCCTCCATACGCCGCCGCACCCCGACGGACAGCCGCTCGGTGTCGAGAGTTGTCTCCGATCGGGTTCCGATGACTAACAGATACCGGCCTGCAGGCAGGATGGCCTGCACCGGCTCATCGGTCCAGACAGCAACGCGCACCAGATCACGTCTGGGCGCCCAGCCATAGCAGATACCGGATCCCGCTACCGTCCACCAGAGTCGGCCGGCATGGTACAGCGCTTGGGCTGCGGATCGGTCCTCGCCATTCGCAGGCGTCACGCGCCATGTCGCACCGTCGGCGGCCACCAGGTCCAGTCCGTTGGCGCCGTCAGGCCGGTACGCCCAACCCTGGCCGGCGTCACGCCAGCCGCCCTGCGTCACCACACACGACGGTATTTCGGCGTACACCACGCGCTCCGCCCCGGCGTGGGTTGTCAGCGCGACCGCCGCCCACACTAGTGCGCAGAGGCATCCAATCCGCCATAGCCGCATCACAGGCTGATCCCGTGCAGGCCGTTTGCCAAGATCCGGCGGGCATTTCCATACAGGATCATCCGGCAGTCATCATCTGAGAACCCCGCCGCCAGCAACGCGCCGATGTAGTAGTGGTAACTGAACCACGGGCAGTCGGTGCCGAACACCACCCGGTCGGGACCAGCGGCTTCCACCAATGGCTCAACAGCTCCCCGCTCGTCCAGCACCGCGGTCAGTTCTAAGTAGAGATTCGGCGCGGTTTGCGCCAGACGAACGGCTCCGGTCCAATCGCCATGGAAACTGTGGCCGGCGACCAGCGTAACATGCGGATAACGCTCCACGATGACCGCTGCCTGGTCGACGCCGCAAAAGGCGTCGCCGCCCCACGTATGCATCAGCACCGGCAACCGGTGCGCATTCGCATACTCCCAAACTGCTTGGTAGCGGGGATCTGTCAGCGCGACCTGATGATACGAGGAGAGCATTTTGAAACCCACGAATACATCCGGATGCTCACTCAACAGGCCGATATCAGCACGAACCAGTTCCGGGTAGTGCGGATTGATGCCACACCAGGCACGCAGACGGTGCGGACAGGTTTGAACCGCGCGGATATTCGCCGCGTTCCCGATATCCGGGCTGAACAATGCATGGTGATGGCAAAACACCAGCAGGCGCACGCCGGCGCGGTCCATGTGCCGGATGACATCCGCATCTGCCTGAGCCGGCAGGTGCAGGCCATATAAAGGCCCCCAGTGGCCATGCAGGTCGATGATCGGACAATCGTCTGCGCGTCCGTACTGCATGAAGGCCCTGTAGAGCGCACTAGCCATCTGTCGGGTCCTCCATGTCTCCTGAGGCGCCGAACAGCCGGCAGGCGTTGTCCCAGGCGATACAGTGCCGGTCGGCCTCCCTGATATCCGCATGCAGCAAGTCCAGCAACGCCGCTTCGATGTACCGCTCTGGATAGCCGCTGCCAAACAGCACCCGATGCGCCCCATACCGTTGTACGGTGGTTTCCAAGGCTCCCATCGTGAGCGATAGCTGACTACTCTCTGCATATACCCGGGGATATCGGCTCATCAGCGGCCAGAGGTATCGCAAAGGGCTCCAGACGCCGATATCGCAGAGCACCAGCAACAGCTGTGGGAACTCACGCAGCAACGCGTACACCTCACCCCATCCCATGCCTCGTTGCAGAGAGAGCAATAACGGAACAGAGTGGTCACTGGCGGCTTGCAGCAACTCGCCGCAGGCAGTGCGATCCAGTATGTAGTTGTGATGCAGTGGAAACGCACGCAACGCCACAATGCGGTGGGCTGCCATGGCGTCCAGCAGGTCGCCCTGCACTTCCTTGGTCGCGGATGGCATCAACGTCCAACACCCGGTCACCTGCGGCAGACGGCTTGTCCATTGGGCCACCAATGCGTTGCCGGCATCGGGGGCACAGTCATGTTGAGCGTAGTGCCAGATCGTCGCGCGGTCTACAGGCGCTTGCTGCATCCAGTGAAGCAATGCATCCGGTTCGGCCAACCCCTCAGCGGAACGCCGCATCGGCCGTCCCACGGCCACATTAACATCCCAGAGCGGTGTCATGCCGGTAACGCACTCAGGCATCGTGCTGCCACTCCAGAGGCGTCCTCATCGGTCCAGTCAGGGTCGACCTGTATAAAGAACGTCCGGCTGAGGATCTGCAGGGTACGGGCGCAGACCCCGTCGCTGTAGTCCATGCGCAGTCCGCGGTTCTCATCGAACCGGAATGGATTCATGCGGGGATGATGCATGATCCGGTGTTCACGCAGCGGCTCCCAGTTGGTATACACATGCTTGCCGTGGTTGATGCCCAGATAGCCCGGAACACCCACGGCGTCGGCAAACCGCTGCGCTTGCTGCGGTGTGTCAAACTGCAGCGCGACGACCACTCCGCAGTCGCCTTCTGGATCATTAGACGGGGCGACACACAACCCGTCCACGCCGTGTAAGCGGTCAATGATACGCCTCTGATTCCGCCGCAAGTCTGCCAGGATGCCATCCAGACGCTGTAATTGCATCCGCATGACAGCGCCCATCAGTTCGTCAGCCCGGTATTGCTGCGCGACATAAATGGGCACGCTCAAGTCACCCGCGCTGGGACGGAACGCCGCGCCGGAGTCGTGGAACACGAACGCATTTTCGAAGATCGCCCGGTCGTTGGTCACCAGACATCCGCCTTCACCTGCGGAGATGATCTTGTAAAAATTGAAGCTGAAGGCTCCGGCGTCGCCCCAACTGCCGGTCCGCTGGCCGCGGTAGCTGCCGCCGTCCATCTGACACGAGTCCTCCAGCACCTTCAGGCCATGACGCCGGGCGATCGCCAGGATGGGCTCCATATCTGCCGGACGTCCCAGCATGTGTACAGGGATCACCGCTCGCGTTTGCGGGCTGATGGAGGCTTCCATGGCGACCGGATCGATTGCGAGCGACGCATCAATGTCCACCAGCACCGGGATCGCACCCACAGACAACACCGACGTGGCGGTGGCCATCCAGGTATATGCCGGAACCAGCACCTCGTCTCCGGGACCGATGCCCATCCCCGCCAGCGCGCACACCAGAGCGGCGGTACCGCCTCCTGCCATCAGCAAGGCATGTTCCACGCCGATCAACGACGCCCATTCGCGCTCGAACCGTTCTACTTCCTGCAGATGGCCCGCCGCGGGATCACCCACGCGGAACAACTGTCTGGATGCAATCACGCGTGCGAGTTCATCGATCTCTGCCTGTCCGATGCGATACATAGACGCCTCCTCACGGCGGCACAGCGTACCATGCCCTGTGTGCTGTTTCGCGGATCAGGCCGACGATTCCTGCGAAGTTGGGTTATGGCAGTCAATTCACCCAGCAACTGTTGGAGGCCGGACGGACAAGCCGCCCGGCCACTGTGGAAGGTGTGACTCACTGCCGATATGCGCGCTTTACAGCGCTCCGGCGCTATTGAACGACGGCATCTCCCGATTCGCCGGTACGGATGCGGACGGCGTCCAGCACAGGAGTGAGAAATATCTTCCCATCCCCGATTTCACCGGTACGGGCGGCGTTTGTGATCGCCTCGACCGCTGCCTGAACGCGTTCGTCTGTCAGCACCACCTCAATCTTCACTTTTTGCAGCAGATTGATGGTGTACTCGGCGCCTCGGTACGTCTGTGTGTAGCCCTTCTGCCGACCCGATCCCTGCACCTCGGTGACTGTGATGCCGGCGATGCCCAGGTCCGTCAGCGCCTCTTTCACCTCGTCCAGCATCTGTGGGCGGATAATGGCCTCAATCTTGATCATGTGCTTCCAGTCCCCTTTCGGATAGCATCCAGAGACAGCAGCGTCCGGCGCCAGATCCGGGCGACGTTGCAGCCGAACATGGGCTAACAAAAAAGGGCGAACCGATGTGTCGATTCGCCCTTGAATGCTGGGTGCGGGAGAGGGATTCGAACCCCCGACCTCCGGGTTATGAGCCCGGCGAGCTGACCGCTGCTCCACCCCGCGTCGTTGCATAAGTAATGTAGCATATTGCGCTGCAATAATGCAAGCCCTGTCATCAACGCGTCAACGCGAGCGGCTGCAGCCACTCCTCGGCGGCGTCCGCGCGGTACAGGGCCTGCAGTTGCCCCAGGGCCGAACGCACCCGGTCCGTCAGTTCGCCGCCGTGACGCGCCAGTTCGTGATCTATCAACGCACGCAGGTAGATCAGACGCCAGCGCCAGCGTCTGCGTCCGCCGGGTGTCAGGCGTTCGTGTACGTCGCGAATCCGGTCCCAAGCCTCAATCGCCGCATCCGGACGGTCCAACACGTAACGCTTTCGACCACCAGCCGTTTGTTGAGTGCGGGGCAGAGACGTCTCAAGCAACAGACACGCCTCGGACAGTGCATCGGCATACTGCGGGCTGACATGCCAACTCAGATACGCGTGCATCGCTTCCTGGGTGGATGTCGCCGGATTCACATACAACTGCGTCATGATGATCTTATTGAGGTCCTCATAGATGCCCTCGCTGTAGGGGTAGCCTCCGCGCAGCACCGGGCCTGCCAGATCCCACAGCGATTGCAGCCGCGCCGGGAATGGGTTGGCGCCCCACCCGCCCCATACCGCCTGCTGGTACATACTGATCTCCGGGAAACCAACCATCGGCAACCCTCCCGGAGCGCCATGCCGTAACGGGTATTCGGGAAAAGCCGCCGTGTATCCGTTGTCATCGGCAAGCAACAGGTCCACCCAGCCGGGTTGTACGGCATGGAAGGCTTCCGACAATCCGGACCACTCACCAGAGGTGAAGTGATCAAAGTACCACGTAGACAACAGGACTTGCCCCTTCGGATTTCGCTGCTTGTAGAGCGTCGCCACCCGTTCCGCCACGCGTAGAAACCCATTGGCGCCCCATGGCGCACACCCCGCGCACGTACAGCCGCCTTGATCATAGGGCCAGATCCACAGGCAATCCGGACCAATCGACCGAAACGCCTCAAGCCGTTCGGCATGGTTACGCAGGATCAGTTCCATACCGTCGGGTCGGGACGGACACACCTCGACGTGGTAGTGGCCAGCTGGTTCGGCGACATAGCCGTTCTGACCCGCTCGCCAGTCTGCCCTAAGGGCTTCGGGGGTATCACAGAACCCTTCGTTGGCTATCGTGGTGAGGGCGGTCTGCATACCCAACTGCCTGGCGCTCTGCAGCAGCGTGATCAACCGTTTCTGCATCGCCTGAGACTCAGGGTCGCGCATCCCCGCATAGTGATGCAGATCAAACCACACAGCCAAGTGGCTGACACCCCATAACGATAGATCTTCGATATACCGTGTGAGCCAGGCCACGGGCAGTGTGACGTATGCGTTTTGGAAGTGCGTGGCCCAGTACATACCGCGCACCGGCAGCGATGGAGTGCTGCTCTCTGACCAGATCACGTGATGTTCGGGGTTGGCCGCGCCGGTACGCAACCAGCGCCCCACACCCGTCAACAGACCCAGTCGGTCCGCACCGGATATATGAACCCGGTCCGCGTGAACATCGATCGTGCAGGACTGGGGCGGCAGCGAGTGATCCAGCGCGACCGCGAGCCGCCACACGTGCCGATTCGGACGATCACTGACGGGACGTTCTGTATACGCCCGTTGCGCAATCCGCTGGAGGCGGCAGCCAAACCGGCCGACCGACGGATGGACATCAATGACGAGAGAGCCCGCTGCATCGTGCATACCGCACCTCCCGGTGAGTTCAGCTGCATTATCGCGCAGATGGCTCACGCAATCAAACAGACAGGGCGACCCGAAGGCCGCCCTGTCTGTCTGTTTGATTGTATGCTCGCGGTTACGCCCAGCGCTTAAACAGCAGCGTGGCGTTATGCCCTCCAAAACCAAAGGAGTTGCTGAGCGCGACATCCCCTTGGATCGGCCTGGCTGTCTGAGGGACATAGTCCAGATCACACTCGGGATCGCGATTGGTCCAGTTCAGCGTCGGCGGCGCCGTCTGATCACGCAGCGCCAATATCGTGACGATCGCCTCCACCGCACCGGCGGCCCCCAGCATATGACCTGTCGCCCCTTTGGTTGAGCTGACGGCCAGTTTATAGGCCCAGTCACCGAACGCGTTACGGATGGCCAGCGTTTCCAAGCGGTCATTGGCATCCGTTGAGGTGCCATGGGCATTGATATACACCACGGACTCCGGCGAAACTCCCGCATCGCGGATGGCCATGGTCATGCACCGTGCAGTCTGAGTCGCCTCCGGCGCGGGCGCCGTGATATGATACGAGTCAGACGTGTTGCCGTATCCGGCCAACTCGGCATAGATCCGGGCGCCGCGCGCCTGCGCATGCTCAAGATCCTCCAGAATCAGCACCGCTGCGCCTTCACCCATCACAAAGCCGTCACGGTCGGCGTCGAAGGGACGGCTGGCCAGTTCCGGCTCGTCATTACGGCGGCTCAACGTCCGGCAGGCGGCAAACACACCCAGACCCATCGGGGTGATGGTCGCCTCGCAGGCGCCTGCGGCGACAGCGTCACAGGCCCCCGACTGGATCAGACGCATCCCCTCGCCCACCGCGTTACTGCCCGATGCGCAAGCGGTCACCACACAGCTGGATGGACCTTGAGAGCCCAGACGGATCGACACCTGACCGGCGGCCATGTTGGGTATCATCATGGGACAGGCAAATGGGCTGATGCGCGAAGCGCCCCGGGCGATCAGCACACGTGTCTGCTCCTCAATGGTGATCAAGCCACCCATCCCTGAGCCGATGATGACACCCACACGCTCCCGGTTGGCATCATCAATGACCAACCCACTGTCTGCATGCGCCTCAACCGCCGCCGCGATGGCGAACTGCGTGAAGCGATCCATGTGCTTGGCTTCACGCTTTTCAATGACCGTCTCGGGGTTGAAATCGAGGACTTCAGCGGCAATACGCACCGGCTGACCTGAGGCATCCCAACCGCGGATGGGACCGATACCGGACTTGCTCGCCAGGATGTTTTGCCAGAAATCGGTGACGTTCAACCCCAGGGGGGTTACCGCCCCCATGCCGGTGACTACAACTCTGCGGCTACTCAATGGCGTGGTTACGCTGTCGCCCGCTCGACGTAGCTGATGGCGTCGGAAACTTTACGGATCTTCTCCACCTCTTCGTCGGGGATCTCGATACCGAACTCCTCTTCAAAAGCCATGACCAGTTCAAGCAACGCCAGCGAGTCGGCGTTCAGATCTTCCATGAATGCCGCATCCGGGGTGACTTCAGACTCGGCCACTTCCAGCTTGTCGACGATAACCTTCTTGACTCGATCCTCGAGTGTCATTGTGAACTCCTCCACCGATTTGAAAAAGATAGCAACTGTTGAATTGCGTTGTTGGCTGTCCGTCCGTTACATCATAACCAGACCACCGTCCACCGTCAAGACTTGACCGGTGACGTAGGCGCTGTCGTCTGAAGCCAGAAAGGCAACCACCCGGGCGACGTCTTCTCCACAGCCCAAACGCCCCAGCGGTATCTGCTGCAGCATCTGCGCACGGACATCCTCACCCAATGCATCCGTCATGGTCGTATCAATCCAGCCCGGCGCAACTAGGTTGGCCCGGATACTGCGGCTGCCCAGTTCCCGCGCAGTCGCCTTGGTCAGGCCAATCAGACCGGCTTTCGCGGCTGAATAGTTGGCCTGTCCGGCGTTACCGATCAATCCCATGATGGAACCCACATTAATGATACTGCCGGACTTCTGCTTGATCATCTGGCGGGAGACCGCTTTAGTACAGAGAAACGCCCCTTTCAAACTCGTGTCCACTACGGCGTCCCAGTCATTCTCGGACAGGCGCATCAACAGGCCGTCGCGCGTAATGCCCGCATTGTTCACCAGGATATCCAGCCGTCCCCAAGCGGCAACCACTTGCTTGACGCCGGCATCCACTGATGCGGCATCGCACACATCCATCGCCACGGCCATCGCGGTGCCGCCCGCTGCGCACACCCATTCCGCTGCACGCCGGGCGTTCTCCTCGGTGCGCGACGCCACAGCAACCCAAGCGCCTCTGCGGGCCAGTTCTCCCGCGATCGCCTGCCCGATACCTCGGGCATCCTTGCCTGCGCCTGTTACCAGCGCGACCTTTCCAGTCAGTTCGCTCATGAACCACCTCCCAGTCGACGGGCCACGTGCCTGACTTCGTCCACAGTCAGGGCGCGGACGGTCTCAGCATCGGGCAGCGTGCGCGCCACCAGACCGGACAGCACCTCACCTGGCCCCAGTTCCACAAACAGACGAACGCCACGGCTCCACATCTCCTCCAGCTGCTGCTGCCACAGCACCGATTGAGTAATCTGCGACACCATGAGGGACCGGGGTTCCGGATCGTCACCCGTAGCGACACGTCCCAGTACATTCCAACTCATCGTCCATCGCGGAACCGCAGGCGTGATCGCCTGAAGCGCTTGCTGCATCTGATCCGCGGCGGATTGCATCAACACGCTGTGAAACCCTCCGGACACCTTCAGCGGCAGCACCCGCCGTGCTCCTGCCGCTTTACAGAGCGCACCCGCTTGCACCAGCGCGTCCTTTTCACCGGAGATCACCGTCTGCCCGGGCGCGTTCCAGTTAGCAGCGACCACGACACCATCCGTAACCTGGGCGCAACACTGGGCCACACGCTCGTGGTCCAAGCCAAGCACTGCGGCCATTCCGCCCGGGTGCTGCTGTGCCGCTTCACGCATACCCTGCGCACGCACCACAATACACTGAAGGGTCTCTTCGGGAGTCAACAACCCGCAGGCTCCCAGCGCCGCGTACTCGCCGACGCTGTGTCCGGCCACTACGGCCGGACTGAGGGTGATCTGCGAACTCAACGCGGCCAGCACCGCCAGTTCGGTGGTGACAATAGCCGGCTGGGCATACAGAGTGTCGGTCAACCGCTCGGTCGGACCGTGTGTACACAGATCTGTTACGGAGAAGCCGCAGACGGCATCCGCTAAGGCGAACACTTGGGCGGCTTCTGGAAACTCGGGAATGAGATCGATCCCCATCTCGACATGTTGAGAACCCTGACCGGGAAACAACAGGGCATAAGGGGGTACGGACATGCGGATACCTCCAGCGTCACCCGGATTGCATCACCGGGAACCGTTCTCGTCCAGCAGCCATGCGGCGGTGTTGAAGAGATCGGACAGTTCAACCATCCGAGACTCGACCTTCTGCACGACATTCTCGGAGACAGAGCGTACGGTGAGCCGAAGGCCATTGGTTATCGACTTGGCCTTGCTGCTTCCGTGGCCAATGATGCACACCTTCTGTACGCCCATCAGCAACGCGCCGCCGTACTCGTCCGGGTCGATGCGTCGTTTCATCCGGCGCAGCGCGCCCATCAGCATCGCAATGGGCACCTTCAGCAACGGATGCGCCCGCACTTCATCTTCGATGAAGTGCGCCACCATTGAGGCCACGCCTTCGGCTGTTTTCAACAGCACATTGCCCACAAAGCCGTCACAGACCACCACATCCGCTTTACCCGCGAACACATCACGAGCCTCCACGTTTCCAATGAACGGCAGTCCGCTGCCTCGCAGCAGCTTGTGGGCCGCCTTAACGGCCTGGTTGCCTTTGCTGTCCTCTTCGCCATTGGAAAGCAACCCGACACGCGGCTGGGCGATGCCCATGATAACCTCTGCGTACACCATGCCCATCACTGCAAACTCCAATAGATGGGTATGGTCGCAGTCCACATTGGCGCCAGCGTCAATCAACACGAACTTGCCTGATCTGCTGGGAAGAGGCAGCGTGATGGCCGGCCTGTCGATACCCGGTATCCGGCCGATCTGCAAGGCGGCGACCGCCATGGCGGCCCCGCTGTGCCCTGCACTGAAGAAACCATCAGCTTGACCTTCGCGGACCAGATTACCGCAGACAACCAGAGACGCATCCCGCTTGCGGCGCACAGCGCTGACAGGACTCTCGTCCATCTCAATCACTTGGCTGCAATGCCGAATGGACATGTTACGAAGCGCCGGATGGCCCGCCAAAAGCGCCTGGATACGTGACTGGTCTCCAGCCAGTATCCAGTCCACATCAGGCATGGACTTGGCGGCTTCAATGCAGCCGAGGACCACCTGTTCCGGGGCGTGATCGCCCCCCATGGCGTCGACAGCTATGCAGATGCGGCGTCCGGGCGATGGCACGGCGATGGGTGGCACTACTCGCGGTTGCGCCGTGTCTTGGGAACGAACACCTGACGGCCTTTATAATAACCGCAGACAGGGCAAGCCGCGTGCGAGACGTGGCTGCCGGGGCAATCCGGATTGTTACCGGGGCACCGGTCCTTGGCCACAGTGACCGCGACCAGGGTATAGTGGGTGCGCCGGCGGGCGGAACGCCCATGCGAATGACGTCGTTTCGGTAATGGCATCTATCTCACCTCATGGTAGACTGGTCGTCGCCTGTTCAGGCGTCTGTCTGGTTGGTGTCCGCGAGCCGTGCGCGCAGCGCGTCCGCAAGCGGATTGCCCTGGCCCTGCAGTTCCTGCTGGCACTTGCAAGGTCCAGTGTTGCGATCTGCCCCACAGGCGCCACACAGACCGGCGCACTCGGGATCATGTAACGGCTGGATCGGGGTCTGCAGCAGCAGCAGTTGCCTTAGCAGCTCAGACAGATCCAGTACGTTGTTGGTGAACAGGAAGCGGTCTTCGTCCTCCGGTTCGATACGAAGCTGCACCCGATCACCCGCACGCCCGCCTCCCACATCGTTCAGCGGCGCCTGCTCTTCCACGCGCACACGCACCGGGTAGGCAAAAGTAACCAGGCATCGGGAGCATTCCAACGCCAGCGATGTCTGGATCATTCCGCGCATCAACAACAGATTGCCCGTGTTGGTGAACGTGATCTTCCCTGTCACCGGCACATGCAACGCCACATCCGGCACTGAGCCCACCGGCTCGTCCAGTTCGTAGTCCATCTGTCGCCCGACATGAGCGACAATCTCGTTGAGGTCCAGATGCAACGGCGTTCTCCCGGCACGAGCAGGCCCCCGGAGTCAGACCCCCGGGGGCCGAAATCGCCCGTATATTATAACACGGACTTAGCCCGCTGTCAGCCGCCGTTCACCAAGCGCCGGGTTTCCTGGGCAATCACCAACTCCTCGTCGGTTGTGATGATCCAGACTTTGACCTTTGATCCGGGGGCGCTGATCTCACGGCGGGTGCGTTTGATGTCGTTCGCCTCTGCGTCGATTTCGACACCCAGATAGGACAGTTGGCTGCACACCCGCTGACGGACCTCCGGGCTGTTCTCACCGATTCCGCCGGCGAACGCCAGCGCATCAATCCCGTTCATTGCGGCCGCATAGGCGCCGATGTACTTCAGCACGCGGTAACAGAACATATTCAACGCCAGTGAACAACGGTAATCACCGGCTGCCGCATGGTCCTCGACATCGCGCATATCGATCATGCCGGCTACCGCCAGCAGACCGCCTTCTTTGTTGATCACGCGGTCCAATCGGTCCGCATCGTAGTTTAACGTACGCATCATGAAGATCAGCGCGGCCGGATCGATGTCACCGCAGCGGGTGCCCATCATCAAGCCCTCGGACGGGGTCATCCCCATCGACGTGTCAATGCATTTGCCATCCTTCACCGCGGCGATGCTGCTGCCGTTACCCAGATGACAACAGACGATGCGGCGGCCGCTTACGCCGGCTGCGGCCAGTTCTTTGTCCACCTCACGCGACACATACAGGTGAGATGTGCCGTGAAAGCCGTACCGGCGAATACCGTACCGCTGGCGCAGATCTTCAGGGATGGCGTAGGTGTAGGCGTAATCCGGCATTGTCTGATGGAATCCTGTATCGAACACAGCCACCTGTTTGGCATGCGGGATTAGCTTCAGACAGGCGCGGATACCCTGCAGATTAGCCGGATTATGCAGCGGCCCCAGAGGGATGCAGGCATCGATGGTGGAGATCACATCCCGATCGATCAGGACCGACTCCGTCAGCTTGTCGCCTCCGTGCACCACACGGTGGCCGATGGCTTGGATGTCTTCCAGATCGACGCGCCCTGCCGTGTCAGCAGCGGTGATCTGCTCCAGCATCCGCTGTACGGCGCTGGTATGGTCGGGCGTGGTGTCGTCCTGTCCAATGCGCTCAATCTGCCCTTTGGCGCGCTGGCCATTGTCATCGAATAGGCGGTATTTCAGAGATGAACTGCCGCAGTTTATTACCAGAATGTTCACGTTATCGCTCCATCGGCCAAGAGGGGCCTGGCGGCCCCTCTTGCGTGTGTGTCGTTTACCGCATCTGTGTCAGGGCGTCGCGCCCCTTCTGAACGGTAATCAGATTGCGCTGAAGCACATCCTCCAGCCGTTGTAGCACTTCCAGTGCGTATCTGTCGGCGTCGTCACTGCGCTGCGCCGCCTCGTGCTCCGCCTGTCTCATCATGTCATCAGCTTGCTGGCGCGCGGCCAGGGTCACCTCGTGGCGCTCCACCAGTCTGGCGGCTTCTGCACGCCCTTCGGCGATGATCTGCTCCCGCTCGGCTTCCGCCTCCTGGACAATCTGCGAGGCCTGCGAGCGCCCGTTGGCGATCATCTGCTCTGCGTCACGCCGCGCGGCTTCAATAATGGCTTCACTGTCACGGGTTACAGTGCTCGCCTTGCGCAGCTCTTCCGGCAGACTGGCGCGCACTTGATTCATCAGCATGATCAGCTCTTCGTGATCCAGGCCAATCGAGATTTTGCCAAGTTGCAGGTATTTGGCGTTATCCAACACCTCTTCCATCTGCTTGAGCAGCGCAAGGATCTCCATGAGCTAGGCTCCCTCTGATGATGTGGGCGCTTGTCTGGCCCTCAGTTTATTATAAAGTAAGACTTCCACACCCGCAGGCACCATGGCGGAGACATCACCCCCTAGTGCCGCAATCTCGCGGACCGTTCGGGAAGCCAAAAACAGGTAATCAGCATGGGTCATCAGGAACAGCGTCTCCAGTTCCGGACAGAGCATCCGGTTGGTGAGCGCCATCTGCAGTTCCATTTCGAAATCGGATACCGCGCGCAATCCCTTGATAATCGTCTGTGCGCCGCGGGCGCGCGCATAGTCGACCAGCAATCCGTCATGCCGGTCCACCTCCACATTGGTCAGCCCTGCCGTCATGCATGCGTCGCGCAACATCGCACAGCGCTCGTCGGCTGAAAACAGCGGTTGTTTCGCTGTATTGGCCGCCACCGTCACCACCAGGTGGTCAAACAGCCGCGCCGCACGCAGCACGATGTCCATATGTCCATTTGTGACCGGATCAAACGATCCGGGATAGATAGCGATACGCTCCATATCACCCCACCGTGGCCAGCAGCGCAGCAGCGCGGCGTCGTTCCAGATCCTCCAACAGCAACGGATGCCGTTCGAGCCGTACATCAGCGGCAACCAATTCCTGTGCGTCTTCTCGCGCCTCTCTCAACAATACACCGTCACGCAGAAGGTCCGCAACCTGCAGTTGCGGCGCTCCGCTCTGCCGTACCCCCCACATCTCTCCTGGGCCGCGCAGTCTCAGGTCCTCTTCAGCCACCCGAAACCCGTCAGACGTCTCGGTCAGTATCCCGAGTCTGGCCCGGGCGTTCTCGGTGCGCCCCTCGCTGATCAACACGCAATATGACTGCTGGCCGCCACGGCCCACACGCCCCCGCAGTTGATGCAACTGGGCCAACCCAAATCGCTCTGCGTCTTCCACCACCATGACAGATGCGTTGGGAACATCAACACCCACCTCGATGACGGTGGTGCTCACCAGCAGTTGGATCTGCCCCTGCCGGAATTGCTCCATGATTGAGTCCTTCTCAGAGGGTTTCATCTGGCCATGCAGCAACCCGATACAGTATCCAGGGAATACATCCCGGCGCAGATGCTCCGCCAATTCGGTAGCTGCGCGCGCTTGCAGCTTTTCAGATTCGGACACCAACGGGCATACCCAGTACACCTGCCTGCCTGCGTCCATCAGCGTGCGCACCCCCTGGTAGACCTGTTCGCGTTCCTGGGGCTGCTTCCAGTGGGTACGAACAGGCGTGCGTCCTGGGGGCATCTCATCAATGGCGGACAGGTCAAGGTCACCAAACAACGACATGGTCAACGTACGGGGTATCGGCGTTGCCGTCATCACCAATGTGTCAGGGTTCTGCCCCTTTTGACGCAACGTTGCACGCTGAAGCACGCCAAACCGGTGCTGCTCATCAATGATGACCAACCCCAGTCTGGCGAACTGGACATCTTCCTCTATCAACGCATGGGTCCCCACTACGACCTGCGATGTGCCGGTGGCGATACTGTTCCGCAAGCTCTTCCGAGCCCGCACCCCCAAGCTGCCTACCGCCAGATCAATCGCCCATCCCATCTTCTGAAGCAGGCGGTTGAACACCAGCCAGTGTTGCGTGGCTAATATGGCTGTGGGAGCCATGATCGCCGCCTGGTACCCGCCGCGCACACAAGCCAGTACGGCCGCAGCCGCCACGATCGTCTTGCCT
>CAZHSN010000042.1:0-23856 GCA_964535125.1 uncultured bacterium
GGATACTGATCACCAACGCATCCCGTTTCTACAACTGGAGCGGAGATGCGCCGTTCCTGCGCCGGATGCTGCCGCGTGCGCGTGCTGCGATGGTGTTCTTGCTGGAACATCTGCGCGGCCGTCGTGACGGTCTGGTCAATACCGGTTGGATGGTGGGGAAACAGGGCTTGGGACCGGAACCGGGCCGTTCGGTCTACGGCAGCTATTGGGATCTGCTCCCCGTGGGGGTGTATGATATCGAGAGCAGCGTGTTTCTGTACGCCGCGTTGCGCGCCATGGCCAACCTGGAGCGTGCCGCGCAGCGACAGGGAATCACCTGCGGCCCGATCCGGGTCGACGGGCCGGATGGCCGGCCGGTTGGGTATCGGGAGACACCGGCCTCTCTGGAGCATCTGGCAGCCCGTGTTAAGCGGCGCATTGAGACCGTGCTGTGGATGCCGGAAACCGGACGGTTTGCCAAGACAGTGGATATCCGCGGGCAAAAGCACGACTACGGGTTTCTGCACTTCACATTGTGGGCGATGGCGCACGGAGTCGGGACCCCGGCTCAGCGTCGCGCTGTGTTCGACTGGGTCACCAGTCGACGCACCGTGCGCGGCGACACCAGTACCGGCCGTGATATATACCGCTTCCGTTTCGGCCCGCGCACCAGTACTCGACGCAACCAATCCTGGTATTACTGGACGTGGTATCTGGAGGGCAAGAGGGAGGCGCCCGACTCGCCCTGGTACTACTCGCGGCAGTGGGAGCAGCAGATGCAGGACGGCGGAGCGATTCCCGCGACGTCTTTGTTTGATCTGATGCTGCGATGCGGCGAGATGGGGCAGGAGGGGGTCAACAGCGCCTGGTGGCGCGCGCTGGAGATCATGAGCTGGTTCCGTGAGGTCAAAGCGGCAGGAGGAGATGGGCCGCAATTCTATCGGGCCTATTACGACAACCACCCCGAGCGCGGACGACAGCAGAGCCCCATGCCGGGCGGGATCGGTCTGGACCGCGAGTTTCTGGGGGATTCCAGTTGCCTGACGGTGTTTCCGCTGCTGGCGTTTCTGGGTGTGTCCTCGGATGAGGATGGCGTGCTCACCGTGGAGCCCCGTTTGCCCGACATGCTGGACCGATTGGGAGCCGAAAACGTGTATTATCGCGGCAACTGGTTGCGGATCGAGGCTGCCCGAGAGGGTGTGTCGTTTTCCGGAAGCCGAGCACCGGCGCCTGGTGACATCCGGGTACGGCTGCGCCTCATGCCGTTGGCAACGGGTGCTGAGCCCACGGTAAATGGCAAGCTCATCAAACCCGTAAGGCGCCTGGCTGATGGACGCTACGAGTACCTGGTCGCTTTGCGTGCGTTAGTATAGCCTCTGTACGTGAACCGCCTCAGGTGATATACTGGCTCTATCTCGGCCGCCAGTATGTGGGCTCACTGGAGGAACCGGTATGCTGTCGTACCGCAGTCGGATCAACAGCGCAGGTGTTTTTTACTCTTTGATGACCATGTGGGTTGCCTGTTTGGTGATCCCAGTGCTGGCTCAGGCTGGTTCCGTGGACGCGTGGGGCGAACGGCGCATGGTCACGCCCGACCGGCTGCAGGGGGTGGTCTCCGTGGCGGGGGGAGCGATGCACTCAGCCGCACTGCGTGTGGATGGGTCCATTGTCTGCTGGGGGTACAATCAATACCAGCAATGCCAACCGCCGGCAGGTAACCATGTGTATACAGCGGTGGCGGTTGGGTATGCGCACACCGCCGCGTTGAGGCGGGACGGTTCCGTAGCGTGTTGGGGCCGCAATGACTCGGGCGAATGTGATGTGCCTGCTCCCAACACCGGCTTTAAGGCGGTCGCCGCGGCGATCGACTTCACGATGGGGCTGAAGCAGAACGGGCAGATCGTCTGTTGGGGACCGGGGAACGGCGGGCAAGCCGATCTTCCAGAACCGAACAGCGGGTTCACAGCGATCGCACTGGGCGGCGCCCACGCGGCCGGGTTGAAGACAGACGGATCTATTGTTTGCTGGGGCGCCAATACAGAGGGTTGTTGTGTGGTCCCTGCGCCGAACAGTGACTTTGTCGCAGTGTCCTGCGGCGCATATCACACGATCGGTTTGAAACGTAACGGTACGGTGATCTGCTGGGGAGCCAACTACTTTGGCCAATGTGATGTACCGGAACCGAACACCGGTTTTGTTGCGGTGGCCGCCGGATCCATGCACTCCATGGGGTTGAAAGCCGATGGGACCGTGGTGTGCTGGGGTGAGAACGACTACGGACAGTGCAAGCCGCCCAAAGGTCTGGGCCCGTTTCAGGCCATTGGTGCGGGAGGATGGCACTCGATGGCGGTATCCAACGGAGAGGCGGTCTGTTGGGGCAACAATGAGTACTGCCAATGCAACGGCCCGAATCCGAACAGCGGCATTGTGGAAGTGGTGAAGGGTGACGAACACTACGCCGCTCTGTATGCGGACGGCCGGGTGACCTGCTGGGGAAACACCAGCGACGGCCGGTGCGATGTTCCCACCACGCAGCCGCAATACGCGATGGTGGCGGCTGGGGGCTACCACACCGTGGCGCTGAACTGGAACGGTCAGGCGGACTGCTGGGGTGACAACAGTTCCGGGCAATGTACCCCGCCCAAGATCAGCGACTTCAAGACCTTGGCCGCCGGGCATCAGCATACGCTGGGGCTGCGCGGCGACGGGACAGTGGTCGCTTGGGGTGACAACAGCTACGGCCAGTGCGACGCGCCCGCCCCCAACGCGGATTTTGTGGCCATCGCCTGCGGAAAATACCATAACATGGCGCTTCGGTCGAACGGGTCTATCGTGTGCTGGGGACGTAACGTCGAAGGTCAGTTGGATGTACCCGAACCAAACAGCGACTTCATCGCTATCACCGGAGGCGGATGGCACAGTGTTGGGCTAAAAAGGGATGGCACGGTTGTCTGTTGGGGTTATAACGATGACGGGCAGTGTGACGGCCCCGTGCCCAATCGCGGATTTGTCGCCATCGCTGCCGGTGACGCCCACTCGGTCGCGATGACAGCAAGTGGCCTGTTGGTCGGCTGGGGAGACAACACCGACGGACAGATCACCATGCCCAGTCCTAATATCAACCATACCTGGATTAACGCATACGCCTACGGCAATGTCTCCATCCGCGGGTACAGCACCTTGCTCACCGGACGCGCCGACCTGAAGCAGATGGACACACTGGCGGGCCGCTGGCTGTGTATTCAAGTGTGGCCGTTTGAAGGCTTGGAGCCGCAAGAGACGCGTCTGGTTCGGTTAACGGCTAAAGGCGACTACAGCACCCCGCTGTATAGCTATCCCCATGGCATCGTCGCCACGGGCCTCGCACTGCGTCTGGGCGCGGCACACTGCCTGTGGGCGCGGTTCCCGGGGTTCATTCCCGCATCGGGGCCGTT
Source organism: uncultured bacterium (assembly GCA_964535125.1). Lineage (GTDB taxonomy): Bacteria > Armatimonadota > HRBIN16 > HRBIN16 > HRBIN16 > CAZHSN01. Next base: position 3,414 of record CAZHSN010000042.1, read on the forward strand.
GAACGTTTCGCTGGTAAACGGCGACGCGGATGGCGATTATGCGGTGACGCTGTTTGACTATCTGGTGCTGGACGGGGCGTTCGGCTCCGCCCACTGGATGGGCGACCTCGATGGAGATGGACAGGTGACCCTGTTCGACTACTTGGTGATCGACAGCGCGTTTGGTGCTTCCGGCGACTGACCGGTAACCGCTGCCTCTATGGCAGAATGTATTGATTGGCATTCATGGGAGGCCGTGCGGCGATCCCATATCTGAAGATGCCTATGGAGGAGTCGTTGCGAACACGCGCTGTCTGGTTGTCGATGATCCTGTGCCTGATGCTGGCACATGTGTGTTGTGCCCAGATGGGGACTGTGGAGAGTTGGGGTGTCACAGTCCAACCCCGGGCCGATTTGATGGGTGGGGCCGTGCAAGCCAGTGCGGGTAATACACACGCCGCAGCAGTCCGGTTTGACGGCAGTGTCGTGTGCTGGGGGTATAACCCTGACTCACGGTGTCAGCCGCCGTTCCCCAACACATCGTTTGTGCAGGTAGCGTCGGGTGCTGCCCACACGATGGGGCTGAAACGCGACGGGACGCTGCGTGGTTGGGGCGACACCACGCACGGGCAGGCGTTCACCCCGGTAGACAACAGCGGGTTTGTGCAGGTCACCACCGGGTATTACCACACAGCCGCTGTGAAGTCGGATGGCGCGGTGCTGTGTTGGGGCATGAACGATGATGGCCAATGCAACGTACCGGCGCCTAACCAGGAGTTCGTCTCAGTGGATGCAGGCGGCTACTTTACGGTTGGTCTGAAACGCAACGGTTCGATTGCGGCGTGGGGCAATAACGCCAAAGGGCAATGCAATCTGCCGTCCCCCAACAGCGGGTTCACGCAGGTTTCGGCCGGTTATCGGCACGTCGCGGCGTTGAAGACCGATGGGTCGGTGCTGTGCTGGGGTGACAATGCCGACGGTCAGTGCTCTGTACCGGCGCCAAACACCGGTTTCACGGCGGTGTCCGCCGGTCGCGATCATACCATCGCCCTGAAGCAGGATGGCTCGTTGATCTGCTGGGGTAAGAACTCCAGCGGTCAGTGCAACGTCCCCGGGGTCAATGCGGACTTTATTGCCATCAGCGCAGGGCAGTCATTCTCGGTCGCGCTAAAGAGCGATGGCAAGCTGGTGCGTTGGGGACTAAACGACCTCGGACAGTGCGGTGTACCGGAACCGAATGAAATGTTCGCGGCGGTGGCTCGCGGCGGGCTCCACTTCGCGGGAGTGCGCGTCGACGGGTCGGTTGTCTGCTGGGGCATGAACGGAAACGGGCAGTGCGATGTACCCGAAGGTCTGCCGCGCGTGGCTCAGATCGTCGCTGGCGGCTCTCACACCGCCGCCCTGCTGGACGATGATATGTCGATTGTGTGCTGGGGCGCCAATGATGCCGGCCAATGCAGCGTGCCCGCGCCCAATAAGCAGTTCAACCGGGTGGCCGCCGGCCAGTCACACACCGCCGCGGTGCGTAAAGACGGCACTATCAGCTGTTGGGGGTTGAATAGCTCCGGACAATGTACGGTTCCGGCTCCGAATGAGAACTTCGCCGAAGTCAGCGCCGGTGCGGCGTTCACTGCCGGGCTGAAACATAACGGCCAGGTGGTGTGTTGGGGTGACAACACCTATAGTCAATGTGTTGTGCCTGATCCCAATACGCAGTTCACGATGATCGCCGCGGGCACTCACCACATGGTGGGGTTGAAGCAGAACGGCAGCGTGGTGTGCTGGGGACGTAACGACTCGGGGCAATGTAACACGCCCACGCCGAATGGACCGTTTACGGCAATCGCCGCTGGCGCCAGCCACTCGATGGCGATCGACATCAACGGACGGGTTACCCTATGGGGCGGCAACAACTATGGTGAGCTCAATCGCCCAGAACCTAACGCGTTCGCGTCGATTGGATCCGGGGCGTCCTGCGCGGCGGCTGTGCGGTGGGCCGGCAATGTGCAGGGAGCGATTGATCTGAAGCAACTGCAGGTTCCGGCCGATGGGTACCCTGTCTGGATGCAGGTATGGCAGGGCGGTACCCAACCTGTGGAGAACCGGCTGGTGCGCGTAGGACAGGACGGCCGCTACAGCACGCCGATGTACACGCAGCCTCCGGTGACGCTGCGCATCGGCGCGCCACACTTCTTATGGGTGCGTCAGACCGGACTGGATCCTTACCAGAACGATGTGAACGCCGCGCTCATTAACGGTGATGCAGATGGTGACAACGCGGTTACGCTGTTTGACTACCTGGTTCTGGATGCCTCCTTCGGCAAGAGTCAACCGATGGCCGATCTGGACGGCGACGGGCTGGTGACTCTGTTCGACTATCTGATCATCGACGGCAGCTTCGGCGCTGTGGGCGACGGCACTGCCGGCGGCATGATCATCTAGGCGGTCATTGCCATCCCGGGCCGGGGATTTCCGGCCCGGGATGGCGTATGGCGTATGGCGTTCACCCGAATGTGAGGTCCAGGCGGCTGCCGGCGATCAACTCGACGGGTTGAGCAAAGCGCAGCGTCAGCACTCCGTCTTCGATTTCAGCCTGCGCGCCCAGAGACACGCCATCCAGTGACAACGCCAGGGACGCCGGCTCAACGGTGCATCCCAGCTGCAGCGTTTGAAGGGTAAGGGCGCCTCCGGCGGTCGCCAGCGTTACCGCCTGGTCGGCGCCAGCGACCATTCCCCACGCCTGCGGTATGAAGAAAGGGAGCATCCATTCGGTGCGGCGCTGCGCCGGGACGATGTGCAGCCGCTGCTTTGAGGCATCCCAGTTGAAACCGCTGAAGGCCAGCAGCAGCGTCCAGGATGACAGCGCCCGGTAGTAGTGGTTGCCGCACTCCACGTGGTTCCAGAACCGTCCCGCGCGCAGGTAACGGTCGTGTATGTCGTCCACAATGGCCATGCCGTCGGCCAAACGCCCCATGGCGATCAGCAGGGCTGCTACCGTGTACTCGATGCCGGTCCATGGGGCGTCCGCTTGAATGTTCCCGGATGTGACCGCCCGTCGCGGAGCATCGGGCGGATAGGCGGCGTTGAGCAGGCCGCGTCCCCGGCGGAAGTTATACTTCAGCACGGCATCCATGACGGCGTTCAGGCGCTCTGCGGGCAAAATACCATTGGCGCCGCACAACCGCAGGAACCAGTCTCCGGATGCCTGGTCGCTCATGCAGCAGGCGTCGTGTTGATCGCCATCCACCCACAGGTTGTAATAGGCGCCGTTCCAGAGCCGCTCCAGCGACTGTACGCCAACGTCAAAGGCGGCGCGCCAGCGGAATGCCCGCTCGGCGTCGCCTTTGACATCCGCCATCTCGGCGGCCGCATGCAGTGCCCCCAGCCACAAACTGGCGATGTAGACTGGGCAACCCGTAAAGTCCCAGGCGTCATAGGTGTTGCGGCGGGTGTCGCTGTCGGGAAGCCCGTCCCCATCGGTGTCCAGCAGCGCGGTGTTGTCCATGGCGTGCACGATATGCGGCCAGAGTTGATCCAGGTAGGCGGTATCACCCGTCCACAGCCAGTCGCGCCAGGCCAGCATGACGAATTGCGGGTTCATGTCGACGCGCTCATAGCTGTCGTCCACATGCGTCAGATCTGGGAACAGCATGTGATGCACGCGGCCGTCTTCGCGCTGAAAGCGCGCTCCCTGCTTCATCTGTATCTGCTGCAGTTCCGGGAACAGTGCAATGATCGGAAACGAGCCTTGATAGGTGATGTCGGTGGTGTGAAAACCGCAGCAGCCAAGCCCTTCCCACACGCCGAACAGGCCATCGCGCGTCCACCAGGTGCACTTCACCAGTGTGCTCAGTTGTGCCGCCGCCGCCTCACGCGCCGCCTCCGGCAGCGTGTTCTCCCGCAGCAGCGTGTCGAACGCCTCTGTTTGGCTGCGCCAGTCATGTGCCTGTGCAATGAACGTGCGTGCGACCTCGGTGCTGTCGGCATACCAATCCGCGTACTTGTGACCGATCCGCTCGCCTGTCGGGTTGATGTGGTTGGGGAAATGCCAGCTGAATACGTTGCGGTACTGTGCAGCGCCGCACACTGCAACGGTTTGCTGAGAGCATATGGCGGTCAATCCCCATTCCAGCCGCCTCCGCAGAGCCTCCTGGGCCAACCCCAGCAGGTATTCGCGGCCCTCGGGTGACTGAGACAGACCAGTCGCCGCACGCTCGAGATGGCGCGCCATGCCGGCGATGAGTGAGTGCTGCAGTAACCGGTCCCATGGGGCGTCTTCAGCAGAGGCGTAGTCACTCAGGTCGGGCAAGGGGCTGGATGCATTCAGGTCGGGCAAGACCCCGTCTTCATGCAGCCAAAGCGCCAAAGAGATCGGTTTCGTGCCAAATCGGGTATTGCGCGTCTCCCAGGTGTGCAGCGCACTGCGTTCCTCTGTAAAGGAGCCGGTGATACAGCTGACGCTGCCGCCATGCATGGCGATACAGATGTCGCCGGTGGTGACAGCGTCGGCCGCAGTCCCTTCGGCTGTCAGCTGTACTCCGCGCCATCCGTCGGGAAGATCTTGAATCCGCTTGTTCAACGGGGTGTGGCCGGGTTGGCCGCACCCGACTGTATTGCGCATGCACACGGCCAGCGAGACGGAGACCTCCTCGCCGACCTGATTGACGACATCCCAGTCCACCCAAAAGGCCGGTGTGCCGGATGCCCGTGCATCCAGCGGAATGAAAGGACTCCATACCGTTGCACGGATTTGCACCGGCAGCGTGCCGTCAATGTACCTGAGTCGGGCCATGGGAAATTGGGCATCGAATTCGATTTCCTCAACAGGGCGTACAAACGGCAGGCTGTAGAGTTCCTGCAGCCGGGCGTCTAGCGCCAGAATACGAGTCTGTACATCGCCGGACGCCGTACACGTGCGCACCAGGAACAGCAGGTCTTCCGGATGCAGTGTTTCAGATGCCGGAGGCGCAGGTGTTCGTGGTGACCACTGGCCGAAGTTCATAATCTGCCATTCGTGGAAAAGCCCGTCCGGGCGGATCTCCACGCTGCCGGTTCCGATGCCTCCCAGAGGAATGCCCGATTCGTGGCGGATATTCTGACGGATGACTGGCATGGCGCACCTCTTGATCTGGATTGGACTATTGTACAGCGCGTACCGCCTGCTTACCTGCTTTTCAGCAGGGCGGCAGGCGCAGAGCCATATGGCGCAGGGCAATCCGCGGTGATGCGGTGGAGGATGTGGCGTGGCTGGCGGCCAGCCAAAAGCCATCGGAGCGCACGGCATCACTCCGGCGGAGAGACTGGTCAAGTGCGATGGGGTAGTGGTAGCCGCTAGCCCAATCCTGCCGTGCGCCAGGCACTGCAGTGCCGGATGACCAATGGACCAGATCGCGCGACAGTCTCAAATAGATATCGAAACCGGCCTGGTCCTGGCGTTCCTCGACTCCCAGAAACCAAGGTGTCCCTTCCAGGCGGACAGGCGTGAAGCGGACGCACCAGGTGTCGATCACGCGGCTGCTGCGTCCGCCGCGCTGGTGCAGGCAGCGTCGGTTCAGCCGTTGAAAGCCGTTCGGGAGTGATGGCTCTCGAAATCCGTCACGGAACCAGCAGATAAAGCTCCCCGGCTTACCCAGCGAGGAGACCGGTGCACGGGCGCATTTCATGCCCGGTTGACGGCCGTCCGGCGCGGCGTTGTCGCCGCACTCCAGGTAATACAGGTAGATGAAGCCCTCATGGATGATACTGCTGGGGTGGCGCACTCCGCGGGTGGCCTGCCTGCCGCTGGCGGTCAGGTATCCCGTCGACGGCCAGATCACCGGCCCTTCGTCATGGGCCATCAGCGACTGACCGCACCGCTCGTCCAACGGGCACCAGGCCATACCGATGAACCCGAAATAGGCGTGCCAGGCGTCCTCGTAGTTACCTGTCTGCTGGTTATAGCCGCTGTAGTCGCGCGCGCTGTAACGACGTGAAGGCAGAACGGTATTGGGATACTCGATGCCCGGCCACACGCGTTCATTTTTGTTCTCACCGTGCAAAAAAGCGACGACCCGTTTGGGTTGAGTAGGATTTCCCGTGAGCAGGTGTGCCGAAAACACGCCGTAGTAGTTGCGCCGCCAATAAGTGATGGGGTTGAGCAGTTCGGGCGGCGGGCGGTCTTCCTGGCTCACGTTGCCTGAGGACGCGAGATAGGCGGAGTCGAGCCGCAGCGCGTCCTTGTCGGTCAGGATTGACCGGTCGGTACGCCCCTCCACCGACCATGTCTGTGATGTGGTGATGTAATACCGTGGGCCGTGGTCCATTTCCAGTACCCAGGGGGGCGTTTCGGGATAGGCTTGAGCGGGCAGTGTCGCCTCCGCCAGTTGGAAACGGGCTTCCGGATTGGTGATGGTCACTTCCGGCAGATCCACGGCATCCGCCATCATTCAGGTGAGGTCCTCCATGACCCGGTTCGTCACTCCATTCCGCAGTTCGATTGTGATCTCATCGGTAGCAGGCGATCCTGTGGTAGCGAAGAACAGCGCCCGGTTGGTGTTCATATCCGCCACGCCGATCACGGTGTTGATGCCTGCGTGCCCAAAGATGCCCGGGCTGTTTTGATCGCGGAAACCGAACCAGGCGTTGCCGCCCGCCGGATCGGCTCCACGCAGCAGGATGCCCAGTCCCCAGGGCTCATGCGCCGGCTGACGTTTCTGGCGTCTGGCGACATCGATCTCCCGCTGGTACTGGACCGTGTGCATTTCGTTCAACATCTCGGGTTGAAGCAGCCGTTTACCCCGCCAGATACCGCCGTTCAGATGCAGTTGCAGCACCTTCCAGGCATCTTCAGCTGTCGAAAAGGCGCCTCCGGCGGGATGTCCCGCCAGCCCGTAGGCGTCCTTCAGCGAGGACGGGATATCCTTCGGCTGCGGCGTGATGGCCGTTGGGGTTGCATCGGACGGGACACGGAACGTGATGCTTTTAGCCCCTATGGGGCGGAACAGCTTCTGTTCACAGTATGTCTGCCAGTCGGGAGCGTGCGTGCGTCGCAACACGACCTCCGCCGCGACCAGATGACCGCTGAGCGCGTGATAATAGCAGCGTGAGCCGGGCGTCCACTCTGTTGCCGCATCACACGCCGCCTTAACAGCGGCGTTCCATTCGTCGCGCGTCCGTACCGGTCCCATGGGCACCGACGGGATACCGGCCGAATGGGTCACCAAGTGACGCATAATGATCGCCTCTTTGCCGCCGCCTCGAAACTCGGGGATGTAGTCCGACACCGGACGGTCCCATTCGAACACTCCTTCCTGGCGGGCTATCTGCAGCACGGTGCTGCTGATCAGCTTCCCATAGGAATATGTGGGATGCAGCACATCCAGCGTCAACGGAATGGATCTCCCGGGCAGCCCGCAATAAGAGCCGAATACATGACGGCAGACAATCCGTCCCTGGTCGGATACCACGAGGACGGCTCCCGGTGCGTCTCCCGCGGCGATCCGCTCGTTGATGAATGCGATGGACCGGTCCAGTCGGCGTTTGGTACTCAATCGGATCACCTCGATACCTGAACGTTGGTTCCATTATACGTGTACTCAGCCCGGCGCTTGCAGGAATGTAGGCGTCACATAACGAAAGCGTTTCCCATCACAGTGAGGAGGGTATGACGAGTTGGAGCAGGCAGTGGACACCTGGTTGGACAGGGGACCGGCGCCAGCCGGTTCGGCTGTGGTTGTGGTCGATGGATACTCCACCGGCCGGTTTTACGCGCCTGAACTGGTGCGACGCGGATACCGTGTGTTCCATCTCTCTTCGGGTATGGAGCGCTCCTCTGCTGCCATGGCTGCGTTTGTGGGGCATGTCGGCAAAGATATCTGGCAATTGTACAGCGGGTTGTTGGAGCATCGAGGGGACATCGATGAGACGGTTCGCCAGGTTCGCGAGCTGTCGCCGGCAGCGGTGATGGTGGGCTGTGAAAGCGGCGTGGAATTCTCCGAACTGGTTGCCAACAAACTGGGCCTGGCGGCCAATCCGGTAGAGTCGCGTGCGATCCGGCGTGATAAATACCTGATGCAGCAGGCGGTCGCAGCCGCCGGCTTGCGAGCCATTCGCAGTGTGCTGACGGCGGACATCGATGAAGCGCTGGCGTTCGCGCGCACAGTGGAAGGCGGTTCGGTGGTGGTGAAACCGGTTCGCAGCGCCGGTACCGAGGGGGTCCACTTCTGTGATTCACCCGACGCGTTACGCAGCGCATTTCAGCGGTTGCTGGGAACGCAAACCTTCTTTGGGGAGACGAATGCGGCGGTTTTGGTGCAGGAGCGGCTTCGCGGCGAGGAGGTGGTGGTGAACACCGTCTCATCCCAGGGAATGCATGTCGTATCCGATGTCTGGCGGTACCACAAAGTATTGAACGCGGGAGCGCCTGTGTATGAACACACGCGGTTCGCGGTGGAACTCGACACAAGGCTACAGGAGGCGGCGGCCTACTGCCTGGGCGTGCTGGATGCGCTGCAGATCCGGCAGGGGCCCGGGCATGCCGAGATCATGATCACCGACAGTGGCCCGTGTCTGGTGGAGATCGGTGCACGCCCCATGGGGGGCTCGTTCCCTCAGGACCTCTATCGTGAGTGCGTTGGCCACACACAGATCGAGTGGTCGGTAGATGCCTATCTGGATCCCGCGGCGTTTGCGCGTCATGTGCAGCAGCCGTACAGAGGAGAGAAGCACCTGCTGATCAAGACATTGATCTCCACACGTGAAGGAGAACTCGCCAGCGTGCCGAGTGTCAATCTGCTTTCCGGGTTGAAGTCGATGCGCGGCGGGAACTTTGTGGATGCCATTGAGACATACCGGGTTGCCCGAACCATTGATCTGTTCAGCAGCCCGGCGGTGGTCTACTTGGCCCATGAGAATGGTGACCTGGTGACGGCCGAAGGCGCGTTAGTGCGTGAACTGGAGATAGAAGCCCAGAATGAGCTGTTTGAGCTGTCGCCCACACAAGAGTGGGCGCACAGCGACGCCGACTGGTTTGCGGAGACCCCTGATGAGTTATGGCTGAAAGATGGCGATGAGCCGATCCATGATGCCGAGGTGATCATACGGGCGCTGGACCTCCAGCCGGGCATGCAGCTGCTCGACTGCCCCTGCGGCGACTGCCGGGTCGGCGTGAACCTGGCAAAGACGGGTGTTGTCTATACCGGTTCGGATATAAATCCGCGGTTTATCGAGACGGCGCGTCGGCGGTTTGCAGCTGTCGGCTATGAGGCATCGCTGTCTGTAGGCGACATGCGCGAACTCGCCATCGACGCCCAATTCGATGTGGTGGTGAACTGGTTCAACAGCTTCGGTTATTTCGGGGTGGAAGACGACTTTGACGCGTTGAGGCGACTGGTACGCGCGTTGAAACCGGGCGGACGGTTGTTAATGGAGAATCCCAACCGGACGTTCATTACGTCACACCTGCCCACCAAGGTCGCCGAAGATGGCCGGACGGCTCCGTCCCGATGGGATGAAGACACGGAGCGCATGGTGATAGCGATGCAGAAAGACGGGTCGGACAGGACGCAAGTGGTCGCCGGCGATCGCATTTACAGCCCGGCACAACTCACGCTGCTGTTCCGCCTGGCGGGATTGACTGTTGAACAGGTATGGGGTGAAGACCTGACACCGTTCGATGAATCCACGTCACGGCGTATCATTATGTTAGGGCGCAAGCCGGCACCGACCGATCAGCCTGCCGCGCATGACCAATCCAGATGAAAGGGAGTAACGGATGAAAAGTCGTATCGCCGAGCGAATCCAGATGCAGCTGGAGCCGGTGGCACTGTTATGGACAGATGAGGAGCCGGAGAACGCGCTGCAGTTTGGCGAAGGTCGCCGCGGCTGCGTCGTGTCGCTTATCTGTTCGGCCGCGAAGGGGCGCACCGCGTATGCATGTCTGCAGACCGCGGGATGTACGGGCGGGGCGGTCGGATTGGGGTTGACGTCTTCGTATGAAGGCGTGCCGGGAGGCATCGAGTACTTTCTGTCAAACGGCAACCCGGAGTTTTGCTGCACGCCGGAAGGTCGGGAACTGGCGAAAAAGAATCCGCATCTTGAGCATGGAGAAGGGTATTTCCGTAGTCCCGATGTCGCCCGGGCGTTTATACAGGAACTGCCGCGCATGGACCTGAACACGAAGTATGTAGTGTTCAAGCCGCTATCGGATCTCACCCCCACCGAAGAGCCCAAAGTGGTGATCTTTCTGGCCAATCCTGATCAGCTGTCCGGATTGGTCACGCTGTGCTGCTATACCACGGAAACGCGGAATGCCGTGGTGGTCAGCATGGCGGCGGGATGTGCCCAGATGGGCATACTGGCGTATCGCGAAGTGGATTCGGATCAACCCCGCGCCATCCTGGGGTTGACCGATGCGTCGGCTCGCGTACGCAGCGCCAATGCCATCGGGCGGGATAAACTGTCGTTCACCATCCCATGGAACCTGTTCAAACGGATGGAAGCCGACGTGGACAACTGCTTCCTGGTGCGCGGCACTTGGGAGGAACTGATGGGAAGTGACGCACCGTCCCAGTGACGGTGTTCCCTCACCTGCAGCGACGGATTCAGCCGCACAGCAACGCACCGCGGAAGGCCTGACCCTCCGCGGTGCGTTGCTGTGTGGTAAGGGCTTCGATCCTTCAAAAGATTTTAACAAAATTGCGTCAAAAGACTTGACACCAACACACTCAAGTGTGTATCTATATGTATGGAAACAGTCGGAACCGGCCGCAGGGGCCGAGGACGGAGGATAGACAGCATGGGCAAGACAGTTGGGATAGACCTGGGAACCACCAACTCTGTGGTCGCAGTGATGGAAGGCGGCGAGCCGGTCGTCATCCCGAACGCGGAAGGCAGCCGAACGACCCCGTCGGTGGTGTCGTTCAAAGACGGCGAGCGGTTGGTGGGCGTGACCGCGAAACGACAGGCGATCATGAAGCCGGATCAGACCGTCATCTCGGTGAAGCGGCACATGGGGACGAAGCACGAATACCGGATCGACGGCAGTACCTATCGTCCGGAGCAGATCTCTGCGTTCGTGCTGCAAAAGCTCAAGGCGGATGCGGAGGCCTACCTGGGTGAGGCGGTCGATGCGGCGGTCATTACCGTACCGGCCTACTTTAACGATGAGCAGCGTACCGCCACCAAGAACGCGGGTGAAATCGCCGGCCTGAAGGTGTTGCGCATCATCAACGAACCCACGGCGGCCGCATTGGCGTATGGGTTGGATAAGAAGTCCAGTGAACTCATTCTGGTGTTTGACTTGGGCGGAGGCACCTTCGACGTCTCGATTCTGGAAGTGGGCGACGGGGTGTTTGAAGTCAAGTCCACCAATGGAGACACGCACCTGGGCGGAGACGACTTCGATGAGCGGATCGCCGGGTGGATTGCGGACGAGTTCAAGAAGGAGTCAGGTATCGACCTGAGGCAGGACCGGCAGGCTCTGCAGCGGCTTCGGGAAGCAGCCGAGAAGGCCAAGATCGAGCTGTCGAGCATGGTGGAGACTGAGATCAACCTGCCGTTCATCACCGCGGATGCAAGCGGGCCACGGCACCTGTTGATGAAGCTGACCCGGGCGCGTTTCGAAGAGCTGTGTGCGGACCTGATCGATCGGGTGCGTAAGCCGTTCGAGAACGCCCTGGCAGACGCCAGGCTCAGCGTCAACGATCTGGATGAGGTCATCCTGGTGGGTGGATCGACCCGTATGCCGTGCGTGCAGGAGATGGTGCGCAAGATGACCGGCAAGGAGCCTAACCGGGGTGTCAACCCCGATGAGGTGGTGGCAGTCGGCGCAGCCATCCAGGCTGGCGTGCTCGGTGGCGAAGTGAAGGACGTGGTCCTGCTCGATGTGACGCCGCTGTCGTTGGGTATCGAGACCATGGGCAGCGTGTTCACCCGGTTGATTGAGCGGAACACCACCATCCCGACACGCAAGAGCGAGGTGTTCACCACAGCGGCTGACGGGCAGACCGAAGTGGAGATCCACGTGCTGCAGGGTGAGCGCGAGATGGCGGCCGACAACAAGACGCTTGGGCGGTTCCACCTGACGGGGATCCCGCCGGCGCCGCGCGGTGTACCCAAAATCGAGGTGACGTTCGATATCGACGCCAATGGCATCTTGCACGTGAGCGCCAAGGACACAGGGACGGGGAAAGAGCAGAAGATCGTCATTACCGGTTCCAGCAACTTGGACCGCAGCGACATCGACAACATGGTCAAGGACGCGCAGGCGCACTCGGACGAGGACAAGAAGCGCCGTGAACAGGCCGATGTGCGCAACCAAGCGGACAGTCTGGTGTACCAGACGGAGCGGATGCTCAAAGACCTGGGCGACAAGGTGAGCCCGGACCAGAAGCAACGGGTCGATACGGCGTTGCAAGCGCTTCGCGATGCCAGCGCCGGCACAGATATTGAGCTGACCCGCAAGCGCATTGAGGAACTGCAGCAGGCCAGTTACGAACTGAGCAGCAAACTGTACGAGCAGGCGGCCGGTTCCACCGACGCACAGGGTGACGCGGGCGCTGAGGGTGCAGCCACCGGCGGTTCCGCCGATGACAGCTACGAGGACGTCGAGTTCGAGAAGAAATAGTCAACCATCCTGCCGACCAGAGATGGTCGGCGGGAGAGCCATACCAATCTGCCGAAAGGAGGAGGCACAAATGACACTCAAGCGATGGGAAGACCCGACCGAGGTAATGAACCGACTGCAGTCGGAGATGGACAGCATGATGCGTCAGTGGTTCGGTACAGGCCGAGCCGTACCGAATGCGGCGGCCGTATGGACTCCGCGAGCAGACCTGCGCGAGAACGAGAACGAATACGTGATCGCCATGGAACTGCCCGGCATCAAGCCGGAAGAAGTGGAGATCGAACTGCAGGGCGATGTGCTGACCGTCAAGGGCGAGCGACGCTTCGAGGACGTGGAGAACCGCAAGGACTATGTCCGCATTGAGCGCGCATACGGCACGTTCAGCCGCTCCTGGGGCTTCGACAAACCGGTTCAGACCGACAGTGTGACGGCGGCCTTCAACAACGGCGTGCTGACGATCACCCTGCCCAAGGCGGAGGCGGCCAAACCCAAGAAGGTTCAGGTTGTCACCGGGTAATACCAGCGCAGGCCTGTAACCCGGATCATTACGCCTGAACGCGGGGCGGGGTGAGGCAGCAGGGCCTTGCCCCGCCCCTGACATAACAGGCCGTGCAGGGGGACATCAGATGGAGCATAGATACAAAGACTACTACCAGATACTGGGTGTCTCGCGGGACGCTGCGGAAAAGGACATCAAGCAGGCGTACCGGAAACTGGCCCGAAAGTACCATCCGGATGTGAACCCGAACAACCGGGAGGCCGAGGAACGGTTCAAGGAGATCAGCGAAGCGTACGAAGTGCTGTCCAACCCCGACAAACGCTCCAAGTATGACCAGTACGGCGAATACTGGAAGCAGGCGACCCAAGCCGGGCCTCAAAACGGGTACGGCGGCTGGCCCGGCGGTGCCGGTGCAGGCGGTATGGGGGGCTTCAACCTTCAGGATCTGATAGATTCGCTGTTCGGAGGAATGGCCGGTCAGGGTGCTGACGGTCCGTTTGGGTACGCCCCGCAATCGCCGCCTCAGGATGTTGAGCAACGCCTGCGTATCTCGCTGGCGGAAGCGTACACAGGCGTACAAAAACCGCTTCAGTTGGAGATGAGCGAGACGTGTACAGACTGCGGTGGAAGCGGTCAGGCCCGCTCTCGCGGCCGTTTCAGCATGGCGGCCTGTTCGTCGTGCCAGGGACGGGGTGTGCGGACGCGCCGGGAAAGCGTCACTGCCAGCATCCCCGCCGGCGTGGATACCGGTCGTAAGCTGAGGCTGAAGGGTATGGGGCCGGCATCCGCTTCCGGGCAGCGCGGCAACGTCATCCTGCACATCGAAGTCGCACCGGATCCGGTGTTTCGCCGAAATGGCGATGATCTGGAGGTGGATGTCGATGTGCCGATGACCACGGCCATGCTGGGAGGGCAGGTGACCGTTCCTACACTGGACGGACCGGTGACTGTGCCGATACGCGCCGGCACCCAGGCGGGCAAGCGGCTGCGGCTGGCCAACTTGGGCATGCCCAAAGGGCGACATGGTGAGCGTGGACATCTGTATGCACGCGTGCGTATACAGGTGCCGCAGCATCTCAATGCATCCGAGACCGAACTGGTGCAGCAACTGCACACACTACTGCAGGCGCGCGGCGCGATCTGAGCGGAAGGGTGACCCGATGACCGAAACAGGACGCAACCGATATGAACCTGTCTATCTGATCAGTGTGGCAGCCCGTCTGTGCGATATGCATCCGCAGACCCTGCGTTTGTATGAGCGGCTGGGGCTGGTGGCGCCCCAGCGGGTCAACAGTAAAAACCGGATGTACTCCGAGTACGACATCGAACGGCTGCAGCAGATACAGCGCTTGACACGCGATTTGGGTGTCAATCTGGCCGGTGTCGAAGTGATCCTGGATCTCCTCGATCGCGTGGAACGGCTGCAGACCGAAGTCGATGCGCTGCGTGACTCTCTGGAAGAGCAGGTCGTGGAGCGCGTCAGCGAAGCGCTCCGTCAGGCCAGCCGGCTTCCGGTCCGCGCGGTGCGCGAGCTGAGGCCGCCTGACAGATGATGTTTTTGCGGCTGACGTGACATAATAGACTATCGCCGGTCTCGCTCTAGCTCTGACCGTTGAAGGAGTCCGTAATGTCGTATCAGCCGAATGATGACCGCTACGCCGAGATGCACTATAACCGGTGCGGGCGCAGCGGTCTGTTGCTTCCCGCGCTGTCTCTGGGGCTGTGGCACAACTTTGGAGGTGTCGACACGCTGCGGAACGCGCGCCACATGATGCTGCATGCGTTCGATGCCGGCATCACGCACTTTGATCTGGCGAATAACTACGGTCCTCCTCCCGGATCGGCGGAGGAAAACTTCGGCCGGATCATGGCCTCTGACCTTCGGCCCTACCGCGATGAACTGATCATCTCCACCAAAGCGGGGTACCGGATGTGGCCCGGACCGTATGGCGAGTGGGGCAGCCGCAAATACCTGCTGGCCAGCCTTGATCAGTCGCTCCGCCGTATGGGGTTGGACTATGTCGATATCTTCTACTCGCATCGTCCGGATCCCGATACACCGCTTGAAGAGACCATGAGCGCGCTTGCCCAGGCTGTCCGGTCGGGCAAGGCGTTGTATGTGGGCGTCTCCTCGTACTCGCCGCATCAAACCGCTTCGGCCGCCTCGCTGCTGCGCGAGATGGGCGTGTCGTGTGCGATCCATCAGCCGCTGTATAACATGCTCGTCCCGGATGTCGAGTACAACCTGCTGCAAGTGCTGCAGCAGGAAGGTATCGGGTGTATCGCGTTCTGTCCGCTGGCGCAGGGCCTGTTGACCGACCGGTACCTGTCGGGTATTCCTGCCGACTCGCGCGCGGCGCGACCGACCGGGTTCCTGAAAGCCGACTCGGTAACCGACGACTTGGTGCGCAAGTTACATGCGCTTAACGACTTGGCGCGGCAGCGTGGGCAGACACTGGCGCAAATGGCGTTGGCATGGGTGCTGCGTGATCCGCGTGTCACCAGCGCGTTGATTGGCGCCAGCCGCGTGGAACAGATAGACCAGAATCTGGGTGCGCTGCACAGTGCGCCGTTTACTCCTGACGAGTTGAACCAGATCGAAACCTGTCTGCGTGCTTGAGGCAGCGCCGGTGTTACGCGCTTCATCGCAGGATCACAGACATGCGGGTGGCCATCGTGGGGCGCCTTCCGAGAGAGGCTGCCGGGCGTGCTGACGCGGTTTGAGTGCGCGGCTGACACAGGTGAAGGGCGTCTGAGCACCGTCATCGGGCGGTTCGGCGACAACGGGCTGGACTACCTGGAGCGGATTGTGCTGACGGCGCCTCCGGGCTTCAGGGTTCGACGAGCCGGCGTGCGGGTGCACATCCATCACGGTGCACAGTTAGAACTGCTGCCTGCGCAACGCCGTCCGCACCTGTTAGTGCGGGTGAACGGCGGTATGTGGACGCGTCACCCGCTGGACATCGACCGCAATATGGAGCGGTGGGTGGATCTGGATATCGCGCCGCACCGCCTGAAATCCGGCGCGAACACCCTGGATATCAGCTCCAATGTGATCAGCCGCGGTAACATGACCGACACAAGCCTGGATCTGCTGGGTCATGGTCGACGGTTCGGCGTCACACGCAGTTGGTATGCCCATGAGCCGGACGGCCCCTG
The DNA here is from genome assembly GCA_964535125.1 of uncultured bacterium. GTDB lineage: Bacteria > Armatimonadota > HRBIN16 > HRBIN16 > HRBIN16 > CAZHSN01. The sequence goes on from CAZHSN010000042.1 coordinate 19,655, forward strand.
GATGCCTGTGAGAGACCGCAACTGGGGCGTACGCCTCTGGCTGGATGCCACTCCAGAGGCTGAACCCGCTGGTGACGCAGCAAACTGGCGTATCGTCGCTCCGGTGGCGTTAACGGTCAGTACACCGCACCAGCTTAGCGCCGAGTGTACACCCTTCGGGGACTCTCGGAACGGTTCGCTCCGGGTGGACTGGAGTGTCTCCGGTCCGGCCGTGGTCGATCCAGATGGAATGATCGAAGCGTTCGGCTCTGGACGGGTCATCGTCACCGCGCGGCTAGGCGCACAGAAGCAGGAATGGGCAATCTCAGCGCTGCGTCGCGGACCGGCCGGTGTTATCGCTGCGGACAGCCCAGCGCGGTTGCGCGCCCCGCTGCCTCCGGGTGCGACCGATCTGCGGGGAACTTGGATGTACCGCCCCGGCGACTTCACCGAATCCTCCGCACACTGGGAGCGGATCCATGTCCCCGGAACGCGCGAATCGCAGGGGTTCGGTCATCCCTGTACCGAACCGGGTGTCTACATGCGAACCGTGCCGGCGCTCCGGTTGCACCCAAGCGAACGTCTGTGGATCGGCCTAGATGGCGTCGCAGAGTCGGGGCGGCTGCGGGTGAATAACGCTGATGTGCCGGGCTGCCCCGACTTATGGACCTCCGCTTGCCTGGACATCACGGAGCATCTGCCGCGCGGGGGCGATTTGATGTTGGAGATCGAGACCTCGTCTGCCAGAGATACACGCTTCATCGGCTTTCCAGCGGCAATCGGGCATCGGTTCACAGGCATCTGGCAATCGGTATGGCTGCGGACCACGGGCCCTGGAGCGATCCAGGATGTACACATCCGCCTGGATCAGGGGATGGCGCTTGTGTCGGTCGGTGCGTCCGCGGCCGTCGGCGTCAGTCTCGATGCGGATGTGATGCTGTTTGATCCCCAGGGGCGGCGGGTCGGCCGGCAGACGGTTCGGTTGCGTGACGGCGAAGGCGTGGCGCGATTCGCCGTTAACGAGTCCATGTTCTGGTCTCCCGGGCGGCCTCATTTGTGTCTGCTGCGGGTGGATCTGCGGGCTGACGGCCGGATATCAGATACGCTGGAGCGCCGGTGCGGCCTGCGTACCGTGCGGTTTCAGGATGGTCGGCTCACCCTGAACGGGCGTCCGCTGAGGGTGCGCGGCGTGCTGCATTGGGCGTGGTATCCCGAGCTGCTGAGCGTGGATCCCTCGGAGCAGCTGATGCGTCGCGAATTGACGCAGATTCGGGAACGCGGGTTTAACCTGGTAAAGGTGTGCATGTTCAGGTTCCCCGAGAGGTTCTACGCATTGTGTGACGAAATGGGTCTGCTGGTCTGGCAGGAGTATCCGGTATGGCTGACGTTCCCGCAAGAGAACAGCGCGTATGACCGGCAGGAGTGGCTTCAGAGGTACCGTTCGTGGGTTACATGGGACCGCCGCTTTGCGTCAGTGGTGCTGCGCAGCCTGACCTGCGAAGCGCATAACCCTGACGCGGCGCTGGCAGCCCAACTGGTCGAACAGACGCGTGGTATGACCGGAGATCCCGTCTCGGACAACAGCGCCTACCTGAATCAACGGTTCAGTGACTGGTTGGACTGCCACTATTACCGCGAACTGCCTGACTTCGAGGCGGCGATTGCCGATCTGACGGCCATGCTGCAGTCGCGTACGCCGCCAACCGGATATCTGACCGGCGAGGATATGGATGCGGACACATGGCCCGTCCCGGGTCCGTTAGCACGTCATCCCGGTTGGTGGAGGCATACCCCCCGGGTGACGGCTGCGGCGCGGGCCATCAAGAGTCTGGACGCACAGTTCGGCGGGCGATATGCCGCCCGGGCGTTGAACGCGTCGCGCACCCGTGCTCTGGAACTGCGTCAACGGTATTATGAGATCTATAGACAGCGGCCCGAACTCAGCGGATTTGTGATGACCGCGGTCAGAGATATCCAACAGACTGCGCCGGGGCTGCTGGACGACATCAACCGGCCGAAGTGGCCAGCGAGCGTCTGGCGACGGTTCAACAGCGAGACAATCTTTATACTGCAGACCCGTCGGCCATCGCGGACCTCCTGGGCCGGTGAGACCGAAGCACTGCAGTTCCGGCTCGCTGCCGGCGGGGAGTCGGGTTGGAGCGGGCAGGTACAGTGGACCGTGACGGGCGCCGGGCGGCGCCTGGCTTCCGGTCGTTTCGCCTGCCGTGCAGAGGGCGGAGCGGTAGCGGCTGTCGATCCGGTTTATGTGCTGATGCCTGAGGTGACACGTCCCACCCAAATGGTGGTGCGGTGCGGCGCTGTGGGGCCATCAGCGCTTTACAATGAGTGGAGTCTTTGGGTGTATCCCCGCCGTCAGCGCACCGTGTCAGTGGCCGACACATGGGACGATGCGCGCTGGATCGCGGTCCGGGGCGAGCCGGTCTTGTGGATAGCCGCCGCCACAGATGAGACCCTGGCGCGTGTCCCATCGCCCTTCTGGCGTGAGATGGTAGTGCTATGGAGCCCCGAATGGGCGCCGGTGGCGGGACGCCTGTGGGGTGGTGAGGAGGCATGGGGTCTGCCAATCGGTAATCCGTTCGTCGATGAACCTGGCGTAGAAGCCTGGCGCCCCATACTGTTCGGATATAACGCACGGCTCAGCACCCGACGTGTCGATTGGATTCGATGGATACGTGTGGGCCGCGGGGTGGTGTATGCCTCCGCGATAGACCTGCGTGTGGAGCATCCGTTGGCCGGCTGGCTGTGTGACCGCATGGCGGTCCCAAACCGCCGGTAGGACGGCCGATCGATCAGTTGGCCTCTGCCTGGTTCAACAGACGCCACCGGTTGCTTAAGTCCTTGCGGATGATACACCAATACAACACGGACCAAGGGATCAGCCACATCAACAACTCGAATGAGAGCTGCCCCGTGGTATGTGGTCTGTAGTACAGACGCAGTCCGTACACACAAGCAGCCAGCGCTGCGTTGACTAGCGTCAGTTCGGCAAGCCGGCGCCAGGGGAAGATGCGGCGCATGGGTACGCGGATGTACCGCGCGGTGATGGCCAGTTGCAGGCCGTTGATCAGAGTTTGACTGACTAGTGTCGCCCATGCAGGACCGGTCAGTCCGATCTGGAGCAGCAACACATAGCTCAACGCCAGATTGATTACCAGCGACGCGATGGAGCTGTAAAAGATGAACTTGGTCTGGCCCCTGGCGTTGAGCACCATTCCAAAGTAGGTGCACCGCAGCAGCAGTACCAGTGAAGCCACTTGGAACACCGCCACGCCCGGCAGGTATTTGCGGGAGTAGAACAGTGTGATCGCCTCGGGAGCAAACGTGATCAGCACCGCGGCGATGAAACAGATCAGGGTGTAGGCGAAGATCACCGCATGCGCCCACAGATCCACGGCGGATTGGAATTGGTCCTTCTTGAACAGACGCGCCATGCGGGGCATCAACACTGCGGTGAGTGACTGGGCGATGAAGATGACCGGCATCTCCCGTGCGGCATTCGTGTAAATGGCCAGTTGTTCCGTATTGGTGAGTCGGCCGATTAACAACCTCCCCAGTTCCATGTTCAGCGTGCCCACCGCCAGTGCCAGACCCAGAGGTACCGAGAACACGAGCATGGTGCGAATGGTCTGCAGGTTCACGGTCCAACGCAGTCCACCAGCCGCACGCCAGACAATGACATACACGGCTAGCGCAAACCCGAGCTGGATGGCGACATACAGCTGCATGTATGCGCTGAAGTCCCAGCGAAGCCATTCCACCAACAGCACCGCAGCGAGCAGCGCCGCGCTGTTGGATACCCGATAGGCGATGATGGAACTGGTACGGTTGTAGACGATCAGCACATTATCCAGGCTGTACCCCACGATGATCGTCCACGGGATCAGCACCAGCGCATAGACGTAGTGCTGCAGTGCGGGATTCGAAAAATAGGCCGCGATCCATGGCGCGCCCAGCAGCAGCAGCGCGCCGATAACTAGACTGAATATCGTGCTGAGGGTGTAGTAGACCGACAGGAACTGCTTGCGTTCATCGGGCGTGTCCGCGCGTGCGAGGAAGTAGTTGATGCTGTTGGGCAGCCCCAGGATCAGCAGGGTGGTCACCACATTGCCGACCAGCAGCAACTGGGAGTAGGTTCCGTACTCATCCAGTGTTCGGAACCGTGAGAGGAGCATCGCAGAAACCATGCCGATCAGCAGGGTGCT
>CAZHSN010000043.1:0-23722 GCA_964535125.1 uncultured bacterium
ATCGTCCGTATCCAACGTCACCTGGTTTGACCAGCCCCGACGGTTCGGCGAAGAGCGCTATCAGACCCGCTTCATCATGCTGCATGGCGTGACCGTCGGTGCAGGCAACTGGGCTGCCGGCAATACGCTGCCTATCAGCGACCAGACCGGCGCCGTCGACATGCTCCTCAGCGCCCGTGGTTTGTTCGAGGGCACCAAGCCGGACTACCAGATCACGGTGGTCGGCATCATGGACCAAGAGGACCCTGTGGCTCCGTTCACCGGCAATTACCGTCTGTGGGTGAAGCGTCAGACAGACGTGGCCCGATCGGTCTTCGCCATTGCCGATATCCCCGGCACGCCCAAGAGTGAACGGATCGCACTGGCCCGGATGCGCGTCGTGGAGGTAAATCCAGACGCTGGCCAGTTTACCCTGCAAGACGCCAAGGGGGATCAGGTCACGGTCACGTCGGTGCACAAGGTCAACGTCGATGACATCGTGACGGTAATGGGTGATCGGCAGGACGATGACTCCATCGCTGCGGTGTATGTCAGCATCCAGGCCTCGCCTGCCTCGGGCAACGTGATCGCCACGATCGAGACCGTTGTACCCGACTGGGGATACCAGCCTCCCACCGGTAAGCCCATCTATATGTCGTTAATCGATCCGGTGGATGGCGAACTGGACGCATACCAGATGGTTCCGGACAAGTGGGGACTCTGGACCCAAGAGCTGGCGGCCCCCGTGGACCCCAACAAGAGGTACACTCTGCGGCTGCTGCCGTCCAACCCATTCCTGGGAGTCGAACAGGAGTTCGACGCCATTGAGCGGCCGGTGCTGTTCTTTGAACTGACCAGCGGTGACGCGGACAGCGATGGCAAGATCACGCTCTTCGACTACCTGATTCTGGACCGGTTCTTCGGTCAGAAAGGCGCCATGGGTGACATGGACGGAGATGGCGAGGTAACGATATTCGACTACCTCATCATTGACCGCAACTTCGGAGCGGCATCAGGCTAAGGAGACGCGTCTTTACATGCAGCGCCACGCACACACACGCAGCGTCGGTTTCACATTATTGGAACTGATGGTGGTGATCGCCATCATCGCCATACTGGCGGCTCTGCTCTTCCCGGTGTTTCTGCGAGCCAGGGAGCGAGGCAACGTTGGGAAAGCGATCACCGAACTCCACCAAATCGGCGTGGCGCTGCAGCTGTATGCCGATGACAACGACGGCGCGTTCCCTCCGGCGCGCACCTTCTGCGCCGGTGCGATGGGGCAGATCGATGACTACAACGAACTGCCCCCGGAATTACACCGCATGGGATACCTGCCGAAACGGTTGAACGATCCGTTCAATCCGGGACGGGCTTACAAGTACTTGGCGCCAGGACCGGGCTACGCCAACGGCGCGCGCACCATTCTGGCCATCTGGTTGTCGGCCAACTACCCGGAACCGTCAAACCAGATGGTGCCCTACTTCAACCAGAACAGCGCTCCGGTGAAGTGGGCCGTGTGGAGCGTTGGCCCGGGAACGGCGCCCAGTATCTTTGAAAACGACAGCCGGATGCTGCCCACCAATGAGGCCTGGTGGTACCCCAAGCGGCCGGATGGGGTGATTGTGCGCCTGAGCGACGGGCGGATTTCCCGGTGACGTCGTTCGGGTAGCGCTGACTCACGCCCGACCGGGAGACCGAACCGCGGCACACACGACATAGATAGCGGTCGCGCTGAGGATGATCAGCGCACCGGCCGGCAAGTCTGTCCACCAGGATAACGCCAGCCCTACCCAGCCTGCCAGCACACCAAAGATCGCGGCATACACGAACATGCGCCCCAGATGATGGGTGAGACGCGCGGCGGCAGCCGCAGGGGTCACGATCAGGCTGAATACCAGCAGCCCGCCAATCGCCGTCAGGGCGGATGTCGTGGTGAAACCGGCCAGCACCAAAATCCCGTAGAACACCGCAGTGGCGGGCATTCCCAACGCTCGCGCCAGATCGCGGCTGAAGATCACCGTCTGGATCTCTTTGTAGAACCGTGCGCTGAGCCCGGTTGCCGCGGCAGCAGCCACACCGAGCAGCCACAGGTTTTCCCGCGTGACCGTTAACACGCTGCCCCACAACAATCCCAGGGCCTGGGTGCGCGGACCGGGCAGCAGCGCCAACAGCAGGAACGCCGCACCCAGTGAACTGGAGAACACGATGCCGATGGCCGTGTCGGGTGAGAGCTCTCCTCTGTCAGCCAGCGGTCCCAGCACAGCCGCGGCCAGCAGCGCCGCGCCAAAACCGGCCCAGACCGGCGAGATGTGAAACAACAACCCGGCCAGCGCACCGGCAAATGCGGCGTGACTCATGCACACCCCGATGAACGACAGCCGCATGGCGACGACCATCACGCCGACAACGGCGCAGGCGGTACCGGCCAATGTGACCGCGGCGATGGCCTGCAACAGCAGCGGATCCGACCAGAGTTCCCTCAACCGGCACGCTCCAACCGGCCGTCGGCCATCAGGTAGTGCTCCCCGCCGACACGGCTCAGGAACTCCGGCTCATGCGACACCAGCACCACGGTAACCTGGCGCTCCCGATGCACCCGCTGGATAAGGCCGCTCAACGCGTTGCGCGCCTCCGCATCCAGGTGCGTGGTGGGCTCGTCCAGCAGCAGCAGTGACGCCTGCTGCGCCAATGCGCGCGCCAGGTGTACTCGCTGCCGCTCCCCACCCGACAGCAGGCCGAACCGCCGGTCGGCAAGATGCTCCACCCCGGTCCATCGCAACGCCTGCAGCGCCTCGGCGCGATCGCTGGCGCTCGGCGCCTGTCCGGTACGCAACAGCGCATACCGCCCCATCAAGGCCACATCAACCGCGGTGATGGGCATCCGTACATCGGCGTCCAGGTTCTGGAACAGGCAGGCGGTGGAGCGACGGATCGCCCGGTAGTGCGCACGCTGCAGAGGCAACCCGCACACCATGGCTTTCCCCGACCTCAACGGCATCATGCCCAGCAACACCCGCAACAGGGTCGTCTTGCCCGCACCGTTCGCCCCCCGCACGCCAACCAAAGCGCCCTTGGGTACGGTCCAGTCGATGTCACGCAGTACCAGCCTGGTCCCCCAACCGGCTGACACCCGCTGCAGATACAGCGCGGAGTCGTCGCACGGGGTCATCGTGCCGCCCGGACCAACCGATTGACATTGTCGCGCAGGCACTGATCCCAACGGCCGGTATTCGGGTATCCCCCCGGGAAGTTGCTGAGGGTGACATGGCGCGCGCCCGCCGCTCGCGCCAGCGCACGGCCGGCCTCCGGCCCGCTCTGCAGGTTATCCACCACGATACGCACCTTTTCGCGCCGCGCAGCCATTGTCAGGCCGTGCAGCCGGGATGCGCTGATGGCATCCATGTCACCATATGTCACCACCACCCGCAACCCCAGCCACATCACCAGTTCGTTTTGCATCATGGCCGCAGCAACCGGCACTCCGCTCATCCGGCGAACGCCCGCATCGGCCCGTATGGATGTCTCGAGCGCAACGACATTCCGATCGGCGGCGGCCGCCGCATTGCGCCAGCGGGCGGCATCAGCCGGCCAAGTACGCTGCAAGACTGCGGATGTCGCAGCCAGCGCCTTTCGGTACACTTCCGGCAGCATCCAGTTACCGTCCACCCGCAGGGGAACCAGTTGCCCTTTCCGTTTGGGCCAGCGCTTCAACGTGTTCAGCATCGGATCATCGCCATGCGCCAGTATTAAGGCTGCATCCGCGACACGACGCGCCTGGCTGGGATTGATATCCGCGTGACCGGGGCACGCACCGGGTGGCAGCAGACTCGTGATCTGATGCGTGCGGGTCAGTCCCAGATCCGTCAGCGCTGCCGATATCAGCGATGTCGTGACGACGATCGTCGGCTTCATGGTGTTACCTCTTTCTGGCTGTTGGCACACCCAACGCCCACAGACGCTTGATCACATCGCGGGTGATGCCTGCCATCGACTCCGGGTCCGTCTCCGGCCCCACCTTCTCGGGATGCTTGTACCAACTCTCCACAAACCAGGCATCCGGCCGGCCGCCACGTTGTACGTACTCATCGAGGTACTTCAGCGTATACTCCCGGAACTTCGCCGCAGAGATGTCGCCATGTTGCGCATTGACGAACAGCTCGGCCTCGAGGTTGTTCGCGCGGCAGTAGCGCTCCAACTGCAGCACGCGGTCCATGAAGTCTATCTGTTTCAGCCGCTGCGCGACCGCGTCATTGACTGGATGCTGCGGAGACGTACCAACAGCGTACTCATATGGATTATCGATCCGGAGTCCATGGAACGGCGTACGCGATCTTCGAACGCGACGCATAAACGTTTCAATGACCTCATAGAAGTCACCCCACTGCATCCCGTTCTCCCCGCTGCCGTGATACGACGGTTCACCCTTCCAACCCCAATTCGGGAAGTTGGTGATCTTCACGAACCGAGTATCCGGAAACCGCCTGCGCCACGTGCGGATGTACAATAACACTTCATCAATGGCCGCATCCAGATCGGTCAGTCCCCGTTCGTTCCGTCCGGCATCCTGACCAGGCCACAGCAGACGCCGCACGGGGCCATCCAAAGCAACTACCGCAGGCACGACGCCCATTTCCGTCAGCGCCTCGATCTTGCGCATCTCGATTTCGGCCGTGATCCGTCCCACACCGGGCTTCAGATCCGTGCGAACGCGGTCAGCGATACCCTTCGGGTTCGGGGTGGTGAACACCTCAATGGAAGGATCCCAGTCAAAGTAACCGCACTGCAAGGACACCTGTATGTTGCGCTCTTTGAGTTCGCGTGCGAACGCCTTCAGTTCGGCTTGCGGCGTCAGGTAGGCCACACAGTTGATATACAGCTCCACGCCATCCATATGGCGCTGTAAAAACCGCCAGTCCATCTTCTGTGTGGTCAGCCGCTCCGGGTGGTACGTGCCCATCCAGACTGTAGGCCGTTTGGCCGTCTTCCGATTCGGTATCACGAAGAGCCTCCTTGCGGTCAGCGGCGCCGAATAAACAGTGACAATCCAAAGATCACTGCTGCGACCATTACGATGGCCGCACCCGATGCCGTATTGAACTGGTATGAGATCACCATGCCGGCCAGACCGGACACACATCCGATGCCTGCGGCCCACCAGGCCATGGAGCGCAAACTGGTCGCGAGGTTGCGGGCCGCCGCAGTGGGCAGCAGAAACATCGCCGTTACCAACACAATCCCGATCAGCTTCAGGGATAGCGTCACCACGCAGGCCAGCAAAGCCAGAAATCCGATCTCCAGCCAGACCACCGGTGTCCCTGCCGCCACCGCCATCTCGCGGTGCACCATCAATCGCACCAATGCGGGCCATAACCACAGCAGCACCAGACCGGCGCAGATCAGCGCCCCGCCGATGACATACACATCGGTCCACGTCAGCGCCAGAATATCGCCGAACAGATACTGAAACAACGAGGGGTTATACCCGCTGAGCATACCCAGCAGCAGGATTCCCCCGGCGGCGCAGATGGCGAGGTAGACGCCGATCACGGTATCCGCCGGTATCTGCGTGTGGTTCAGCGTGAGCGTTATCGCCATGGACGCGACCAGAGCCGTAACGAGCAGGGTAGGTACCGGTGGCGTATGGAGCAATGCCGCTAGCGCCAACCCAGTATACGCCGAATGGGCGACCGCTTCGGTGTAGAAGGAGAGGCGCCGCGACACCACAAACACGCCCAGCAGCGGTAATATGATCCCCACCATCAGTGCGGCCAGCAGCGCGCGGACAAAGAACGGATAGGACATCATTTCGACCATCAGTGATGATGCTCCCCATGGTGATACCGGGCGGCATCCTGACCGAACAGCTGGATCAACGCCGTGTCGGTCAGAGCCTCGTGTGTGGATCCGCAGCAGATCATTTCGCGGTTCACACACAGCACGCGCGTGGCGTAGCGGCTCACCATCGTCAGGTCATGCGACACCATCACGACCGTCAACCCCATGGACTGGCGCAGGTGCTCGATCAAGTCGTAGAACCGCAACTCACCCTCACTGTCCACTCCCGTCGCCGGTTCGTCCAACAGCAGCAGTTCCGGTTTGCGCAACAGGTTCAAGGCGATCACGACACGCTGCAGTTGTCCTCCGGAAAGCGCTCCCGCGGTTCGATCAATCAAGGAGCCCGCTCCGACCTGCTCCAGCGCGTGGATCACCTGTTCGCGGGACGCTTTCGGCGCATACGCGCGCATCATCTCCCACACCGTCAGCGGCAGCGTGCGGTCGAACTCCAACCGCTGTGGTACATACCCCACGCGAGACGCTGCCTGCCGCCGCACCACGCTGCGGCCGAACAACAGCATTTCGCCGCATCGCAACGGCGCCAACCCCAACAGCGCACGCACCAGCGTGGTTTTACCTGCGCCGTTGGGGCCGATCAGGGCAAGCGTTTCGCCTCGGTTCAACGTGAAGTCAATATGTTCCAGCACGATTCGCCCGTCCAACTCCACACAGGCGTCGCGTACTTCGATCACCGGTATGACGGTCACGGAAACACGCGCTCCAACAGGGCCACATTCGCCTCCAACCGGTCGATCAATCCGGCGCCTGACGGGTCCGCCTGGGTAATCACGTCGATGACCACCACATCCAACCCCACGTCACGGGCCACCGAGTCCACCAGCTTCCGGTTGTCTTCAAGCGCCACCAGCACCTTACTGACGCGGTCGCGCCGGGTCTGGTCGATCAGTTCGCGCAGTTCCTTCACCGATGTCTCCACACCCGGACGCGGTTCGAAGATCCCAACCTGCTGCAGACCGGCCTCCTCCGCCAAGTATCGAAACGCGTTGTGAACCGCCAGATATCGTCCCGGCTGTTGGCGTGTGCGCCGTGCGGTACTCAGCCGCCTGTCCAGCGCGTCCAGCCGCTGGATCATGGCGTCGGCGTTCGCTTTGAACACCGGTGCGTCCTTCGGCTGCATGTCGGATAGTATACGCACCACGTTGCGTATCATCTGGCGGGTATTCGCGACAGATAACCAGAAGTGCGGATCGACCGCCTGGTTGGCGTCAGCCGATTCCGAACGGCTGTGACCATGCGCTTCATGATGGCGGCCATCATCGCGGTGATGACCATGGTCATGGTCATGGTCATCACCGGCCGGCAACAACCGACAGCCCTCGCCGATCTGGTGAACAACTGGCGGGTTGACATCCACACCGCGCAGCATCGTATCCAAAAACGGTTCCGCACCATGTCCCAAGCTGAACACCGCCGCCACCTCAGACAGTTCGCGCATCTGACGCACAGTAGGGGCGAAATGATGCAGGTCAGCGCCGGGCGGCAGCAATACCCGCACTTCCAAACGATCGCCTGCGACACCGCGCACGATTTCGGCCACAGGAAAAAAGGTCGCGGATACGGCGGTCACGCCCCCCTGGTCTACCGGCTTACGGGCGCTGCAGCCCGCCAGCACCAGGCACATCATCAGGATCAAGTAACGCATCGGGTCCTCCGCCGTGATTCGCAGTCGTGTACGATTATACCGGCACAGCACACGAACACCGATGGGAGAGATCCGAACGATGACTCTGCAAGAGCTGAAAGAGCAAGTCTACGAGGCCAATGTGGCGCTGGTCCGTCACGGTCTGGTGATACTAACCTGGGGCAATGTCAGCGCTCTGGACCCGGACCGCAAACTGATTGCCATAAAACCCAGCGGGGTGCCCTATGACAGTCTGACACCGGACAAGATCGTGCTGGTGGATCTGCAGGGCAGTGTGGTGGACAGCGCGTTGCGCCCTTCATCGGACACCCCGACGCATCTGGTGCTGTACCGCCACTTCACCAACATTCGGGCGGTGGCCCACACCCACTCACGGCACGCCACCGCGTGGGCGCAATCCGGCGCCGATCTGCCGTGCCTCGGCACCACACACGCCGACGCGTTCTACGGCGTCGTGCCCTGTACCCGTCCCTTACGCCCGGCGGAGATCCAGCGCGAGTACGAGGCAAACACCGGTCGTGTCATTGTGGAAACCTTCCAGCAACGGGACTTCGACCCCTTGGCCTGCCCCGCTGTGCTGGTGTCTCAGCATGGACCGTTCACTTGGGGTGATTCGCTTACCCACTGTGTGGAGAACGCCGTGACGCTGGAAGAGGTCTGCGCCATGGGCATCCTCTCCAACATCTGCATTGAAAGCGCCACCGAGATGGAGTCTGTGCCGCAAGAGCTGATGGACAAACACTACAGGCGCAAACACGGGAAAGACGCGTACTACGGCCAAAGCGAGTAGATCATTCCGTCGGTTTGCGCCGTGCGTATCCGATCAACACCAGCCAGGCGCTGATGGCCAGCACCACTCCCAGCGAGTTGGCAACCGGCGGCGGCAATCGCAGACCTAACGGCGAACTGAATATGAAAGAGACGCAGACAGCCGTCATGAACGTCGCCGGTGCAGAGGCTATCCAGTGCGGCTTACGCCTCTGCGCCAGGTAGACCGCGGAAGCCCACAGCACCAGCGACGCCAGGCATTGGTTGCTCCAGCCGAAGTAGCGCCAGATCTGCTCAAACTCGTGCTGCGAAATCCACCAGGCAATCACAAACAGGGGCAATGCGATCGCCAACCGGTTCCCAATCGGCCGCTGAGGCAGCTTGAACGCCTCGGCCACAATCAGCCGGGTGGCCCGGAACGCCGTGTCACCCGAGGTGATCGGCAACACCACAACGCCCAAGACCGCCGCCAAGCCACCGACATGCCCCAGCAGGCTGTGCGACACTTGCTTCACCACCAGCGCCGGTGTTCCCGCCGCAATCACCTCACTCAGCGCTGCGGTGTTCTTATAAAACAGCATGCCCGCCGTAGCCCAGATCAACGCGATGATCCCTTCGGCGATCATCGCACCGCCGAACACCAGGCGACCATGGCGCTCATCGCGCAGGCAACGCGCCATCAACGGCGACTGGGTGGAATGGAATCCGCTGATCGCCCCGCAGGAGAGCGTGATGAACAGCATGGGCCAGATGGGAAGGTTCTTCGGGTGATGGTTGAAGTCGGGTTGCACCGGAGGCAGCCAGGCGTAGCCCTTGACCAGCATTGCGCCCATGACGCCCAGCGCCATGAAAAGCAGCAACGCGCCGAACAGGGGATACAGACGGCCGATGAAGAGATCAATAGGCAGGATAGTCGCGAGAAAGTAGTAGACGAATATGCACAGCACCATCACGGATACCGTAAGGCTGGTATGTTGGCTGATCAACCCGGCGGGACTTAACACAAACACCACACCGACCAACAACAGCAGCAGGATGGAGAATATGCGCAGCAGGTATCGTGCCGGACGCCCCAAAAACTGACCGACCACATCCGGGATCGACGCCCCTCGATGCCTGATCGACAGCATGCCGCTGAAATAATCATGTACAGCGCCTGCGAAGATGGCGCCCACTACAATCCAGACGAGTGCAACCGGGCCATACACGACGCCAAGGATGGGCCCAAACACGGGTCCAATACCGGCGATATCCATTAGTTGAACAAAAAACACCTTCCACGTAGGCATCGCGGTGTAGTCGACGCCATCCGCATGCGTCACGGCGGGAGTTAACCGGGACGGATCAGGACCAAACACGCGGTCAACCAGTTTGATGTACGTGAGATAACCGGCTATCAACAGGGCGATCGCCGCAAACAGATAACCCATACAGATCTCTCCGGGACGCCAGAGACGCGTTGCCCAGTTTCATGATACGCCCATAACGCCCATAACAAGCGATCCGCATGCATTACCATCACACGGGCATGCGCGGCACGGCATACGGGGAACCGGCGGCAGGCAACCGATGACGTGCACTGAAGCCAGAGGCGATCTAGGCTTCAGTGCAGCGTCAACCTGCCGTCATGCTGCGGCTCACGGGATTGTGCGCCGCTGCTGCCACGTACTACTGACGCTGTAGCTGCTCGTAGCGTGCGTTGATCGCCCGCCAGTCCAGCACACGGAACAGCGCCTCCAGGTAGCGCGCCCGAGCGGTCAGGAAGTCCGCGTAGTAGGCGTGTTCGTAGGTGTCGACCGCCAGTATGGGCGTGGCGTTCCAGACGGGAAACGTGTTCTGGGCGTCGCCCAGGTAGGTGAACAACGTCTGCTCATCATGATCGTACGCCAGCCAGGCCCACCCCCGTGCGGCCATGGATGTGGCATACAGGTCGTCCATGAACGCATCCATCGATCCAAACGTCTTCACAATCGCATCGGCGACCGCGCCACGGGGTCTGCCGTCGCCTCCGATGGAGTCAAAGTAGACTTCATGGTTCTTGACACCGCCAAGCGCAAAGGTGTAGTCGGCCTTCAACGCCCGGATGTCAGAGTAGATCTGGTTGGCCTTCGTGCGGTCCATCGGCCGTCCGCTCAACAGATCGCGGATCTCATTGGTCTTGTTTACGTATCCCATGTACAGCTTGTAATGCTCATCATGCGTCTTGCGGGAGATACCCACCGATTCCGTGCGGTACACCTTCGGTGGCAGGGGTTTGGCGATCACTTTGGGCAGGTTCATCGATGTATCCTTTCCGGCGCAGCGGATGCCGCCCGTCAGTTATTAGCTTTGCTAATTATATAGATACCCGCTGCCGTCGAAACGATGTATGAAACACCGCATTTGTGTCTGCAGCCCGCCGAACTGACGCCGTTGGGGAGGACTGAACAGGATCTTCGGCGAAACCGAGACATAACACCATCCGAAGGAGCCGCGTACGATGGAGACCTGGCATACCCGCGTCGCATTTGGCGTCCATCATGACTTGCACGCCGGTGCACAGGACACCCTATTGGGGGCTGAACTGACAGCGGAGCGCTTGAAATGCTGGTTGGAACAGATCCGGCCCGACTGGGTGCAATGTGACTGCAAGGGACACCCGGGTTATACCAGTTGGCCCACGCAGACCGGCAGCGCTTCGCCCGGCATCGTCCGCGATGCGCTGCGTATCTACCGCGACGTCACCCGGGACATGGGCATTCCATTGGTGATGCATTACAGCGGCGTGTGGGATGCGCGTGCGGTGGAACTGCATCCGGACTGGGCGCGCGTGGCCCCTCCCGTGGAAGGTGATCACCCGCATAATCCGGGCGCCACATGCAATCTCAGCCCATATACCGATGAGTTGATGATCCCTCAGATGCTGGAAGTGATTGACACCTACGATGTAGACGGGTTCTGGGTGGATGGCGAGTGCTGGGCCACATACCCGTGCTATTGCGCACGCTGCCGTGAGGAGTATACGCGGCGAACCGGTCAGGCGAACCCTCCCCTGCAGACAGATGATCCCGACTGGGATGGCTGGGCCGACTTCCACCGCGCGCTGTTTGTGGAGCATGTGCAACGGTACACGGACGCGGTACGGAAGCGGAAACCGGCATGCACGGTGGTCAGCAACTGGATGTATACCGTAGGCCATCCGGAAGCCATGACACACACGCCGGCCTACCTGAGCGGCGACTTCACGCATATCTGGGGTGCAGAGTCTGCGGCGTTAGAGGCGCGGTTCATGCAGTCGCGCGGGCTTGACTGGGACCTGATGGCCTGGGGGTTCACCAACACCGGCGGATGGGGTCCCCCGTGGACGCATAAGCCCGCGGTGCAGCTCACCCAGGAGGTATCGGCCGCGCTGGCGTTGGGCGGCGCGGTGTCTCTCTACGATGTACCCCAGCGAACCGGCTGGCTTACCGGATGGCACGTGGAGACCGTGGCGGATGTGGCTCGCTTCGTACGCTCCCGCGCTGATATCTGCAGGCATAGTCAGCCGGTAAGGGAAGCGGCCATCCTGTTGAACAGCCGTCATCTCTATGCGTTGGGCGGCGAGTCGTTGATGCCGGTAGGGGGCCCGCAGAAGAACGCCGTGGCCGGCGCACTTCAGTGCCTGCTTGAGGCGCATCTGCAGACCGAAGTGATGAACGAGCACGATCTGGTGCAGGCGCTGCCGGAACTGAGTCTGCTGGTCATCCCTGAGCAGACGCGTCTGCCATCTGACCTGGTGGATCGCATCGCTGCGGCCGTCCGGCACGGCTTGAGGGTGCTGGCCACCGGCGCGGAGACTATGACCCAGTTGGCCGAACTGGCTGGCATTGAGTTACCAGAACCGGCTGCTGATCGTCTGGTCTACCTGCCATCCGGCAGACAGGCCGCACCCGTGCAGGGCAGATGGCAACCGATAACGCCCACCGACGCGGCCGTATGGATGCAGGCCCTCGACGGTCCAGACACCGCGCATAACCAGCCTGTTCATCCGGCAATCGTCCGCCGCAGCATCGGCGCCGGACAGGTCTGGTGCATTCCGGGCCCCGTCTTCGAACGGTACCGCGACACCCGCATACCGTGGCTGCGAACGGTGCTGATCAGCATGCTGGAGACCGCGCTGCCGGTGAACCGCCGGTGCGTGCAGACCGATGCGCCGCACTGGCTGCAGGTGGTGATGCGGCGCCAGTCCGGCCGCTTGATTATCCACTGTTTGAACCAGGGGTTCACCGCTCCGGCGGCGCCAGCACAGGGCATCATTGAGGAACTGCCCGATCCCGGCCGTGTGCGCCTTAAGGCGCCAGTCACTGAGGCGGTGTCACACGTGGAGCGCTGTCCATCGGGTGCACCCCTGCAGTGGACGGCAGATGCGGATGCGGTCACGGTGGAGTTCCGGCCGGCGGACGCCATGGACAGCGTGGTCGTCCATCTACAGCCGCAGCAGCACCCGTAGGATATCACGGCAGTGGAACGCGCCTTGGCGGACCGCTATCCGGGAGACCGTGGGATCGCAGCCGATCCCGCAGTGCTGTTCCACTGCGACTTTGAGCGCGGCGAGCCGACAAGCGGTTGGGATGCATGCATCATCCGCCCGGCGCCCGGTCGGGACAACAACAGTCGCGCGGTGCTGGGGGACTCATCACCGCGCATCGCCCGGGGACAACGGTCACTGAGAGTTCAACTGCAACGTAATGGGGTCGAAGACATCACCCTGCAGAAGTGGCTGCGTCCCGGGTATGACACGCTGCACATGCGGTATTACGTTCGGTATGGCCCGGACTACGGGTTCCACGGGCACGGTGGCGGAGGCTTCATGGCGGATGCTGAGACCGGCGGCTTCCGTGGCGCCGGCAGAGCGCCTGAAGGTGACAAACACTTCTGGGCAACGCTGGAGCCCACTGGTCCGCGCGGTTGGCCTCCGCCCGGGGCGTTGATCTTTTACGCGTACTGGTGGAAGATGCAGCCGGATGGCCGCGGTAACTACTGGGGCAACTGGCTGCAGCCGGAACCCGACCAGATACCCGCACGGGAGCGTTGGACCTGCCTGGAGTGGCGTGTCAAAGCAAACACGCCGGGACACCCCGACGGTGAACTGGACTGCTGGGTCGACGGTGTGCATTGCGGCCGGTTCCGGCGCATCAACTGGCGTTCGTCCGCACGGCTGCGGGTTAACCGGGTGCATCTCTCGCTCTGGCTGGAGGGGGACGCCTGGGATCGACTGGGAGGCGGACAGACCCGCACCGTCTGGTACGACGATGTGGTGGTGGCGACACAATACATCGGCCCCATGCGCGGTTAAACCCGACCCGCACCGCACGGCGCTCCCCTTTCCCCAATATGCGACCCGCGCACCCTTGACAGACGGCCCGATATCCTGTAGCATCTAATCGTTACATACGTAACGATTAGATGCACGGAGGGGCCAACCATGATGACGCGCGCTGTGGTATCCAGACTGGAGTTCTACCTCAGCTGCCTGCGTGATCTCAAAGAGCAGGGACGCACCACGGTAACCAGCGACGACTTGGCGCTGTATGCCGGAGTGTCACCCTCCTGCGTGCGACAGGACTTCATGCGACTCGGCACCGAAGGCCGCCCGCGTTCGGGGTATGACCTGGTGGAACTGCAGGGACGCATCCGCGCCGCACTCGATCTGCATCACCTCAAGCCGATCGTTCTGGTCGGTTGTGGCAACCTGGGGCGCGCGCTGGCTGCCAGTGACATCTGGCGATCCGGAGGGTTTGATCTGGTCGGACTATTCGACCGTGACGGGGCGCTGATCGGCCAGCAGAGAGGCGCACTGGAGATCCGGCACACCAGCGAACTGGTGTCGTTCATCCGAACGAACAACGTGGACGCGGCGTGCCTCACCGTTCCCGGTCCTGCAGCGCAGCAGGTGGTCGGGCAGTTGGTGACAGCCGGTGTGCGGGCGATCTGGAACTTCACGCCGCATCCGCTGCAGGCGCCCAGCCATGTGATCATCGAGAACCAGCGGTTGGAGTCCGGGTTGATGACTCTCTCGTACCTGATGACCAGTCCAAGCCGGCAGGAGCCTGACATGCGCCCTGCCATCACCATGGAGGAACACAAACGATGAGTACCGCAGTTCATGGGACTCATGCGGATACACAATATACAGCGATCGTGGAGGCCTGCGCCGACCGGTTTGGCAGAACCGAGAGCGCGTTGATCCCGATCCTGCAAGAGGTGCAGAACACCTTCCGGTATTTACCGCAACCCGCGCTCCAGGCCGTCGCGCGCACGCTCGATATCCCTCCGGCCACGGTGTGCGGCGTGGCCACCTTCTACACCCAGTTTTCGCTGGAGCCAAAGGGCAAGCATGTGATCCGCGTGTGTGATGGCACCGCGTGTCACGTTCGGGACAACCGCGACATCATCGATGCGATCCGCAACCGGCTGAGCCTTACCGGTAAACAGCGCACGACCAGCGATGGGCGCTACACGCTGGAGATCGTCAACTGCATCGGTGCATGCGCCCTGGCGCCTGCCGTTGTGCTGGATGACAAAGTACACGGACAGATGACCGGTGAGAGCATCAACGCGCTGCTCGACGGGGTCGACGCCGCTGATGCTGCAGAGGAGGCGCCTGTATGAGTCCGCTGACACGCATCACCCATCCCGATGCGCTGGATGAGATCCAGAAGCGCTCCAACTCGGCGCTCGAGGCGGAGACGTCACGCGTCGTGGTCTGCGGCGGAACCGGCTGTACGTCGAACGGCAGTCATGAGGTCTTTACGGCGCTTCAACAGGCGGTGGCCAAGGCCGGACTGCCCTGCGTGGTGGATCTGCTGGATGACCACGAGCAGGCTAACATCTCTGTGCGTTACAGCGGATGCTTGGGGTTCTGCGAAGTCGGTCCCATCGTGCGGATTCTGCCGGCAAACATCTTTTATGTACACGTCAAGCCGGAGGATGCCGAGGACATCGTGCAAACCACTCTGGTGCGCGGTGAGCCGGTGGACCGGTTGCTGTACCGCGATCCCAACACCGGCACAGCCTATGTGCACCGCGACGAAATCCCCTTCTACCGCACTCAGGTACACCTGGCCCTGGCCGACTGCGGGGTGATAGATCCCGGCGATATCCGGCACTATGTGGCGCATAACGGGTACCAGGCGTTGCGCAAAGCGCTGTTCGACATGGCGCCGGATACGGTGGTCGGGACGATAGAGGACGCGGGACTGCGCGGGCGCGGCGGCGGCGGATTCCCGACCGGACGCAAGTGGGCGCTGACTCGAAAAGTCGCCTCGGACAAGAAGTATGTGATCTGCAATGCCGATGAAGGCGATCCCGGCGCATTCATGGACAGATCGGTTCTGGAGGGCAATCCCCACACCGTGCTGGAGGGGATGGCGCTGGCAGGTTACGCTATCGGCGCGGACGAGGGGTATGTGTATGTGCGCGCCGAGTACCCGCTTGCCGTCAGCCGTATCCGCCAGGCCATCGACCAAGCCGAGCGGGCCGGCTTGCTGGGCGATGACATACTGGGGACGGGTTTTGCATTCCACATCCATATCAAAGAGGGTGCTGGCGCGTTTGTCTGCGGCGAGGAGACGGCACTGATCGCTTCGATAGAGGGACAACGCGGCATGCCGCGTCCCAAGCCGCCCTTCCCGGCCCAAAGCGGGCTGTGGGGCAAGCCGACTGTAGTCAACAACGTGGAAACACTCGCGCTGGTCCCGCGGATCGTGCTGAACGGAGCCGACTGGTTCCGGCAGTTCGGCACGCCCCAGTCGCCCGGAACCAAGGTATTCGCACTGACGGGAGACGTGACCAACACCGGACTGATCGAGGTGCCGATGGGCGCGACGCTACGCGAGGTCGTCTTCGACATCGGCGGCGGCATCCGCGGCAGCAAGCAGTTTAAGACTGTTCAGATCGGCGGCCCATCCGGCGGATGCCTCACCGACGAACACCTGGACATGCCATTGGATTACGAATCACTCAAGACCGCCGGCGCCATGGTGGGCAGCGGCGGACTGGTCGTGATGGACAACGAGACCTGTATGGTCGAAGTCGCCCGATACTTCATGCACTTCACCCAGAATGAGTCCTGCGGCAAGTGCGTGCTCTGCCGCGAAGGCACCAAGCGGATGCTGGACATACTGGAAAAAATCGTGAACGGCAAAGCCAGTATGGATGACCTGACGCTTCTGGAGGAGCTGGCCGAAACCGTACGTGACGGATCACTATGCGGATTGGGCAAGACAGCACCGAATCCCGTACTCTCCACATTGCGGTATTACCGAGATGAGTACATCGCTCATGTGCGGGACGGCGTCTGCCCGGCAGGCCAGTGCCAGGCGTTCAAGCGGTACACGATCGTGCCGGAGTTGTGCAAGGGCTGTGGGCTGTGCGCCCGGAAGTGCCCGGTCAGCGCGATCAGCGGCCAACCGAAGCAGCCGTATGTCATCGATCAAAGCACCTGCGTGCGCTGCGGCGTCTGCATGGACGCCTGCCGTCCCAACGCCATCGCGTTGGCCTGAGGGGGACTAGCATGAACCGCAAATATATCACCGTAGACGGGGTAAGGGTACCGCTGGAAGGCGAACCCAATCTGCTGGAACTGGTACGCAAGGCCGGTATCGAACTGCCCACGTTCTGTTATCACACAGAGCTGTCTGTATATGGCGCGTGCCGCATGTGCATCTGCGACATCGAGGGACGCGGTTTGCAAGCCACCTGTTCCACACCGCCTGAACCCGGCATGGTCGTGCGCACGAACACCGCACGCACGATGCGCATCCGCCGGATGGCGCTGGAACTGCTGTTGGCGAACCATGATGGCAACTGCCCGACGTGTACGAAAAACCGCAACTGCCGGTTGCAGGAGCTATCCGAACGGATGGGCGTACGCAGGCAGCGCTTCGAACAGGACATCTCGGATACCACTTACGACACCTCGTCGCCAGCCATCGTCCGTGACGGGGGCAAGTGCATCCTGTGCGGCGACTGTGTACGCATGTGCAAGGAGGTTCAGGGCATCGGCGCGTTGGATTTCGTGGGACGCGGCTGGGATGTGCGCGTCAGTCCGGCGTTCAACAAACCGCTGGCCGAAGTCGATTGCGTCTATTGCGGCCAGTGTGTCACCTGCTGCCCCACCGGTGCGCTCACCGTGAAGAGCGACACCGAGCGCGTCTGGAAGTGGCTGTATGATGACCGCAAGACGGTGGTGGCGCAAATCGCCCCCGCCGTGCGGACCGCCATCGGCGAGCAGTTCGGTGTGGAAGACGGCGAAATGGCGTTGGGCAAAACCGTGGCCGCGCTGCGTCGCATGGGGTTCAAACATATCTACGACACCTCGTACGCCGCGGATTTGACAACGGTGGAAGAGGGCGCCGAGTTCCTGGACAGGCTGGAGAAGGGTGAAAGGCTGCCGATGTTCACCAGTTGCTGCCCGGCCTGGGTGCGTTACTCTGAGGTGTTCCATTCTGAGTTGCTGCCGAACCTGTCCAGCTGCCGCAGTCCGCAGCAGATGTTCGGAGCGGTGGCGCGCCGCGTGCTTCCCCGAATGCTGGGGATTGAGCCGGACGATCTGGTGATCATCTCCATCATGCCGTGCACGGCGAAGAAATACGAAGCTGCACGTCCCGAGTTCGCACGGAACGGCCGTCCCGATGTCGATGCAGTGCTGACCACGCAGGAAGTGGTCCGCATGGTGGAACAGGGTGGCGTGATGTTCAACGAGTTGCCGCCCGAACCGTTGGATATGCCGTTCGGGTTCAAGACCGGAGCCGGCGTGATGTTTGGCGCCAGCGGCGGTGTGGCGGAGGCGGTGCTCCGTCTAGCCACCGGCGGCGGCAACCGCCGGATGGCGTTCCATGATGTGCGCGGCATGGACGGCATCAAGGAGACCTCCGTACTGGTGGGCGATCGGACCGTCCGGTTGGCGGTGGTAAACGGGCTGGCCAATGCCCGCGATCTCCTGGCCCAGATGGCCGCTGGCGACTGCGAGTATGACCTGGTGGAAGTGATGGCCTGCCGGGGAGGCTGCATCGGCGGCGCCGGACAACCCCTGCCAAACGACATGAACGCACGCGAGCGCCGGCGCACGATCATGTACGAGTGCGAGAGCATGCAGGCGCTGCATAACGCCCAGGATAACCCGTTTGTGCAGGAGCTGTATGCGCGCGAACTGGACGAACCGGGCAGCCATACCGCTCATGAGGTGCTGCACACGGCATTCACGGCCCGCCAGCAGGAGTGAGCCGAGCCACCGGGTCTGCGGGGCGTGTATGCATGCGCCCCGCAGACCTGTCTTGCAGGAAACCGAGTCCGCCGAGGGGAATAGACAAGTAATCACTACACCCCATCACCGGAGGGTTCCCCACCATGCGTTTCCTGCTGTTTGCACTATTTGTGCTTGCGGTCACGCGGCTGACGGCCGCTCCCGCCAGCCCCTGGGACACCATCGCCGTCACACCGGACAGCGAGCCAGCCCGGCTGGCAGTGGCCGATCTGCAGCGATGCGTCGCCCGGGTCACCGGGCGCGTCCCCAAGGTCATCACCTTGCAGCAATGGAACCGGCAACCCATACCTGCCGTGGTGATCGGGCATTCCGGTCAGCAAACGATCGCGGCAGCCGGGCTGCCCCTCGCCGGCTTGGGTCCTGAAGGGTACTGCCTGCAGTCAGTGGCGCGGCGGAATGGCGACATGTACTACGCTGCAGCCGCCACCGCAACCGGAGTTCCCGCCGCCATTTATGGGCTGCTAAAGGAAAGCGGATACGCGTTCTTTCTCGGCTCCGAAGCGCAGCCTTCGCGTCTGAAGCCGCTCTCCAGCCGCCCCATCCGGCGCTCCCCCGCATTCCGGATCCGGGGGGTGCTTCCCTGGTATAACTTCTTCAACAGCCCCACCACGTGGGATCCGGTGGACCATCGTGCGCTGGTCGACCAACTGATCCGAAGCGGTGCGAATTTCGTGGGGTTCCACACCTACGACGCAGAGCCGTTCGCAGGAGTGCCGGACACGAACGGGTGGAAGTGGGGTGCGCGGCTGCTCAGCACCGATTCGCCCACATGGGGTACGCATCCGATGCCTGTAGACCAGTTCGCGGGCGGTGTCGGGGTGTTGTTCGGGAGTCCGCGTTTCGGTGCGGCCACCACCGATCCAGCAATCCCTTCCGCAGAGGCGATCCTACGCGAGCAGCAAGTCATGGCGGATGCGTTGACGTATGCCCGACGCCGCGGGTTGAACGCCTGTATCGGCTTTGAGATTTACAGCAACCCGTTCGATGACGCCGCCCGTGCCTTGTTCGTGGCCCGGCTCCATCACGTGTTGAGAACATACCCTGCGGCCAACTATATCTGGCTCTGGCAGCCCGAGACGGTCGGTGTAACCGGATACCGCCATCCTGAAGGCCCTGAAACGGCCCGACAGGCGCTCGACAGCGCCGCGGCCGATCGGCGCGATGCGTTTCGGCGCATCGTGGAGACAACCAAGGGAGAGAGCAGCTTTCTGCTGCATGGACTCGATGGACACGCCGCGCGGGCGCGCGAAGGCGCACGGCTGGAGCAGTATGCATTGCTGGCCTACTCCGTAATCCGCAACTACACAAACCCGCCCAAACTGATCATCTCCGGCTGGGGTGGCGACGAACGGCTGCTCTCCGCCGAGTATTACGAGGGGTTGGACAAACTGCTGCCCAAGGACGTTGTGTTCGCCTCGCTGGACCATATCTGGCCGCGGGAACGGGTCGATGCGATCTATGGAGAGCTACCCCCTGACAGGGAGCGCTGGCCAATTCCGTGGCTGGAACTGGACGGGGATCAGTGGCATATCCAGGCCTGGGTGCATGTGTATGAACCGATGGTCGCCGATGCGCAACGCAAGGGCGCTCAGGGCATACTAGGCATCCACTGGCGCACGCGGGAAGTGGAAGAAGCATTCGGCTACATGATGGAGGCCTCTTGGCGTCCGGGACTGACAGCCCGGCAGTACTTCTCCGAGCTGGCTGCGGCATGCTACCCGGCCTCCATCGCTCAGGAGATGACGGACATCCACATCCAGTTGGACAAGCTGGGATACCGGTGGATCGGCGGATGGGGTCAATCGGAATGTGCGCCATTCGCCTGGGGGCCGGGGGAGCCGGACAAGGTGAAACAGCTGCGTGCGTTACAGGAACGTCTCACCCGGGTCACCGGCATGTTGAAACAGCCGCTGCCCCGTTTGATCTGGCTGGATAAACAGATCGACTGGACCCTGCGGTTTGACGCGGCTCAGCAGGACGCCGTACATGCCCAGGACCTGATCCGGCAGGCACAGGCCGCATCGGACCCGTCCCAGCGGGCAGAGAAGGCCTACGACGCGCTGGCAATACTGGACTCCGGCTCCATGGATGCGGCGGTTCAGGCATTCGCCCGGTTGATTACCACGCGCGGCGAACACGGCGTATTGGCCACGATCAACACCAAAGCGGTGCATGCCTGGCGCGCGCTGCGCGCCGAGGCGCTGCAGCTCAGTAATGGGCCGGCGGCGATCGATTCACAGGCTATGCAGCCACAGATGACAGCACTGCAAGCGCAGCAGGTGAGCATCACCGTGCCGCGCTTGGTTACATCGGCCCCGGCTGCTCAGCCGCTTCCCATCGAGGTGATCATCCCGGGCGGACAGGGCGGGCAGTTGTTGGCTCGGCGTCCGGGCACGCCATGGAGCCGGTATACGCTCACGCCCGTTCGCGGATGGGTGTTCCGCGCCGTTGTGCCGGCATCGGCCATACAGCCTCCATCCATCGAACTGGCAGTTATCCCGGCAGGCGCGTCTCAGATCGCCTGGGGTCCATCCGGTGTACTGGTCTATGCAGTTACCCCCTTTACCACGCGGCAACCGCAGTCACCCTCGGACCGCCCGGATGCCTTGCAGGTTTCGGTTGCTGCCGGCAAGCAGACCGCTGTAGTGGTCCGCTGGAAGGCCGTCCCGGGCGCGATCGAATACGGAGTCTACAGAGACGACACACTGCTGGCTCACACATCGGCGCTGGACTTCGCCGATGACCCGGACACGGCGGACGCCCGATATCGTATCGAAGCGCTCGACATCAACGGCGCCTCGCTGGCATCGGGTACAACCCGGTTCACTGCGACCGGGACGGCGCCGCAACCGATAGGCGCCATGACGGTGCGCCCCAGTGGGCGTTCGGTCATCCTTCAATGGCCGCCATTGCCGGGATCGGTACGGAAGGTGCGACTGATACGCGAATCGGTTTCCGGCGGTGAGCCCGTCGAGATTGCCGTGCCCTCCGATTCACGCCTGACCGGAGGGCGTGCGGTCGATCAGCCGGGTGAGGGGCACTGGCGCTATGTGCTGACGCCCATTGGCCTGAACGGCTCGGCCGGCCCGTCTCAAGAGGCGCTGCTGCACTTCATCCCGCGTGATCCAATCCGCCAACTGCGTCTTCCTCACGACCGGAACCTGATTACCGGACAGACCGGCTCGGTCCAGATTGCCGACACCGGCCTTCGCGTCTCGGACGGCTATTTAACGCTTGACTCCAAACCGGCGTACAACATGGCCGAGGGATTCCGACTGCAATTCAGCTTCACAGCTGACACGATTGATGGCATGCCGGTGCTGTTCGGCAACGGCATTTGGCAGGCGGACGGCTGGTTTGTACAGATTCTGAATGGCCAATTGCTGGTGCGCACCAGCATCGGCGATGGCGTGGGACCGCATGTGCGACCCGGTGTCCGGTACGACTGTACGATGGAATGGACCGGCGATGAACTGGTCATGACCGTCAACGGTGAAATGCGACGCACACCCGCAGCGGTCACGCCGGTCGATACCACCCGCCCCCTGTTCATCGGCCAGTACGCGCAGCCCAGCCCGATGTACCAGTTCCGGGGGACACTGCACAACCTCAGCCTGTACGCGGTCAGCCGGTAGCGAGCGGCGTCAAACACAGAGAGGGCGGGGTACCCCGCCCTCCCTGCTGACTGGCAATCTGCGGACACCGGCTATTCGATGTCTTTGTAGTCTCCATACACGTTTGGCCAGTGGTAGTCGTACCCCGAGCCGCAGGCCCAGCTGGCCTGCAGCAGGCTGCGCCCAACAGGAATTGTCTTGGCATGCCCGTCGAGGAACACGAAGTTCATGGTGCTGTTGGCCGTCCAGCCCTTACGGCCGTTGTCATCGCCGCATCCGGACAGCCATTCCAGGTAGTCGCGCTTGACGTTATGCCAGGCGTTGTTCTCGTGGATCACAAACGTTTGGGTCGGGTACGGAAAGTCCGCATCACTCCACGGCCGCTGATACCACCAGGCACCGGCGTATCCGGTCGCGAATGATGCCGACATATAGTGCCGATAATGGTATGACGAGAACGCGCTGCCCACCGTGAACTGCGTTGACACGCCGCTGTCTGAAGGGCACACAAAGATCTTGATGGATTTGGCGTACGGCTGCAGCTGCGCCGCGTAACTGGCCTTACGCGCATACTCCACCTGCGCCTCGTTACCGGTTCCGGCGTGTCCGCCGTAGATCTCCGCCCATGTGTCGCCCACTTGGTCGGCCCAAGGCTGGTTCATCACCATATACTTGTCGTCCTGATCCTCGACGTACATCCGGAACGCCAGCCCCAGTTGCTTGACATTGCTGAGGCAGCTGGTTGCACGGGCCTTCTCGCGCGCCTGCGCGAATACAGGGAACAAAATGGCAGCCAGGATGGCGATGATCGCAATCACCACCAGCAGTTCAATGAGCGTAAACGCTCTGCGCATGGTACACCTCCCGAAAGATCACCACACCAAACCGATGTGTTGTGCCTTAAGTATACACTTCGAGAGTCCATTCAGGTAGATGGCCTGCACAGAACCCGCCCAATTCTCGCAGAAACCTTCCGATTCGCTCCGCATCGTGGGTTGCTGCGCCGTACCACCACATCTCTGCAGGTGTGTCCGCCGGCCTGCCGTACAGCAGCGGATCTGCGGGAACACCACCGCAAGGGAACACCACTAACACAATGAGTGTCGGCTGCAACACGCAGCCGTACACTGATACGCCGGAGAACGGCTTATTCAGGAGGCGCAAGATGACCCTGACTTGGCGTTGGGTGACCATCGCAGCGCTGGCTGTGCTGGTGACTCTCTCCCTTGCAGGCTGCGACGGCCTCTTCCCATTCGATCTGTTTACGATCGAGTAAGCCATCGGCCCGGGGGCTTCGGAGACCTGTCTCCGAGGCCCCCGCTCTGTGTTACGCCATGACTGCGTTCAGCGTACGGATGACGCCGCGCGAACCGCCCCTGCTACGCACCGCCACGTGCATCCGCCTGACGGCAAATGTGCAGACTGTGGAATTCACGGCACAGGGGTTATGATGTGCGATATGTTGGGGGCGGTTCACGAACCGCCCCTACAGCAGGTCGGACGCGTATACGTTATACGACAGGACGCCATGGGTTCAGGCGCACCCACCGACACGCCCAAGGCGCTGACGCGTTGCGT
>CAZHSN010000044.1:0-23488 GCA_964535125.1 uncultured bacterium
TCAACTCCACATCCATCTCAGTCATGCTCTCCCGTATATCCCAATGCACGACAAATGTCTCCTCGCTGTCAGACACGTCCGATCGGTCACCGGCGAAGCTCTGCAGAGCGGACGCACACCCGGACAACGCTTGGAACAGAAAGTACCCGTCCTCCTGGATACCGCTAGTCGTCTGCCGGCAGTGCCCACATCCATTACACGTGCCTACCGTCTCTTTTGCGCAACAGACTCCGGTGTCGAGCGTGAGCCGTTCCAGGTAGGTTTATACCGCGGCGAAGGCGGCGAAGAAGTTTAGCGGGAAAAGCCGGAAAACGGAACAGGGAAGTCCAGACGCTGCATATCACTCTCCCGACACCCTGTGTCTCTGTGTGGTCGGGTGTCGCTATCCACCATCGTAACAGGTTTGGAGAGACGCATTCGTCTCTGGATAAGCGACTGGCTGGCACTCCGTCATGAGACAACGCCTCAAGCCTGGCTTCTCGTGTATAGTGAACCCGTAATGACCTGCGGACCTGGTTCCGTAGAGGCAGGACCAACACATGATTTGGATAGCGCACCGGGGCGCTTCGCATGACGCCCCCGAAAATACGCTGCGTGCAATCCGTGAAGCATGGACACAGCGGGCCGACGCCATCGAATGCGACATACACCGAAGCGCGGACGGCCACCTGGTGCTTTCACACGATGCGACCACTGCACGCACCGGTGGTGAACCGCTGGTGATCGCCGCTCAACCGCTGCACCGATTGAGACAGCTGGATATGGGCCTGTGGAAGGGCGAGGCGTTTCGCGGAGAGCGCATGCCCACTTTGCCGGAAGCACTGCGTACCGTACCCACAGGCCGAGGCATCTACATCGAGGTAAAGTGCGGCCCTGAAGCGGCGCGCCAGCTGGCCTTACAGGTTCGCCGGCACCTCAACCGGATACGCATCTCGGTTATCGGGTTCGATCTGGCCACTATGGCCGCATGTAAACAGCAGCTCCCCATGGTACCTCATTTCTGGCTTCGCGGGCCGGAGCGCGCTGAAGATGGAACCATCCGGCACATGGCGAACGAATGGATCGCCCGCTGCCGCGACCATTCACTGGATGGCCTCGACCTGCACTTCAGCGCCATCGATGCGCGCACCGTCGACGCCGTCCGCGCAGCGGGAATGGGGCTGGTCGCTTGGACCGTCAATGACCCTGCGGAAGCCCGTCGACTCCTTCAACTGGGAGTAGACGGTATCACCACCGACCGGCCGGGCTGGCTGCGGGAGCAATGCACCCGCTGACGGTTCGGTCAGCTTAGATACCGCACGTGAAACAGACGGGTCTGACCGCGCTCAAAGGGGCAGGCGATCGTCTGCCCCGCTCCGCGCCATCGGCTGAACAGGTCCACAATCTGCACGGGATGGGGCCACATCAGTTCGATGGCGCGTGCGTCGGGATACACCGAGGTGACGGCCATCATCTCACGGCTGGCGTGAACCGAGCACGGCGCTGGGGCGTAGCAGTGCACACCAGCCTCCTGCAGTTGCGTACGCAGCCACGGCTCGTTGCCGAAAGGCGGCACGCCGCACCAAATCAGCCGGCCGTTCTGCGGCAAGTCACGCTGAACGCCTGCGGTACGACCGTCGGCGTACTGCAGCCACCCGTCGCCTTCCACATAGGCGCGTGGCGACCAGTTTTCCGAAACGCCGGAGCCATCCTGTATCGGTGCAACGACCAGCCCGCCGGATGTAAGCGCCGCACGCGCCGGGCCCGGTTCATGTTCGATGCGCACCGGCAATCCCAATAGGTCGCATACATACTCGGGCCGCCATTGGCCCGAGCGGCTGTCAATCAAACCGGGCGTCCCCACCACCATCACCGTGCGGCCACCTCGGCGGATCAGATGATACAGGCGTTGCAGGTCGGCGTCGCGTGCCGCCTGCGCGTTGACCACCGCCACAAAACGAATGCGATCTGGCAGCCGATCGACATCGCTGAGCAGCCAAACACCAAGCGGCGCCCCAGTTCGCCCCAACGCCCCTAGAAGCAATTGATGCGCATAGTGCGCCCTGGCGGTGGGCGTCAGGGATGCAAAGCTGTGATCATCGATCAGCAATGCGGTCTCTTCGATGGGTGTACGATCCAGGCCCAGGGAATACTGCAACATCCGGGTTTCCAAGGCGTATTCACGCATCAGTGCAGCATCGTGATGCCAGGCCGGCGAGAGACTGAACCACTCAAACGCATTGCCCCGCACGGCCTCGGCGGCCATCCATCGGCGATGCATCTCGATGGCGGCATACCGCGGGTCGGGGTCGCCATAGGTGGTGTGCCAATGACCTTCATGCAGCCAGGAAAACAGATCGTTGTCGTCCACATATTGCTTGCCGTGCGCCAAAACACTCTCCACCGCAGTGGACTGTCCAGCGTATCCGGCGCCAGTCAGCTGCCGCAGCAGATGCTGCGGGATGCCGCTGATATAGTCGACATCCGGCGATTCCAGCGCGATGCGCAGGCCGAACTGACCCGAATTGCTCTGTCTGGCCTCACCCGTCAGCAGCACAACGTATCCGAAGAAGGCGCCGGTCAGGCTGCGTCCCTGCGTAGTCTGCTTGACCACCCGCGCAAAGTAACACAGCGAACGCGCCGTTTCTTCGTTGATGAACCGGTTGTAAGCAAATGCCTGTCGTCCTTGGGCATCATCACCAAACAGCTCATAGCCGTGTCGTTTTCGCGCTGCCACAGACGGCACACTGCGCCAGGGAAGCCCTTCCCGCGCACACCAGCGGGCAAAGGCACGATGGCTGTCGGGGCTGTAATCACTGAAGTACGTAACCTCGGTGACCAGGTTGTCATTGCAGGCCCAGGCGAACCACTCCTCAGTGGTTCCGCCGCCCAGGTTGAAACCTATCACCTGGCTGGCCCAAGGTCTGGAGGCGATATAGCGGATGAGACGGCGCAGAGCCGCGCCCTGCTCTCGCCTCCAGACGGCTGAACAGAGTGTGGCCACCTGACTGGACGTCTCCTGCCATGTCAGCGTCCGTCCATCCTGCGTCTGAATGCGCACTTCACTGTCTGGATGCATGTCGAACCAAAATGGAGGCATCCCCAGCGCCAGCCGGATGATCAGCCGGGCATCCGGATTGGCCTGAAGCACGGTAGAGGCCCATTGGTCCACTTCGCCGAACGACCAGCACTCCCGGTGAAGCCAGGTCGGCGCGCTGACGTTGTGGTAGTGGCGCCCCGGTGCGCATAAAACATGAAAGAGACAAGCGCCGGAATCGGCAAACTCCTGCTTGGCCGCCGGTGAAATGTTGAAGTACGAGGCATATCCGCCCCAGGTAAAGGGCTGGCCGTTCACGAAGAATGCGGGCCTGCCGTTGTGCATACGGCGTTCGGTTCTGGGCAGTCCCGGCCGACGCGCGTTAATCACGTTGATAGTGGTCTGCACACCCGCCACCCGTTTTCCATCCGCGGCGAGCCGGAGAACAGCTTCGCCTGGCGACAAGAACCATGGAACACGTCGGGTCACAGTACAGCGGCCTCGCTGCGTCAATTCGGCCATCTCGGATGCCGTCAGGGCAGTACGCCACCAGACCCAGGGTTCCGGCCCGATCTCCAAATACAGAGCCCGGCCCGCACAATTACCTTCCACGGCAAGCACGAAACTGGCCGAGTGGTTGGCCACCAGGTTCCCGGGGGTATGCAGCGCCGTGACGGTCAGATCAGCGGCCTGGGGATAGTGTAGTATCAAGTCGCAAATGTCCAGCACATACGTCTCGCCCAACCGCGCATTCTGCAGCACCCAATCCGGTTCGCCGCGCATGGTGACCAGGCGCTCTTCTCCCGGCCGAAGCGTTTGCCACTGCTCGGGTTCGTTCACGCCATACGGCGACAGCGACGCGGGCAGACGGGAACGGTTGCGCACGCGCACTGAGTACAATTCGGGCTTCACACGGGCCCGATTTCGATAACTCAGCCATGGGATGTAGGCGTCCGTCTTCCGCCCGATGGTCCAGCGCACCCATAACTGTCCTGCCTCGGTGACCTGCTGTAGATCGGCGGCACAAAAGTGCTCATCCCACCATAGCGTGTTTCCCGGCTGAATAAACAGACAGGACAGGGAGGTGAAATCGTTCGGGCGGTATTCCAACGGCATCGGGTATGTATCGTGAGCAGCGGAAATAGGATCCATGGCGTCCCTCCACGTACGAACACCCCTCAGTATACATCGGGCACATGATGCAATCCCGGCCAGAGCGCGTGTGGCGGTCCGAAACGCCGCATGCTACAGTGTTGCCGGAGCACCACAGAGGGGACTGCATGGTGAACTGGCAGACTGCGACCTATCTGGATATCGAAACGACCGGGTTATCCGCCGCGGAACACATCATCACGCTGATCGCCGCATACGCGGTCTCTTCGGACAGACAGGGTATGCTGTTCGTGAACGACCTGCACGGCGCTGCAGAAGCGTTGCGTTTGCACTTCACCGATCCGAACCGGCTTCACTGTGACCGGCTGGACATCCATCCTTTGACTGCGTTTCCCGCTTACGCCGACAGCCTGCGCGGCTGCGATGTGGTTACCTACAACGGACGGGATTTTGATCTGCCTTTTATCCGCACACGCCTGCCGGAAACGACAGAGGCCATGACCGGATGGCGGCACACAGATTTATTGGCCGACATATTGCGCCCAGCCCGCACGGCTGGCCGAATTACCGTGCCAAGACTCGGCTTGAAGCCGTTATTGTCGTGGTTCCAGATAGAACGCACCAGCCTGAACGCGGTGTTCAACCGTGTGGATTATGGGCGCGACGCCGTGCGCGCCTGGAGTCTTTGGGAGGAGCGCCGCGACACGCTGCAACTGGCTTCCATGGCGCAATACTGCCTGGAGGATACGCGCAGCACGCGCGAACTGGCGCTGAAGCTATCGACCCACCTGCCACACATTATGGAGTGGCTGTGACACGGTCACCCTGAAAAAACCGGCGGAGACGTGACAGTCTCCGCCGGATAGTCGCTCAGGCGTCGTCTCCCGACGCCGCGTCATCGTCCGCGTAACCGGCAGCGCCAAACTCGCCATCCAGACCTGCCGGATCGGTGGCGTCTTCGCCATTGGCTTCGCCGGTGTTGTCGTTCTCCGTCTCCACACCGTTCTCACGCGGTTTACGGTGTCTGCGGCCGCCGCGCCGGCGGCGCTTTTTGGTCGCGCCGTTGGCCGCCG
Organism: uncultured bacterium; assembly: GCA_964535125.1. GTDB lineage: Bacteria > Armatimonadota > HRBIN16 > HRBIN16 > HRBIN16 > CAZHSN01. The sequence goes on from CAZHSN010000044.1 coordinate 5,203, forward strand.
ACGGCTGCGCCTCGTCGGTGATCACCGGTGTGAACGCCACCCCCAGCGCATCGGTCAACGGGCGAATATCTTCTTCGGTACCCGCCAGCAACAGATGCGTCTCTCCCGCCCGAAGGCTCAGCCGCGCGCTGCCTGCCACCACGGGCAGCCATTCACCCGTGGTCAAGTCAAACACTACCTGCTGCGGCGGCAGCAGTATGGACTGCTCGCCGGCTTCACGCGCCTGTACCGAGATGAACGGAGGCGAGACACGCACGAATCCCGAGCCATCATGGTACACAGGGATATCGAGCCAGCGGCAAAGGCCGCGTAACAGTTCCACGGATAACCGGCGTTCTCCCACGAACACGGACTTCCATGTCCCGTTGTCACGAACAGCTATCGACGGCAGGCTGGTCTCCATATAAGCGCCCAATACCTGGGCCTGATCATCCACGCAGTACCAGGCCGGGTTCAACCGTTCACGAATCCCGATTGTTTGTTCGCGCAGGCCGCGGGTGATCGGATGCCTGTCCGAGACAATGACCGAGCCGACTTCGCTGTTCCAAGGCAACGGTCTCAGCGAGACTCCGGCCACCTCACGCGGTCCGTCCGGCGTCGCACCGTTTTCATCCCACAACGCCGGCGCATACATCCAGACCAAGACACGGCCATCACGTTGCAACTTGGTCTTCACCGCATCCCGGACATCCGTGTCCATCTGCAGCGGGTTGATGAAGATGACAAGTTTGCTGTCGGGAAACGCTTTGTAGGGGATGTCACTCTGAAGATAGATCCCAAAGCGGATCCCCGCCTGCACGAAACACTCGCGGTGCTGCTCCAGGATCGGCGCCAACAGCCGGTCAAGGTCACGTATCCGAAACAGGCTCTTTTCGTCCACCACCACCACCACGTCGGGAGCGGCGCTCTTTCGGCGTTCGATCAATGCGGCGTACAGCGTGTGCAGTCGTCCGGCGTGTCGCCAGTGATCAGGGCTCTTCAGCCACCCCTCACCCCACAGATCCATCCACGCTACGCCGGACTGCAAGGTCATCGCCGAGCCGATGGTGCGCCATCGGGCCGCATCGGTTGATTCCGGGTCCGGCATCCGCGGGTTGAAGTCATCGGCATCTTCCTGAGCGGTGCTGGGTTTGGTGTCATCCTCGACGATATACAGCTTCTCATGCATCATGACCGAGTCTGCTGGAGTGGCGATCGAAGCCGCGCCGTCCGGCCCGCGGTCACGATGCGATGGCGGCGCACAGATAATATCGATGGAGCCGGTGGAGAGCACCTCGCTGAGCGCCAGATGCCCGCTGGCCGCCGACGGAAAGTCGAAAGTATACCCATACGACACGGCGATCAGTCGCCGGTTCATGCCGGCCCGCTTGGCCGCGCGCGACAGTGCGGCGATCCGGCGTGCTACGATCTCGCTGTGGCACCGCAACGCGTCCATCCATGCCTGATCACGATGCGTATCGAACAGCGCAACGCTTTGCTCAATGGGGCGCTCCGGCGCTTCGGCATCCGCAAACGTAACGGTGCCATGGTGCCAGGCGGCACGCAAGGCCACGACATCGTTGTCATACCGCACCGCCAGCCATCGGCGGAACGCCTCACGCGCTTGATCGCACCGGTCCAGGCCGCGCTGGTAGTCGTGAAACCATTCGCGGCAGTCCAGGTGATAGCCCAACAGGTGCTCAGCTTCGGGCGTCTCTTCCAGCAGTTCCGCCAAGCGCGCGACCGACAGCTCGGCCTCCATCCAGAACTCATCGGCGAAGAACGACGGATCCTCGGTGCGGGTGTTTCCGTAACGGGCGGCCGAACCGGGGTAACGGTGCATCCATCCGGGCGTGGGCACGAAAAAGAGCCGCAGCATAACCAGCGCCTCAGGATCTGCCTGCCGGGCTAGCCGTATCAACTCCGTTGCGCGGTCGCGGGCGACATGCTGACGGGTTTCATCCACAGGGATTTCGACAAACACCATGTGCAGGTGGATGCCGGCAGCAGCCGCCAATGCGATCTGTTCGGCAATGCGCGCGTCATTCCGGTTGTCCTGGGTGAAACCAAAGAAAAAGAACGGCGGCACAGGTTTGCCACGGACCAGGATCTCCGGGTGCGCTTTGCGCAGGCCGATCCGCATCGACTCGGAGGCCGGTGCGGGAACAAACTTCACCCGCGGTTTGGGCTCACGCGGCACAGCGGGCTTCGTAACACGCAGCGCTCGCACCCGCTTCGGTTTGGGTTCCGCGCTCTTCGGCGTCACTTCGGGCGACACCACAGGCTTAACCGTTGCGGCCGGTTCCGTTGGCGTCACATCGACGGTGCGCCCGTCATTCCGACGCGAGCCGCGCCGATCACGGGGAGCGTGCGGTTCGGACGCGTCCTTGGTTGGTCTGCCGGACTTCGGGGTGCGCTGTTCCACGGGTGTGGTCAAACTGGCGGGCAATACCGGCGGTGCGACCGGCGGTTCCCGGCGCGGGCGGTGCGTCCGCTCGGGTGAACCGGTTGTGTCACCGGTGCTCTGGTCTGCCTCGGCGGCGCGCTGCAGCGCACGGGACATCATCTCAGACAACAGCGGATCGATCCCAAGGGCGTCGATCACCGGTGATGTCTGCTGCGCCAAGGGTTCGGCGGCTGATATCTGATCTACCGGTATATCATCCGTTACCGGTGCGGCATCCGGCACTTCCGTGGTCGTTTCCCGTTCGGCTTCGTCTTCTGCATGTGACCTCCGGCTGCGTTGTCGCCTTGATCGCGATGTACGGGCCGGAGCGGCCGGTGCAGGATCGTTGACCTCTGCGTCGCTAACGGACTCAGCCACAACCGGAGGCGCTTCGTCTGCAGGCTCCGACACGGACTCCGTATCGGGCGTGGTCTCTATTGCGTCAGACGGGCGTGGACGCCTGCGCGGACGCCTGGACCGCGTGGATCTTGGCTGAGCGGCCGGCGCTGAGTCGGTCTCTGCGCCCGAGTCGGGTGCGGCCGCCGATGCCTCTGCCGGCGTGGCGGACGAGTCGGCGGCAGTGTTCGGTTCAGCAGTCGCTTCCGGTAAGTCGACGGGTTTCGCGCGGCGTGGACGTGTGCGCGTTCGCGCCCCCTTCGCGGACAGCACGCTGGCATCGTCGCCTGACTCATCGGCCGGCGCGGCGGCGACTGACTCAGGCGTCGTCGGGATGTCGGTGGTGGTGGTCTGGGTCACCGATCGGCGGCGGCGCGGCTTTCGAGCCGGAATCTGCTCGGTCCCATCCGCAGCGGCGGTTGCCGCCTCGGCCGGTTGGGGAGCGTCCAAAGACGCAACGGCTTGAGTGTCGGGCGCAGCGGCGTTACTGGCGGGCTTTCGGCGCCGGCTGGGCCGTCGGCGGGGAGCGGCGACGGCGTCTGTCGGTGTCGTTGCCGTTTCAGCGGCGCCTGTCGGCTCCTGGACGTCTGTTTCGTCAACCATGGATAGCGGGTTCTCCTCTTCAATGCGTATAACCGCCGGGAGGTCGTTACCCGTTATCGCCGCGCAATCGCTTCATACCGCAGTAACAGCGTTTCCAACTCCTCGGGTTGTTCCACAACACACCACGGATTGGCTGCACGCAGCATCTCCGCCGGATGCGCGCCCCATGTCACGGCAACGACTCGAACGCCGGCTGCCTGACCGCACTCGATATCGTAGACGGTGTCTCCAATGAACACTGTCTCCTGCGGGGCGACGCCCAAACGCCGCATCGCTTCAAGGACGGGGTCCGGATACGGCTTGGGGTGGTGTGTATCGGATGAGTTCACTGCGGTCTGCACATACGGCAACAGATCGAACCGGGGAAGAAACTCGGCGCATTCGATGGCGTTTTTCGAGGTGACCAAACCCGTTACACACCCGGCTCGATGCAGGGCGCGCAATGCAGCCACCGCACCCTCAAACGGACGCTCCAAGTGGCGACGGCGCTCATAATGAGTCAGTGTGTCCCGCTCCATGGCGGCATGATCGGGGCGGGTGGTCACCAGGTGGTCATACATGCGTACCTGCGTCTTAAGCGGTAATCCGATGCTGGCCCGAATGTCATCACGGGGCACATCAATATGCAGATGCTTGCGGTATGTGTCGTGCAACGCTCCTACGATCGACTCAACGGTATCGATGAGCGTTCCGTCGATGTCGAACAGAGCACAGCGGGCGATGGGAGTAGCGACACTCAAATTGGTGTATGCAGGACCTTGTCTGGTATTCCGTATGATATCTGTCGGCTGGCACGGTGAACCAAGCCTGCTGATAGTATACCTGACTTGTCCGGATCATCGCATCCGCCGGTGTCTGACTTCCATCCGGAGCTAACGGACGCCATCGGGTTGCGGTAGAATACCAGCCAGACCGCCAAGCACAGGAGACCTCAATGGCTCAGAGTCCGAAATCCAATCCGCAGATGTTGTTAGGGGTCGATGACGCCGGTTCGCGGGTGTCCGTTCTGGATGATCCCGCGGCGCTGGATGCGATCCGTCAGATGGGGATTGAGTTCCTGGTGTGGCATCTCTATGACAGCTATACATGGAAACAGATCGATCATATGCATACACGCGCTGACGCGCTGGGCATGGGGCTGATCTGGAATCAGGAGTGTACGGTCCGTCCGCGCGGCGGAGCGGAGTATGAGCGTCCCGGAATGTTCTTCCAGCCCCCTGATGAGTGGGTTCAGCGTGCGCTGGCATCCCGCAGCTTTCTGGGTGTGATTTATGACGAGGCCGAACACTGGATACAAAACGGCGTGTGGGTAACGGGAGGCGGCCGCGAGTTTCAGCACCACTTTTATGAAGGCGATGAACGTACTATTGAGCAGTGCTTTGAGGGTAATCTGCACAACCTGCGTGTGATGATGGCGCGGCATTATGCGGCGCTCACGCGCGCACGCAAGATGCGGCGTCAACCGCGCGTGGCCGGTGAGTATGTCTTTCCAGACCTGCATCACCTCTTCGCACGCGCCGGGATCATTCCGGCGCCCAAGTACCTGAAGGAGAGCGTCACCCCCATCGTGGCGGCTTCGGCGCTGGGGGCCGCCATCCAGTATGGCCTGCCGGTGTGGGCCTGCCTGGACCTGTGGGGACCCCAAGGCTACCCATCCCACTCGCCCGAAGAACTGTGGTCGTCCCTGCTGTTTGCGTTTTGGACCGGATGCGAACTCGCGTTTGTGGAGAACGTAAACTACAAGGACAGCCTGTACAAACCTGAAGGAGACTCGGCTCGCTTGAACGCATGGGGCCAGACAGTACGCCGGTTCCGGCATGAGTTCCTGCCCTCGGCACGCCGTCCGTTCGAAGTGCAGCAGTTCCGGCCTTACACGGCGATCATTCGTTTCCCGGATTCTGACTGGGGAATTCGGGACGGGCAATTCCGGGGACGCCTGTATGGAGCGAGCAACCTGATGGCCGAGCCACGCACCCGCGAGTGGCATGCGGTCTGGCGCACGCTCACACACGGACAGTTGCCGCACGGCGGCGTGAACTGGAACGTGGGGTGGAGAGAGCCGCACCGGTTCTTCATGCCCGCACACGGCGTGGCCATGTTCGACCATCTGGTGGACAATCCGGCGTTGTTTAACCAGACCCGGTTGGTATTTGTGTGCGGGCTGTCGGTATCGGCAGCCACTCTGCGCCTGGTGACGTCACTGGCGGAGCGGGGCGTCACCGTGGTGATCTCTGACCACTTGGCGCCGCCCGAAGTACAGCCTCGCCTGGCCGGGACGCTTCCCTGCGTGATCCCTCAGGGCCGTGGGCGATGGATTGTGACCGATGACTTTGAGCATCCCGAGCTGACAGAACAGATCCGCCCGTTACTGGGCAGCCCACACGAGATGACATTCCGGTTCGGCCGCCGCGACGTGGTCTTCACCGCGCCCGAACATGTCGACCGGCTGGAGGTGACGATCCGGTGAGCCGGCGCACTTGGCACGAAGACGCTCCGGGAGTGCGCGAGCCAGTCGCTGCGCTGGACCGGGTGCGCCTGGTGGAGTGCGGCGAGCCGATGCGGTATCTGCCGGAGGCGTGTCCGGGCATCCGGGTGAACCTGCGCTGCCGTCCCTGGTTGCGGGAGAGCGTATGCGTCATGCTCAACCAGGCTGCCGGTTCGCTGCCGGACGGGTTCGGGTTGCAGGTTAACACGGCGTGGCGGTTGTTGTCCGACCAGGAACGTATGTATTGGAGGGTCTATCGGCAGATGCAGCAAGACCACCCGCACTGGAAGGAACCGACGCTGCGCCGGATGGTGAACCGGTGGTTCGCGCCGCCTGACCGTAAAGCACCGCCAGGGCATTGCACAGGCGGCGCGGTAGACGTGGCGCTGGTGAATGCCGAAGGCCATCCGTATGATCTGTCGGCGCCATACAAGCAGTGGGACGGCGCGTTTACCTATATACACGGGTTGACCGATGAAGCCGCCCGACTGCGCGCACTGTTATACGAAGCGATGGTGAACGCGGGCTTCAGCAACTGCCGCGAAGAATGGTGGCACTACTCCTACGGCGACGCGGCCTGGGCTGTCCGCAACGCTCAGTCCACCTGCCGGTACGGATTGGTCGGCCACACCCGGTCCGGCACACCGTTGCCTTGTGCCCCACAGGTATAATGCAGAAACAAAACTGGTAAGACAGGGAGAAGCCGTTGCAATACCGCGAGTACGGACAGACCGGCATTCACGTTTCGGCACTGGGTTATGGTGCGATGCGTTTGCCATTCGATGACATGGAACAGAGCGTCGCGCTGCTGCGCGCCGGTCTGGATCTGGGGATCAACTACATAGATACGGCCTACGTGTATGGTGGCGACGGACGCAGCGAGATCGCCGTCGGCAAGGCGATCGCGGACCGTCGTGACCGGGTGTACATCGCCTCCAAGAATCCTCTGTTCGACGAAACCGTCGACGGATGGTGGAAACGCCTGGAAACCACACTGGAACGGCTGCAAACCGACTACATCGACTTTTACAAGGTAGTACATGGGTTGAGTTGGGACGCCTACCAACGCGTGTATGAGCCGCTGCTGCTGCGCGAGGTAGAGAAGGCGCGCGCCCAGGGCATCATCCGCCATGTGGTGTTCTCCACACACGACAGCCCGGAAAACATCATCAAGTTGATCCGGACAGGACGGTTTGAGGGGCTGTTGCTGCAATACAACCTGCTGGATCGTACGAATGAACCGGCGATCGAGGCGGCGCATGAAGCAGGCATGGGTGTTGAGGTCATGGGACCTGTAGGCGGCGGCAGGCTGGGCATGGCGTCGGAACAGATCACATCCATGTCGCCGGATTGGCAGAACACTCCGGAGGCGGCGTTCCGGTTCGTGCTGTCCAACCCCGGTGTAACCGTGGCGTTCAGCGGCATGAACACATTGGATCAGATCACCGCAAACGTCGCTACCGCCTCGCGCGAGGAGCCGCTCAGCCAGCAGGAACGTGATGAGATCGCCCGCATGCTGGAAGAAAACAAGCGGCTCGCGGAGCTCTATTGCACCGGATGCAACTACTGCCTGCCATGTGAGCAAGGGGTAGCGATCCCCGAGATATTCGCTGCGATGAACCATCACCGCGTCTGGGGCCTGACGGACTTGGCCAAACGCATGTACCGGGCGTTCGGCCCTGATAACAAGGATGGAAAGCGCAGCGCCGCGGAGTGCATCCAGTGCGGTGAGTGTGAGTCCCGCTGTCCGCAGCGAATCGAGATCATGCGGCAGCTTGAAGAGACCCATCTGACGCTGGGAGGCGCCTGACAGACAATGAACAACTACCTGACGGTGCAGGATGTCGTCTGGATACAGACTGGGCTGACCGGTGCGCCCTCACCGTTCGACTACGAACGCTTGGAAAACGCCGTTGCTGCCCAATACGGCTACGGGGACAGCACGCATCTCGCGCAACAGGCGTTACGGATGGCCCAGAGGCTGGATGCACAGCAGCCTTTCACCCATGGACATCCCATGCTGCCTTTGGTATGCTGCCTGGCCTTGTTGGCACTGAACGGCCTGCACATGCCGGACGACACCGAAACGGTGCAGCGCGTCAAGCAACTCCGCCCCGGTGACCCGACACTGCTGGATCTGCTGCACCAAGGCCCCGCCACCCACCACCATGCGTTGCCGAAGACAGTGTCGAGGATTTGCCGTGCGTTGGATTTACCGCTCGAGGCGGCCGTTCCTGCGCACTGAACTGCCGCATTATGGTTTAATGTGAACTGAATGGGCTACCGCCCGGGAGGGTATCGATGACGCTCACAACTCTGGCGCGCCTGAGCGCAGGTTGCCTCGCCATGGCGTGTGTGGCTGGCGCGAGCCTCGCCAACGATATCGTGTTGTACAACGGCCAACCGCTCTCCGGCGGCGCGGTCAGAGGACTGGCGTGGGGCGGCGGTGAGGCCAATGACGACACCGATGTGTTCTACGAGGGCGGCCACTCACTGCGGTTGCGCACGCAGGGGCCGGCTTCGGGTGGACGGCTTGTGTTCGCCAATCCAACGCCGCTCACCGCACTCGCCAGCGAGCCACATGCCGCTTTGGAATTCCGCATGAGACTGGGCGTAGAGACCGGAGGAGCCACAGGCTTCCGGATGGGCGCGCCGGGCCGGGGTGGTGCGCGCACCGGTGGACGCGGCACAATGCCTGGCGGTATGCCAGGTATGCCAGGTATGCCCGGGATGCCCGGCGGAGGCACCATGCCGGGTATGGCCGGTGGAGCCACGATGCCGGGTATGCCTGGAGGCGCACCGGGTGCTGGTATGCCGGGAATGCCCGGTATGCCCGGTGGAGGGGGAACCCGTACAACGGCTACCCGACGTGAGTTCAGCAAGATCCGCCTTGTGGTCATGGATGCGGACGGCAAGATGGCCGAAACCACTGCAGAGATCGCCGGACTGCCCCGTGATGATGAAGGCTGGGCACTGATGGCCGTTCCGCTGTCCGCATTCCGCGGCGTTTCACTGGACAAAGGCATCCGTGAAATCCGAATCGCCGGTAATGCCGACCACACGATGCATTTGGGCATGGTCTGGGTGGGTGTCGATGCACAGCCCATCCAGGGAGACGGCATCCGGGTGAACGACGATCAAAACTCGCTCACATCCGACATGATGTCCGACATGGACTCCGTGGTGGCGAACACCCGGGTCTTCTTTACGGCCACCGTCAACGGCGGGCTGACGCCGCTCCGGTGGTCCTGGGATATCGATGCCAGTGACGGAATCCAGGAAGACTATGTGGGCCAGATGCCGTCACATCGGTATCGTAAACCGGGAACCTATACGATCACGCTCACGGTAAAGGATGCCTGGGGGATCAAAGAGCCGTTAGTGCTGACCCGCCAACTGGAAGTTAACTGAACCTGATTCCAGCTACCATGCAGAACGCCCGGGGATTCACCTCGGGCGTTCTGCATGGTGGATAACCCGATCGGAGGCGCCTGATGAACGCACGGGAACGCTTTAACGCCACACTGGACTTTGAACCGGTAGACCGGTTGCCTTTCATGGAGTTCATGGGCTACTGGCCTGAAACGCTGGAGCGATGGAGCGCGGAGGGACTCTCCGCGTCAGATCCGGCACAGCACTTTGGATACGATCCGTATGTGGTGCTGCCCATCGACTTCAACTTCGTACCGCCCTTTGCGGAAGCCGTTCTTGAGGATCACGGCGACCGCGAGTTGGTTCAAGACTGTACGGGTGTGGTAAAGGTTCGGTACAAGCACGGTTCCGCAATGCCGCACTATGTGCGGTTCCCCATCGAGTGCCGTCAGGACTTCCTGGATCTCATGCCGCGCCTGCAGGGAGACGACCCGGCGCGCTATCCGGCCGACTGGGACAGGCAAGCGGCCGCACTCCGCAACCGCGACTATCCGGTGGGGCTGGTCTGCCGGGGATTTCTGGCGTTTGAACGGGACTTTATGGACTTCGCGACCATGATGGAAGCGTTCGCGGAACAACCGGAATGGATCGAAGAGATGATGGAGTTCCACCTGGACTTCATGATCAAGCTCTGGGACCGCGTGACACGCGATGTCGAGATCGACCTAGTGGTACTGGGCGAGGACATGGCCTATAAGAACGGCCCGATGATCTCGCCGGCGATGGTGCGCCGCATGATGACGCCGCGGTACGCCCGTCTGACCGAATTCCTGCGCAGCCGAGGTGTCCGGCATATCATTGTGGACTCCGATGGCGATATGCGTTCCCTGATCCCCGCCTATCTGGACGGCGGGATCACAGGCATTCTTCCCATGGAGCGCATCGCCGGCGTCGATCCGGTAGAACTGCGCCGCGAGTATCCCCGCCTGCAGATGATTGGCGGGATCGACAAACTTCAGATCGCCCTTGGCGGAGCCCACATCGAAGCCGAGGTGGACCGCGTCGTCAACGCGTTGCGCCCCACTGGCGGCTACATCCCCAGCTTCGACCACAGTGTCCACCCGGGTGTCTCACTGGCGGACTATGAACGCTATCTGGTACGGCTGCGACAGGCGGTGGCATGCGGGTGACATGGGCCGCTTAACGCTGATCGCCACGCCGATAGGCAATCTGGAAGACCTCAGCCTGCGCGCTCGGCGCGTGTTGGGCGAAGTGGACGCGCTGGCCTGTGAGGACACCCGCCACACGCGGATCCTGCTGGAGCGCTTCGAGATACCCCGTCCCGCGGTGGTGTTCAGCTGCAACGAACACAATGAGCGGCAGGCGGTCCGACGGATCCGTCAGTTGCTGGACGCTGGCAGTCATGTGGGCTTGGTCACCGACGCCGGATGCCCCGGTGTGTCCGATCCGGGGTATCTGGCGGTTCAGGAGGCGTTGGATGGTGATCATGCGCTGGAGGTGCTGCCCGGCCCGTCTGCGGTGCTGACCGCCCTGGCGGTGTCGGGTCTGCCGATGTCCTCCTTCACGTTCCTCGGATTTCCACCGCGCGGCCCGGGCAAACGGATCCACTTTTTGGAGGCTGAACAGGAGTCGCCGCATACGCTGGTTTTGTTCGAAGCGCCTACCCGCCTCCACGCCACGCTGAAGGCGCTGGCTGAGGTGATGGGAGACCGACCGACCGCCGTATGCATTGAGCTGACCAAGATGTTCGAACAGATACACCGCGGACTGCCGGCCGGTCTGGCCGATCGGTTCGCGCAAGAGACCGTACGTGGTGAAGTGGTGATCGTGGTCTCCGGTAAGTCGCGCCGTCGGGCGGACAAGCCCGGGGATGCCGACTGACGTGCGCCCTGCCGAACTGGTGGCCCGCAGCGGAGCGGCCGTATCGCTGCCTGCCTTCTTGCCCGATGCGACACGCGGCGTTGTTCGGGGATTGGACAGCGCGGATCTGCGTGCAGCAGGCGTTCAAGCGGTCATGGTGAATTCGCTGCATCTGGCGACCGATCCGGGGGTGTCAACGATCGCATCGGTAGGCGGCATTCATGCGTTCATGGACTGGAACGGGCTGGTCGCATCCGACTCCGGCGGATTCCAGGTGTACTCCTTGCTGACCGACAACCCGTCTCTGGGAAGTGTCGACCGCAAAGGATTCCGATGGCGGCCCGCCGTTGGCCGCCCGGCGGAGGTGCTGACACCGGAACGGTGCATCGAACGGCAGTTCCGACTGGGTGCGGACATCATGTTCACCCTCGACTATTGCACGCACCCGGACGCACCGGCGCTGCAGCAGCGCGACAGCGTGGAACTGACCATCCACTGGGCGCGACTGTGCCGGAAGGCGTTCGATCGGCAGTTGGAGACCCGTCGCAAGACGCGCAGGCCCCTGCTGCTGGCCGTGGTGCAGGGCGGTAATGACCGCGGCCTGCGGCGCGAATGCGCCGAACGGCTAATTGAGATCGGTTTCGATGGGTATGCGTACGGCGGATGGCCGGTCAACGCACAGGGCGAGTTGGTGGATGCCGTACAGTGGTTTTGTGAAGACACGCCGCCGGATCTGCCGCGTCACGCGCTGGGCATCGGCAACCCGCAGGCGGTCTTTGACGCCAGGCGGATGGGCTTCGATCTGTTCGACTGCGTGCTGCCAAGCCGAGACGCCCGGCATAAACGGCTGTATGTGCGCACCGGTTCGCCGCTGGGTGAGGCAGACTGGTTTCACTATCTTCACCTGCAGGACACGAAATACTGCCGGGATGCGCGGCCGGTACAGGATGGCTGTGACTGCCCCTGCTGCGCCCGGTTCACGCGCTCATACCTGCATCACCTGTATCAGATCAACGACTCACTGGCGGGACGTCTGGCCACCCTGCACAACCTGCGGTTCTACACCCGCTTGTGCACCGAACTGTCCCAACATGACACATGCGCCTGACCGAAGAGCAACTCACCACCCGCCTGGCCGGATCCCGTAAGTACCGTCGGCTGGGCGATGAGACGCTGCGGCGTATGGCCGCATGGGCATTGGCTCGATATCCAAACGGCGAAGCGGAAAAGGCAGCCAAGCGCAAACTGCATCAGGTGTACGGCGCCTATCTACACGCCGACTTGCCGCACTGGAGCGCCGACTGGGGGTATCCGGAACTGATGGCCGCCTTACGAACTCACGCCTCCACCGCGGAACGCATGCACCTGCTGGACGGCTTTTTCGCCTCCATCTGGCAGCGCACCGATGTGCCCGAATCCGTACTGGACATCGCCTGCGGCCTGAACCCGCTCAGCCGTCCTTGGATGTCGCTGCCGGCCGGAACCGACTATCTGGGAGTTGACATCGACAGCGGTGTCACGGCGCTTATCAATCACATCAGCGAGCACTTTGGATGGTCCACGCATGCGGTACAGCACGATGTGCTCTGCAGACCCGTGGATTACCGAGCCGATGTCGCGCTGGTGCTGAAGACGCTGCCCTGTCTGGAGCAGCAGCAATCTGGCGCCGCCGTTGATCTGCTGCGGTCCTTGCGCTGTCCCTGGGTTGTGGTGTCCTTTCCCACACGCACCCTGGGCGGACGCGGGGTGGGCATGGAAGCGCATTACCGGCAGTTCATGAACGGCTGCCTGGACACACTGGGATGGGATGCCGACAGCTGGCTGTCGGGAGACGAGTTGCTGTATGCGCTGAACACGCGCCAGGAACCCGATGCGGAGGACGCTTCACCCGTCGGCAGAGCGGACGGGTGAAGCCTGTACCGGAGTGTCAGCGGGGATAGATGTTGGCGTCGTCAGGCGGCGGCGGCGGCGCGCTGCCGGTGGCGTATACGCGGATAGCCGAAGCCTGCCCGGAAGCAGGAAACGCGAATAACACGGAGCCGGTGATCTGCGCCGGATTGGCGACTCGCGACCAGTCGATCTGGTACAGCACATTCGCATACCGGAACACCCGGTAATAGGCATCCGTTGCGGTGCGCGTATCAATGGTAAACCCGCGGATCTGCGCAGGCTCTGGCAGGTTTTGCACCGTGAAGCGGCCATCAGCGCCGGTCACGGCGTTGTACACCGTGTTGTTCGTGGCGATCACGTAGATCGTGATACCCGGGGCGGCGGCTCCGGTATCGGTCAACGCCTGACCGGTGAGCGTACGCCCGGGATTGACGGGATCGCTGCCGCCGCCGCCTCCCCCGCCACAGCCAGCCAACAGGGCGATCGCAAGAACGGCCGCTGCCGCCCATACTCGTCGAATCATCTGCATCTCCTTACCCGGCGGACCGCATACGGCGCGGCCCGCATCAATCAACGGACGGTCAGGGTCCCTGTTTGTTGATCCAATCCGGCCAACGGGTGGCTCGGGCGAATGCCAGCAGCCCATAGTTATTCTCGTATTGCGCAGGCCGGGGCACATAGATCGACAGTCCATTTGATCCGTTGCGCTGCGACGCGTGCCCTTCCTCAATCACCGCGGTATTCATGGCCGCCCTGAGGCTCATTACGGCGGACTCGATGCGGGCGCCGGGCGCCGCGCGGGCCAGCCGCTCGGCATAGTCCAGCATGTCCTTGTAGTTCGAATTGGCGTACGTGCGTGCATTGTCGCGCGCAGTGGTGGCGGCCGATGCCGATATGCCGGAGTCAAGTGCGATCGATGCCAGGTTGTCCACCTCGTAGGCCAAGGCATCGAGACGCGAGGCGTCGATGGCTGACTGGGTAATGTTGTCCTTGGGACTGTCGATGGTGTAGTAGTTCACCGTTTGTTGAACAATCGAGCGCGCCCACGAAGACGCACCCATGCCCGGGTTTGACGCCAACGGCGCCAGAATGCGGTGGTACGGATATCCCGCTGCAGGCGGACTCTCTTGCGACCCCACGATGTAGTCCGCTGTGTTGCGTATCTCGTAGGCCACTTCCATCATCTGCATCAGTGAGGCATCGAATACCACCAGATCCAGACGCGGTGTATCCAGCGTGGGACGCAACGCCCCGGCAAGGTCCCAGGTGCGAATGTGGTTCCCGGTTACATCGTCATAGGAAACACCGCGTGTGCCGCCCATCTCCACCGGCTGCCTCCATCCGGCGCCATGGTTCCAGATCACCACCGCGTATCGGTCGGCGGGATAGTTTGCACGTCCCCAGGCGATAAACTCACGCAGCGTGCTGGGGTTGCCCATATCCACGCTGGAGCCCATGTTTTGCAGCAACTCGGAGCCTATCTCGGTGGACAGCGGATGATACAGCACCTTGTACCGCCGCGTGCCCGTCCAACTGAGCCGGCTGTCATACCGCCCGGACCGCTTCCACTGCACAATGACATTGACATTGGAGGGATACCGGATCTGCTCCATCTCGTTGACATCATCGAAGCTGTCCGGTTCCAGATCGTTGGCGGCGTTCATGTACACCAGAACGGTCCAACTGGTCTTCACAGGATCCGGACTTGATGAATGGGAACCGCCGCATCCAGCCAACATCCAGGCGGCTGCAGCGACGGACAGAACCAGCGCGATTGTGTGTTTCATGGCTACATAATACCGGCTGTGTCGCATCGCGTCGACCGTAAGCGCGTGACACCGGTTCCGGTCAGGTGTATGGTGATGGTGGAACAGGCAGACCGCAAACGTGCTGAGGGGAGATGGCTCAACCGATCACACGACATTGGACACCAGAACAGCGTATCGCCATTGAAACAGACAACCGCCTGATCGTGGTGTCAGCCGGCGCGGGCGCGGGGAAGACCGCCGTACTGGCGGAACGGTTTGTACGCCTGGTGACCGAGCGCGACGTGGACGTCGAGCGCATACTCACCATCACCTACACGCGCAAGGCAGCCGCGGAGATGCAGCACCGGATACGCCACGCATTAACGGCGCGCGGGCGTGAGGACGCCGCACGGCGGCTCGACCAGGCGTCTATCGGCACCATTGATGCGTTCTGCTCGCGACTGCTGCGTGAAAACCCGCTGGACACTGGACTGCCGCCCGACCTGCGGCAGCTATCCGAATATGACGCGGCCCGTCTGTTCCATCAGGCGTTTTCCCGCGTGGTCGATCGCATCGCGCGGGATCCGGAGTATCCGGCCGGTCCGCTGCTGAGGGACGCATTCGGACGCGGTGCGGCGCGCGAACTCGGTACCGGACTGGCCAGCCTGCGTCGCGATATCTGGAGTGTGCTGCAGACGCTGCGGGCCTGGGGTCTGACACGCGCCGAACTGGATGGTTGGATTCGACACTGGACGGACACACCGCCCGATCTGCCGACCCGCTTGCTGCCTTTGATGCGCACATCATTGATCGCTCCGCTGGCCGCCAGCATCAATCTGGCCACACCCGGTACGCCGTGGCACAGCGATGCGTCGCGGCTGCAACGCGCCCTGGAGGCCGACCAACCGTGGACGCCCGACTGCCTGCGCCTGCGCGCCCAGGGAATTCCACAGACACCTGCCGCACGCGACCTGACCGAGCGGTTGCGCGATTGGATGGGTGTGTGGCGCGGGGCGGAGGTGGCCGATGAACTGCCCTCCGCACGGATGGCGCTGCGACTGCTGGCGGATCTTTGGGATGAATACGCAACGGTGCGCCGCGAACAGGGCGCGATGGATTTCGCCGAAGTGCTGGAGACCGCGGTGAACCTGCTGGCTACCTGTCCGGCCGTGAGGGACCGCTACCGCCGCCGGTTCGCATATGTCATGCTGGATGAATACCAGGACGCCAACCCGCTGCAGCAGCGGCTGGTGTCGCTGATCATGCGCGGTGACAACCTGTTTGTGGTGGGCGACGTGCAGCAGTCAATCTATGGTTTCCGACACGCCGCACCGGAACTGCTTCAACAGATGGAAGATGAGGCGTCCCACCGCGGCAGCTGTCTCGTGCGTCTGGCGGACAACTTCCGCAGCCGTCCGGGCATCCTGGTGTTTACTCACCGCGTCTTTGGCGCGCTTTGGCCGCCTGAGTCGTCACGTCGTCCGGGCAATCGGCTGCGTCCGTTAACCGCCGCGGCCCGTTTCGACACGCCCGAACGCCACCCGGTGCGGCTGCTGTCCATTCCCTCTCCGGTTGACACCGACCGGCAAACGGCGATGGCGGAAGCCGTGGCGGGATGGGTTCGACGCGCGTTGGATCACGGGGTGGACGGAACGCCCGTTCGGTGCGGTGACATTGCGTTATTGTTCCGCACAACGGCGTATGTAGGTCAGTTCGAGCGGGCGTTCGCCGCGGCGGGCATACCGTTCTACAATACGGCGCGCCGCAGTTATTATGAGCGGTTCGAAGTGCGTGACCTGGTGCTGGCCTTGCGGCTGATCGACACGCCCGGCGATGACCTGACGCTGGCAGCGGTGCTGCGTTCGCCATTGGGCGACGTCGACCTGGACACCCTGCTGGTGTGCGCACAGGCGCGCCCCGCGGATGGAACGCTGTGGGACGCGGTGTGCGCTCAGTACGGCAGCCTGCCGGGTCTGGCGCCCGCCCGGCCGCTGCTTGAGGCGCTGTTTCATCTGCAAACGACTGACACGGGAAGCAGCGCGGCCGCGGCCATCCGGGTGCTGCTCGACACCGTTCAGTATGAGACCCGGCTATTGTGCCGGCCCGACGGGCGTCAACGGGTTGCCAATGTGCGTAAACTGCTGCAGATGGCGCTGGCCGAACCGGAGACCCCGCCGTATCGCTTCGCCGAAGCGATGGGTGATCTGGAGCGGATCGCCATCCGGGAGGGAGACGCGCCGCTGCTCGAGCAGGAGGCCGATGTGGCCCGGTTTTACACCATCCATGCCAGCAAGGGGCTGGAGTTTCCGGTGGTGATCCTGCCGGACATCGACACGCCTGTGACGCGCCGCCGTGCCGAGACACCCGTGCTGGGAGCGGTCGCACAGCACCAGTTCATCGCCTGCAGCCCGCAGGGCAGCACCCCCGGCATGCAGGCGCTGTCCATCTGGCAGCGGGATACCGACCGCGATGAAACCACACGCGTCTGGTACGTCGCGTGTACCCGCGCCATTCAGACGCTGGTGCTGCCCGGTTTCGAACGCTCGCGGAACAGCTGGTGGAGCACCTTCGTGTCGGCGTTGGGTTTGGAGCTGCCTCTGCATCCCGGACCGGTGGCCCGATACCCGGAACTGATGGTGGAAGAGACACCGGCATTGGCGTCGCATCCGATGCCGGCAGAGGACGAGGTCAGTCAGCTGCTGCGGCAGTGGATGGGCAGCGCAGTTCCGGCGGAGCGCGAAGCGCTGCTGCACCGTATACTGACGGGACGCCCTGAATGATCCTGTTGCGGCGCACCGGCGCGGCGGTACCATACAGGTGATGGTGATCGACTTCCATACGCACATCTTCCCGCCCAAGCTAGCGCCGCGCGCGCTGGCTGTGGTCGGCCGGCAGGCGGATATCACCCCCTTTACCGATGGAACCGCCGCTGATCTGATCCGTTCGGCCAACGATGCCGGTATTGCGCGCTGTGTCACATTGCCGGTGGCCACACAACCGGCCCAAGTGCCTGCGATCAACGCGTTTGCGCGGTCGGTCGCCCAGGAGTGGCCGCAGCTGATCGCCTTTGGCGCTCTGCACCCTTTCGGCGACTGGCGGCCGGTCATTGATGAACTGGTCGCAGCGGGATTTCGCGGCGTGAAGCTGCATCCCGACTATCAGCAATTCGAACCGCATCAGCCGCAATTTCGCGCCCTTTACCGGGCGCTGGCGGACGCCTCGCTGATCGTGCTGCTGCATGCCGGTCGAGACGTCGGTTTGCCAGAACCGGTGCATGCTACGCCCGAACGCATAGCAGCAATGCTGGACATGGCGCCGGATCTGAAGCTGGTGGCGGCGCATATGGGCGGCTGGGACATGTGGGATGAGATGGAGCGCCACCTGCTGGGACGCAACTGCTGGCTCGACACCTCGTACACCCACGAACTGCCCGATGACCAGCTGACGGCGCTCATCCGCGCGCAGGGCGCGCATCGGGTGATGTTC
>CAZHSN010000045.1:0-23440 GCA_964535125.1 uncultured bacterium
TACAGGTCGAAACGAGTCTGCGGATAGGCCGGTACGATATCCAGCATCTGCCGCGGGTTCACTGTGCGGAAGTCATCCCAGACACCGCAATGAACGGCTACCGGCCAGTCATGTTCACCGGCCCAACGTAATACGAAGTCGAGCACCGTGCAAGCCAGCACCGGGGCCGCGGGTGCACCGCGCAGCGCATCCTGAAAGGCGCTTCTCGCGTCATCCATGTCCGGGCGCACCATCGCACAACTGCGTATCTTGACTCCCACCGCTCCCTGGCTCCGCACCTTGTCCAGGTACATCCCATACGCCTTTAGATAGGTATCCAGGTCGGTAACAGGCACGCCGCTCTCAGCGCCCAGATAGTCAGCGAACGCACGGTTGGGGGTGGCATGAAGCGGGACGGACCCTAAGACGGGTGTGAACAGATCGGCCGGATCTTGGTCCAGTATGGCGCCGTTCTGCACCAGGCAGGTACGGATATGACATCGATCACGCAGTATGGACCGGTACAGGCCAGGCCGGTTCGCCGCGCTGACTCGCTCGTTCGCCTCACGCCAGGTCCGTTCGTTGAGGTCGGCAATCCCGTACAGATCGCGCAGTGCGATCGCCGTGGCCCTGTAATAGGATCCGTGCTTGATGCGCTGGATGTAGGGCCAGACACGGTTCCACTTCTCTTCCAACGGCACCCGATGATCTGTAAGATAGTTGTCACCGATTGCCGTCTTCAGCCCCTTGGTAGGCAGTCCGGCAGACATCAGATCGAACCAGGCGTATAACGATAAGAGACTCAAGACGTCGATCTGCCTGGCCACACGACCGCGTTCGGGCATCAAGTGCTCGTGTGCATCAATGTTGGTCAGCTGCTGCAGGTATGCGTTCAGGTCTTCACGCAGGGAGTTCATGAGCTCTCCTATCGCTGGATGAGCGCCATCTAGGCGCTGGTTACGCGGCCGGGATTATCCAGCCCAAGCAGGTATCCGTCGAACCGCAGCGTCTCACCCTTGTGCGGATAGGTGCGCGGTTTGGGGTCCAACCAATCCACCATGGCGTCCTTCAGCGCATACGCCAGAAAGTGGTTGCCTGCCGGATTGTAATGGCCGATCATCAGACGCTGCAGATACCGCTCAACCGTAATATTGAAGTCCCGGATGTCCTCAATGTGGCTGTCGGCCACGTCGAATATCAACCGGTCACGCTCCCTCAACCAGTCGACCAGTTCCCGGTCAGGGCGCGGCCAACCGCTTAACGCACCGTATAACTCAGGATACCCATGGGTCAGCATCACCCGCAGCTGGATTGCTTCACCGGCACAGAATGCGCAGGCCCATTCGATGATCCCCATGGTAGCCTTCAGCCCGGCAACCCGCTGCAGTTCCCGTACGGCTTCGGCTCCTGCAGCCGCGTCAAACGGCGCCCCCAGGACATCCGCCAGCCGGCGCATTTGGGCGGTTTCCACTTCATACTGCCCAGTGCAGCCCAGATGCATCTGCAGCGCCACATCATTGTGGAACGTATCCAGCACCCACGCTTCATCGCACAACTGGTACAAAGACTCCGGTGTGGGACAGAGCGACGCTCTTTCTTCCAGTTCCCCTGTGGTGAGGTTGAACCGGACATGGTTCCATGGGTTGGCGTGGAAGAGCATAGGAGGATTGGTTTGGAACCAGTCGCCGCAGCGGGGACGGCGCCACGCGTCCAGGCTGCGAAAATGATCATCCATGCCGAACACGTTCAACAGCATGTAGGCTGTCCCGCGTCCCTGATGAACGACCCGCTTGAGCCGCAGATATGCCTGGTAGACGCCGTATCCACCCACCCCATAGTTGCGTACCGGTTCTCCCAGATGCCCGGCGAGATACTCTTCCCAAGTCTCCGAATCGCTGACCTGGTGGCACATGGTGAAGCTGTCGCCGAAACACGACAAGCGGCACGGCAACTCGGCGTAGTTGATCACCCGGCGCTCACCGGTGCTGAGATAGGTACCAATGGTATACGAGCCGTCCATGCCGTCCTGTACCGTGCAATCGTGCAGCACATAACCCAGTTCGGCATCGAAACGGGCCCAATGAGGCGCCTGGGGATCCAGAAACGCATCCACTTCCTCACGTCGCAATACATGCGAACGCAGAAAATCCGTTATGGTTTTCCTATCCGGCATCGTACGCCCTCCACCCGGTCTGTTAATCAACCGATTGCAATCCAATTGCCATCTTTCAGCATTATATCACTGTATTTTTGGACTGCATACTCGGGCGTTCAGCCGCCGTTCGGTCCACCGGGTCCGGGATCAGGTACGGCCCAGCAGATACCCCTCTTCGTACATCGCCACGATGTTTTCCGGCGGGCTGACCGGTTGTATGTTATGACAGGGAGCCAGGATATAACCGCCCCCTGCGCCCAGGATGCGCAGATTATCGGCCACTTCCCTGCGGACATCGTCCACCGAACCGAACGCCAACGTCTGTTGGTTATCCACAGCGCCGTGGAAGATCAACCGATCGCCGAAGTCGGCCTTCAGGCCTTCGCGCTCCATACCGCGACAGCGCCACTGTACCGGGTTCAGCACATCCATCCCCATGTCCAGCAGATCCGGAATGATTGCTCGAACTGCGCCGTCGCTGTGCGTGAACACCCATCCTCCATGCCGGTGCACCAGATCCGCCATCAGGCGCATCCGCGGCAGTAAAAAGGTCCGGATCTGTTGGGGTGAGAACATCAGCGACTCCTGGCATCCCAAGTCCTCAGCCACATAGCAGATCATCACGGCCCCGCCGGCGGCTTCCAGTATGCGACGTGTGTTCTCGTAGGCCAAGTGCAAGAGTTTATCCAGGCAGTAGTGCACTAAATCCGGATCTTCCACCAGATCCATAAAGGCCTGTTCCTGCCCTCGCAGCGTGCAGTACGCAAGAAATATCTCGGAACCTCCGCCGCGGATGGGCCTGTCACCCGCACGTTCGACCTCTTCAGGGATGTGATCGTAGACCCACCAATCGGGTTCAGGCCATCGATACTCCGCCTGGATCTCTGCCACTGACCGAAAGTGTGCCAGCGGGTAATGGGTTATCTCCGAATAGGTTCCTGTGCCGTAATCAACCTGCGTGAAACGACATCCAAATTCGTTCTCGCCTGCTGGCAACTCCGGGCCAACATAACGGGCATTCAGCGTGTATGGCGCATCGATATGCAATGCAGCGAGCGTTTCATCTACACTCGAAACGCCCAGATGCCGCATCAGCTTCTCGAAAGCCTCGCTGGTGCTCCATATGTCCATCGGCACCCGGTCCGGTCGCTCGCGGCGCAAGACGGCCAGCCACCGCTCACGCGGGGTCATACGGTCTCTGTACATTGGTCAGGCTCCTGAGCGGTCAGTACTGCATGGAGTTACACGAACGAGACGATGTCCTCCAACGACTTCCGCTGCCTCGGTCTGGCCTCGCCATCCCCATAGCCCAACGGCGTAGCCGCTACCGGCTCTTCATCCGGTGGCAGGTTCAGCGCTTCGCGGATCGCCGTCGGATCGAAGGCGCAGATCCAGCATGTCGACAGTCCTTCGTGAGTGGCTGCCAAGACCAGGTGTTCCATGGCGATCGCCACATCGATGTCGCAGTGGTTCTTACCGTCCACAGCGCGCACCCATGCGCGCCGAGGGATGGAACAGGCCACTATGACTATCGGAGTCTTGTCGATAATCCACCGGTGGCGTTCATGCGGAAACATCGCCTGTTGCACCGCTTTGTCACGCACCACATAGAAACGCCATGGCTGCAGGTTGCATGCAGACGGCGCCAAGCGGACTGCTTCCAGTATCCGGTTCAAGGCCTCATCCGGAACAGGAGCGTCCGTGTAGCTGCGGATACTGTGCCGTTGGCTGATCAGTTCATAAACATCCACGCCGCACCTCCATCGTTGCGAGTTGACAAGCGCCTGTTGCTCTTGCAGACGGCGCAAGGGGTTCATACGCCATCCACTTGGGAAGTTCCTTCCCTGCACTGGCGTGTACAGGCGCCGAATTACCGGTTCACGCCTACAAGCTTACCCTGTCATCCATCCTGTTGGTGCATCGCCAGACTACGACCGTGACTCTAACAGGGTGACAGATATCAACGCAGCACAGGAGCAAAGTATGCAACCTCGCCGACTGATACCCATCGCACTGGCCGGTGGACTACTGGTGATCGCAATCATGGGCATAGCCAGGATGCACGCCGGATCCGCCGCAAAACCAGAGGCAAAACCCAGAACCGTTGATGTGATTGCTGTGCGCAATGAACCGGTAACGGATGCCTTGGAGGCTGTAGGCCGAACCAGTCCGGACCTGCAGGCTACCTTAAGCACGCGTACATCCGGTCGGGTGAACACCGTTCTGGTCCGTGAGGGTGACCGCATCCGGCGTGGTCAGTTGCTCGCCACAGTCGAGTCACGCGATCTGGACGCTTCGGTCGCTGTCGCGCAGGCCAACGTCAGCGCTGCACAGGAAGCGCACCGCAGCGCCCAAGCGGTGGCGAAGCTGGAGCGCACGCTGGTACAGACACGTATTGAACAGGCCGAAGCCCGTGTTCACCAGAGCGAATCCGGCGTTCAAGCGGCACAGGCCCGGCTGGACATGGTCCGAACGGGCCCCCGGCGTCAGGAACGCGAGCAGGCAGTGCTGGCAGTGTCTCAGGCCCAGGCGCAGTACAACCTGGCGGAGTCCAACCGCGCACGCATGGAGCGTCTGCTTCATGAAGGAGCCATCGGCCTGCAAGCGTATGAGGCGGCTCAGACGCAGGCCGATGTCGCCAAGGCGCAACTGCAGGCAGCCAGACAGTCGCAGAGCATGGCTGAAGAAGGCGGCCGCGCGGAAGAACTGAGACAGGCTGAAGAAGGCGTTCGCCAGGCGCAGTCTGAGCTTGCCCAAGCGCGCACCGCCTTGAAATCAGCCATAGCCGCCTCAGTGCAGGCCGAAGTGCGACAACAGGAGGCGCGCGCGGCGGGGGCACAGGTGGCGCAGAGCCGCGCATCGCTCACCGCGGCACAGGTGAGTCGCGAATATGCGACGATTTCCGCCCCGTTCGATGGCGTGGTGACCCGTCGGTTGATGGATCCCGGCGATCTCGCATCACCGGGCGCGCCCATCTTGCAGATAGAATCACGGCCGTTGTTGTTCACGGCGACGATTCCAGCCAGCCAGGCCGCAGCGTTGAAGCCAGGCATGACGGCGGATATAACAATAGAAGCGCTGGATACCCGATGGACTGCCCGCCTGCGCGAGGTGACACCGTCGGCTGATCCGCAGACGCACACACTTACCGCGCGGTACGAACTGCCCGGGCTGAGCGCTGCTGTCAGCGGGCTGTATGGTCGCGTGCGTATCCCCCGCGGGACCCGGTATGCGCTGGTGGCGCCTGCCAGCGCTGTCTGGGAAGAACAGGGGTTGCATATGGTGTGGGTCGTGGATAACGACGTGGTGCGCCTGCGCATGGTGACCGTGGGGCAGCCCCATGGTGAGCGTATAGAGGTGACAACCGGTTTGAAGCCGGGTGATGTGATCGTTGCATCCGGTAAGGGGCGTCTCTCCGAGGGCGACCGGGTCCGCTCAAGGCAGGTGGCGCCATGAACACCGGCCCTTCCGGCAAGCTGGCGGCAGCATTTATCAACTCCAAGCTCACACCGTTGATCATCATCGCCTCGCTGCTGCTTGGCCTGTTCGCGGTGATGAAGACCCCTCGAGAAGAGGAGCCGCAGATCATCGTCCCCATGGCCGATGTGATCGTATCCATGCCGGGTTCGACTTCGGCCGAAGTGGAACGGCGCGTCACGTCGCCGATGGAGAAGCTGATCTGGGAAGTCCCTGGAGTGGAGTACGTCTACAGCACATCCATGCCCGGGCAGTCCATGGTGATCGTGCGGTTCTACGTGGGTGAGAACCAGGAAGCGGCCTTTGTCCGGCTGCGTGAAAAGCTGCAGTCCCACTTCGACATCATCCCGCCCGGCGCGTCGCAGCCTATCATCAAGCCGCGCTCCATTGATGATGTGCCCATACTGGCGGTGACGCTGCACAGCCGGCGCTTGGACGATTACCTGCTGCGGCAGATAGCCGCACGTGTTGAGGATACTATCAAGCAGACACCTAATGTGTCTGAGACGCACATCATCGGGGGACGCAGACGCGAGGTCCGGATTGAACTCGACCGCGCCCGACTGGAGGCCTGGGGCCTGAGCATTGACGCCGTGGGGATGGCGGTAGATGCGCACAACCAACGTGCGCAGACTTCGGGTATGGATACGCAGGACGAACGGCAGGCGGTCACATCGGGAAGCCATCTGCGTAATGTGCATCAGATGCACGAACTGGTGGTGGCCGCGCCCGAGGGCAGGCCGGTACGTCTGGGCGACATCGCATCCATCCAGGATGGTCCTGAAGAAGCGAAACAATACGTTCTGTTCGGGTCAGGCGGCGACCATGTCACCCGGCCCACTGAACCGGCGGTCACCATCTCGGTAGCCAAGCGTCAGGGCACCAATGCGATCGATGTGGCTCACGCCGTGATGGCGCGCGTTGAGGCGTTGCGCGGCCGGGTGATCCCGTCTGATGTCACCATCACCATCACGCGCAACTACGGTGAGACAGCAGCCGAGAAGTCGGGCGAGTTGCTGTTCCACATGATGATTGCCGTCGTGTCGGTGACCATACTCATTGGCATCGCACTGGGACGGCGGGAGGCTCTCGTCGTCGCTGTGGCGATCCCAGTCACGCTGGCATTAACGCTCCTGGTGTTCTATCTGGTCGGATACACATTGAACCGGATCACCCTGTTCGCCTTGATCTTCTCCATTGGCATCCTGGTAGATGACGCCATCGTCGTGGTGGAAAACATTGTGCGCCACATGCGCATGCCGGCGAACCAAACGCGTTCACGCTTGCAGGTGGCCATTGAGGCCGTCGATGAGGTGGGTAACCCCACCATATTGGCCACGATCGCGGTGATCGCAGCGATCCTACCCATGGCATTCGTGGGCGGCTTAATGGGGCCGTACATGCGTCCGATACCCGTGGGAGCGACCGCGGCCATGATCTTTTCGCTGCTGGTGGCGTTCATCGTCACCCCCTGGGCAGCGGTCAGACTGCTGGGACGCACACCGCATGGATCAGCGCATGCCGATCATGGAGACCATGAGGCAGCGCCCGACGACCTCATGACACGCTTATACAAACGCATCATGGATCCGCTGCTGCATCGCCGAAGCGTGCGGTTCGGATTCCTGGCCGGTGTGGCGCTCCTGCTAGTGGCCGCCATGTCGCTGGTCCCGCTGGGTGCTGTCATCGTGAAGATGCTGCCGTTTGACAACAAAAGCGAATTCCAGGTCATCGTCGACATGCCGACTGGCGCCAGTCTGGAACAGACGCTGGCCGCTGCGCGGTCGCTCGCGGTGCGCATCGCCCGGGAGCCGGAAGTCGACAACTATCAGATCTATACTGGAACAGCCGCGCCGTACAACTTCAACGGGTTGGTGCGTCATTACTTTGATCGCCGAATGCCCTGGCAGGGAGACATCCAAGTCAATCTCACACCCAAACACAACCGCAAAGCGCAGAGTCACGACATCGTACGCCGTATCCGCCCGGATGTGGAGCGCTTGGGTAAAGAACTGGGCGTGCGTGTGAAGATCGCCGAAGTTCCTCCGGGACCTCCGGTGCTGCAAACGCTGGTTGCTGAGATATACGGGCCGACTCCGGAGACGCGGGAAGCGGTGGCTGCTCGGGTAAAGCAGGTATTTCACAGTACGGAAGGCGTCACCGATGTGGACTGGTACCGTGACGACCATCGACCTTCATGGAACCTGGCGGTTGATATGGAGAAAGCCGCACTCTCAGGCGTTGACGTCGGCACGGTGAACCGCACCATTCAAGCCGTTCTGGGTGCTGCATCGTTTGGACTGCTGCACGACAC
This sequence comes from uncultured bacterium, assembly GCA_964535125.1. Classification (GTDB taxonomy): domain Bacteria; phylum Armatimonadota; class HRBIN16; order HRBIN16; family HRBIN16; genus CAZHSN01. Next base: position 7,926 of record CAZHSN010000045.1, read on the forward strand.
ATTGGCGCATGAGGACGTCCCGATCACCCTGCGCTTGCCGCGTAGTCAACGCGCCACCCTGTCGGATCTGACGCAGTACACCGTGCCATCGCGGACCGGCCGACTGGTGCCTCTGTCTGAGTTGGTGAGACCGGTTGACGAGACGCCAGACACCGCCATCTACCACAAGAACCTGATGCCGGTGATCTATGTGACAGGTGATGTGTCCGGACGACGCGAAAGCCCGGTGTATGCGATCCTGGCCATGAACCGGCAGATCGGCCAGTTCAGGCTTGAGGACGGCGGCGGGTTAAACGTGTTAAGTACCCGATTGCCCACCAGCGACGCCCGGCCGGAGATGAAGTGGGACGGTGAGTGGCATATCTCCTATGAAGTGTTCCGCGACTTAGGGATCGCGTTCGCCGCCGTGCTGGTCCTGATCTACATACTGGTGGTAGCCTGGTTCCAGTCGTTCCGGATACCGCTGGTGATCATGGCGCCCATCCCGCTGACGCTGGTGGGGATTCTGCCCGCTCACGCCGCCATGGGAGCGTTCTTCACCGCGACCAGTATGATCGGCTTCATCGCCGGCGCCGGCATCATCGTACGGAACTCGATCATCCTGGTGGACTTTATTGAGTTGCGCATGCGTCACGGTCTGCCGTTGGACCAGGCCGTAATCGACGCCGGCGCCACGCGCTTCCGACCGATGCTGCTGACGGCAGCGGCGGTCATCGTCGGGTCAGCGGTCATTCTGTTTGACCCCATCTTCCAAGGGCTGGCGATCGCTCTGATGGCTGGTGAGATCGCCTCGACGCTGCTATCACGATTCGCGGTGCCGGTGCTCTACTTCATGTTGAAGCAGGGACGTGCGGTAACGATAGAAGGAGGCGAAGCGGTATGACGGTGGACAGGTACCTGCGGTTGATCGCGGGTCTTTTCATTCTGCTGAGCGTGGGACTGGGTCACTGGGTACACCCGGGCTGGTACTGGTTTACGGCGTTCGTGGGGTTGAACCTTGCCCAGTCAGCGCTGACCAACTGGTGCCCCATGATGGTGATCCTGAAACGCCTGGGGGTGCGTTCCTGACAGCGCTCAATGCGTCTTGAGACCGGGGAGGCGGGCGCCGCCCGTCCTCCCCGCTTGTCTGGAGTTACGAGGCGTCAGGCCAGTTTGACCGGCTCCCCCGACTCTGCGCTCCGGTATAACGCATCCAGCAGACGCATGACAACCAGCCCCTGTTCGGCGTCCGCATCATGCGCCACGCCATCCTGAATGCACTGGATGAAGTGGTACATGCTGCTGCACGATCCGGGAACCGGCGGATGCAGCCGGGTGTCGTACTGGCAACCGTTGCGTTCCGTGTAGATCTCGGCTGTCACCCGCCAGTCCTCGCCGGTCTTCTGAAGCAGTCCCCCCTTGGTGCCCAGCAGGCGGGTCTCCACCATCTCGTTGTCGCCGATGTTGCTGGCCCAGGAAGCTTCGACTTCCAGCATGGCGCCGTTCTCAAACCGGATCATCCCGGCCGCGAAGTCCTCCACGTCGAACGTCTTTTGCGCCTTAGCCGCCAATGGACCCGCAATGGCATTCCACGTGTTCCCCATGACCCACACCGGCTTCGGGTATCCCATCAGCCACAGGGCCAGATCCAGCCGGTGGACCCCCAAGTCAATCAGCGGACCGCCGCCGGACAGCGCCTTGGTACCGAACCATCCGCCAAAGCCGGGCATGCCCCGCCTGCGCAGCCACAGCGTGCGTCCGAAGTAGATGTCGCCCAGGATACCTGTGTCGACCTCTCGTTTCAAGGCCTGCGACTGATCGATGAACCGAAATGAGAAATTGATCATCAACCGCCGTTTGGCCTTTGTCGCCGCTGCCAGCATATCTTCGGCCTCGGCGGCGTTCATGGCCATCGGTTTTTCGCAAAGCACGTGACAACCCGCCTGCAGCGCCTGCAAGGTCAACGGTTTGTGGTATGTATTGGGCACCGCGATACTCACCACATCCAGTTGCTCTTTGGCGAACATAACTGCTGCATCGGTGTAACGCCCAGCGATGCGGAAGTGCTTTCCCACCTGCTCCAGCCGATCGATATCGGTGTCACAAATGGCGACTACACTGCATCCCGGATGTGACTGGTACCCTTCCAGGTGCACCCGCCCCATGCCCAAGCCGATGACGCCGACTTTCAACTCACCCGCCATTATTGACTCTCCATCCGTGCCTTAATCGCATCAGGAAGATACGTCAGATCGATGTCCCGCGGAGCGATCGTCTCCAGTTCATCCGTGTGCGGACAAGCAAACGGCACCCGCGACCGTGTCCCGGCGGCCCACACACTGGCGTTCTGCAGTATGCGAATAATCGTGGGGTTGTAGTATACGGGATAGGTTTCGTGTCCCGGACAGAAGTAGAACACCCGACCGGCGCCTCGCCGCCAGATACAGCCGCTGCGGAAGACCTCGCCGCCCTCAAACCACGATATGAACAGCGTGGCTTCCGGCTCCGGAATGGCGAACGGTTCGCCGTACATCTCATCATTGGCCAGTTCGAAGTACTCCGGAATGCCTTGAGTGATGGGGTGCGAAGGTGCGATATTCCAAACACGCACCTTCTCGTTTTTCTCACGCCATTTCAATGAGCAGTGCGTACCCATCAGTCGGCGGAAGATCTTCGAGAAATGTCCGGAGTGCAACACGATGATGCCCATGCCCTCCTGCACCCGGTTATACACCCGCTCGACAATGGCGTCATCCACATCCTGATGCGCCATATGTGCCCACCAGGTCAACACATCGGTGTTCTGCAGCACCTCTTCTGTCAGGCCATGCTCCGGTTCGTCCAGGATAGCGGTACGAACCTCCAGCGCCTCGCAACCGCCCAATCCGGCGGCGATCGCTGCATGGATCCCGTCAGGATAGATCCGACTCACCGCGTCATGCAGTTTCTCGTGCCGGAACTCATTCCACACCAGCACGCGTACCTTGGCCTCCATCAGATCTGACCTCCTCATCCTGTGTCGAACAATAGACAAGCCGGCAGCATCCTGTTGATGACACTCACCACAGGTGTCATCCCTGCATTTTCTATCGCTCCGGTGCATCAGTATATCGGCATCTTCCGGATTTCGCACCCCGACAATCGGCATCGGTCTATGGCAGCACGCATCAGGGAGCGATCGCGTGAAGCAGATCGTCCACCAGGTCGTTCACTGACTCGATTCCCACAGACAGCCGTATCAGTCCATCCGTGACACCGGTGCGTTGCCTCTGTTCTGCGCTCATGTTGGCGTGAGACAGGGCTGCCGGATAGTTGGCCATCGACTCCACGCCTCCCAAGCTGGCGGCCAGCCGGAACCACTGTGTTCTGCGGAAGAACCGGTCCACCGCTGGCCGGCCGTCCTGCAGTTCCACCGAGACAACCCCTCCATACAGACCGCCCATCTGCCGGCTGGCAAGATCGTGCGCCGGATGCTGGGGCAATCCCGGATAGTACACGCGAGATACTCCCGGCGCACCTTCCAGCGCTCTGGCCACCGTCAAGGCGTTGCGGCAGTGCGTCTGCATGCGCAGATGCAGCGTTCGCAACCCGCGTAAGGCCAGCCAGCAATCAAATGGACCAGCAACGGCTCCTACCCGCCGCTGGCGCGCACTCATACGCTGGTACAGCGCGTCATCGTTCAGTGACACCGACCCCATCACGACGTCGCTGTGTCCGTTCAGGTATTTGGTGACACTATGTACGACCAGGGTCACACCCAGACACGCAGGACGCTGAAGCACCGGTGTGGCAAATGTGTTGTCTATCGCCGAGAGCGCGCCTGCAGCCCGTGCGATATCCGCCAGTGCAGCGACATCCAGCACCTCCAGGGTGGGGTTCGTTGGGCTCTCCATCCATATCAGTCGGGTGCCGGGCCGACATGCAGCCCGTACGGCATCCAGATCGCGCATGTCCACCATGCTGACATCCACACCGCGGCGGGTGACCTCCTGCATCAGCAGAACCCAACTGCCGCCGTACACATGCTCCGAACAGACAATGTGCTCACCCGGCTGCACCAGATCAAACACCGCGTTGACGGCCGATACCCCGCTAGGGTACGCCATGCTGTGCCGTGTCTGCTCCAGCGCTGAGACAGCCTCCTCAAAGCTGTTGCGGTTGGGATTGCCCAGGCGCGAATAGATCCATCCCTCGCCAATCTGGTCGATCTCATGCAGTTCGTACGTCGAGGCCTGGTATAACGGGGGCTGAACGGCGCCCTCCCAACGCTCCGGATGCAAACCGGCGCGTACCGCACGTGTTTCCAGACCCGCCTGTTTTGGCTCGCTCATTTACCCCCCAAAAAACGCGCAGCCCTCGTCGTCACGACGAGGGCTGCCGGATGTGTTTGCTCAGCCTGAAAGGCTTTAGCGCTTGGACCACTGGAACGCGCGTCGGGCTCGCTTGAGACCGTACTTCTTCCGCTCCTTGACCCTCGGGTCCCGGGTCACATAGCCGCCTCGGCGCAAGGTCTGATACGCCTCTGGGCTAATATCTTGTAATGCGCGGGCGATTCCGTGCCGTACCGCACCGGCATGTCCACTGATGCCGCCCCCTTTGCAGGTTGCGACCACGTTGAACTGGCCGACAGTACCGGTGACCTCGAAGGGCTGCATCACCATGACTTCCAGGGTGCGGCGGCCCACGTATTCACTCAACTCGCGGCCGTTGATCTGTACCTTACCGGTACCCGGCATGACCCACACACGGGCCACTGCCGTCTTCCGGCGCCCAGTCGCGTACAATCTCATTGCGGTTGCCATCTATACGTCACTCCCCATTCCGTGCGTCGATCTTCAGCTCGATGGGCTGCTGAGCCTCATGCGGATGCTGCGGTCCCTCATAGATCTTCAATTTGGTGATCATGGCGTCACCGAGCTTGTTGCTGGGCAGCATCCCTTTCACGCTGCGCCGAACCAGCTTGGTGGCGTTCCGCACGAGCATGTCACCTTTGGTGATGGATCGCAAACCACCCGGCCAGAGGGTATGCCAGTAGATACGCTCTTCAGCCTTCCGCCCTGACAGACGCACCTTACCCGCGTTGATCACTATGACGTGGTCACCGGTGTCCAGGTTCGGTACAAAGATGGGCTTATGCTTGCCGTGCAGTATCTTGGCAACCTCTACAGCGAGTCGCCCCAGCGGCACGTTCGTTGCATCTACGACATACCACTGCCGCGTGATATCACTTGGCTTTGTCGAAAACGTTTTCATGTTGGTCACTCGTCCTTTGGTTGCTCCGTCTGTTGCTATCGCCACCGGGGTTCACCACCCGGATACCTGACTCTGTGCAGGCATAATCCGCATGCCGGCACGCAGGCTCCGGCCTTGTCTCTCTCGCCTGTGTTCAGGATTTCCTGTACACGCTCCGGTTCACTGCGCCTTGAACCGATATCAATCAGCGTACCCATGATGCTTCGGATCATCCCTTGCAGAAAACCCTCCGCGTCAATCCGAAACACCACCAGCTGCCCCTCCGCCGTTACCCGGGCAGTGAACACGCGCCGCACGGTGGACCGGTACCGGTCTGGATCACTGGCGAAGCCACGGAAATCCCATGTGCCTTGTAAAGCGCGCGCGGCACGATCCATCAGGGCGACATCCAGCGGGTGCCCGACCCGGTATGTATACAACCGGCGGCTCGCAGAACGTCTGCTGCTGTTCCAAACCGTATACCGGTACTCCCGGCCGATCGCCTGGAAGCGGGCATGAAAGTCCTGCGCTACGCAGGCACAGCCCCGCACGGACACATCTCCGGGAAGCGAGGCGTTCAGGGCATCCGCCCATCGGTCCTCCGGTATGCTGTTCTGTGTATCAAAGTGCACAACCTGGCCCATTGCATGGGCCCCGGCGTCGGTCCTTCCGGCGCCTGTCACCCGCACCTCAGTACCTGTGATACGGCTGACTGCCTGTTCCAGCACCTGCTGCACGGTGCGTTCGCCACGCTGGATTTGAAACCCGTGAAACGCGGTTCCATCATACTCCACAAGCGCTGCGATGCGACGCATGCCGGTGCCCGCAGAGCTGATGCTACTGCACCAGCTCCAAGATGGCGATCATCGCGGCGTCACCCCGACGCTGTCCTAAACGTATCCGCCGGGTATATCCGCCGTTGCGGCTGGCGAACCGGGGAGTAATCTCTGTGAACACGCGCCGCACCAGGCTCTCGTCGCGCAGAATGCGGAACGCCAGTCGCCGGCTATGCAGATCGTCGCGCTTGGCCAGCGTGATGATCTTCTCGGCGATCGGCTGCACCTCTTTGGCGCGCGTCACGGTCGTCTTGATCGATTCATGGATAAACAGCTGTTGAACCAGCCCATGCAGCAGCGCCATACGCTGATCAGTGGGCAGCCCCAGCTTCCGGTGAGCCACTCGGTGTCTCATCTATTGTGTCTCCTACTTCTCACTCGTTGTTAGCCGTCAGCCGCGGCGCTGTCTTCGGGGTCTGCTACGGCGTCCACATCGGCTTGAACCGCCTCCGTCTCAGTGGATGTTTCAGACGCCGCTGCCGTGTTGTCTAGGGCCTGTTCCGCTTGACCGTCAGCGTCCGGGGCATCCAAGCCGATCTGCGTGTCATGGGAAGCCGACTCGGGCAGATCCTCACCCACACGCTCCAGGCTGTCACCACGCAACGTCAGTCCGCGCTGATACAGCACCTCACGTACTTCACGCAAAGACTTCTCGCCGAAGTTGCGGATACCCATCAGGTCCGATTGGCTCAGGCAGACCAGATCGCGTAGCGTGGAACACTGGGCGCGACTGAGGCAGTTTTGCGTACGTGATGTAAACCCCAACTGCTGCAAGGGTATCTCAGGTACGTTCTCCAGCCCGGGCACCGTCTGCAGATCTCGCGCTTCACCCAGTTTGGTGAACAGGGTAAACGCAGAGATCAACACGTTGGCGGCAGTCCGGACCACTTCTATGGGGGTAATGGTGTTGTTAGTCCATACCTCAATGGTTAGCCGCTCCAGATCGGTCTGAAAGCCAACACGTGTGGACTCCACGATGTGATTAACCTTCACCACCGGTGAAAAATGCGCGCCAATCGGGATCACACCGATGGTATTCTGCACATTGGCGGGAAGGACAACTTTATCGGGAAGCACATAGCCGATTCCGGTTTGAACATGGATCTGCATCTGCAGCCGTGCATTCTCCCCGCTCAGCGTACACAGGTACACTTCCGGATTGACGACCTCGACATCCTCCGGGCATCTGATGTCCGCTGCGGTAACGACACCCTCACCCTGGACATCCAGTTCGAGAATCACGGATTCGTTCGGCTCAAGCTGTCTGTAACTCTTTACCGAGACATCCTTCAGGTTCAGGATCAGCTCAGTAGTGTCCTCTTTGACTCCCGGCAGCGTCGAAAACTCATGAAACACGCCATCTATCTGGATGGCGCTCAAGGAAGCGCCCGGCACAGAGCTGAGCATCATACGCCGCATGGCGTTGCCCAGGGTGGTGGCGTAGCCGCGGGCCAGCGGCTCAACCACGAACTTGCCGTAGCACTCGTTCATTTCGACTATGTTGATGCGAGGACCGATTATCGTGTCATTCATATATCGGGCTATAGCCTCCTGTCATCGCCGTTCCCGGTACCGTCGGTTCCACCGACGCTCCGTGCGCGAGGTACGGAGCGAACGGCCTGTACGGTATTACCTGGAGTAGAATTCGATGATGACCTGCTCCCGAACATCAGTGTTAATCTGATCGCGCGTCGGCAACGCGACGACGCGCCCCTCATAATCGGTGTTCGAGAACTCCAGCCATGCAGGCGTTGAGTTCGCCGGCCGATTGGCGATCGCGTTCTTCATCAACACTGAGTTACGTTTGGACTCACGGACGGTGATCACGTCACCGACACGCACCTGAATGGACGGTACATCGACCTTACGGCCGTTCAGCGCCACAAAACCGTGTCCCACGATCTGTCGCGCCTGAGCCCGTGACACGGCCAGCCCCATCCGGTAGATCACGTTGTCCAGGCGGGTCTCCAGCAGCTGCAACAGGTTCTCTCCTGCCACGCCCTGACGTCGCTCTGCCTCGCTCACGTACCGACGGAAGATGCCCTCTTCCACCATATATATGCGCCGCAGCTTCTGCTTCTCGCGCAGCTGCTTGCCGTATTCGGTCAGTTTCTTCATAGCGGCGCGCTCACCGTGCTGTCCGGGCGGTTCCCGGCGTCCTTCGCGGTCCATGGAACACGCTTTGGTGTAGCAGCGGTCGCCCTTCAAGTACAGTTTGGCGCCCTCACGTCGGCACTGTCGGCACCGCGGTTCTTTTACTGACATAGGTTAGTCCTCTCCTGCGTTACACGCGCCGTGCCTTGGGCGGCCGACATCCATTGTGCGGAACCGGGGTCACATCGCGGATCGACATTACGTCGATACCGGCAGCCTGGATCGCCCGGATAGCGGTTTCGCGACCGGGCCCCGGCCCCTTCACCTGCACGTCCACCTTGCGCACACCATGCTCCATGGCCTTCTTGGCGCAGTCCTCCGCAGCCAACTGAGCGGCAAACGGAGTACTCTTGCGTGAGCCCTTGAAGTTCACGTGGCCAGACGATGACCAGGAGATCACGGCTCCGCGAACATCGCTGATGGAGACGATCGTGTTGTTAAAGGTGGAACTGATATGCGCAACACCTTGCGCTATGTTCTTTTTCGGCTTCGCCTTTTGGCGGGTGGCCGTTACTTTCTTTGCCATCTGTCGAACGCCTCCTGCCTACTTCTTACCCTTGCGGGTACCCACGGTGCGCTTCTTACCCTTGCGGGTTCGCGCATTGGTGCGCGTGCGCTGACCGCGAACGGGCAGACCCTTACGGTGGCGCAGCCCTCGGTAGCACCCTATCTCCATCAGGCGCCGGATATTCATCTGAACCTCACGGCGCAACTCACCCTCGATACGGTACTCGTTCTCTATCACTTCGCGAAGCCGGGCGATCTCGGTGTCGCTCAACTCACGTACGCGTGTTGAGTAGTCGATTCCGCACTGAGTCAGGATCTTGCGAGAGGAGGTCAAACCGATCCCGTATATGTACGGAAGCGCATACTCGACCCGCTTGTCCCGGGGAAGGTCGATTCCCGCTATGCGTGCCAAATGCTGCCTCCTTAGCCTTGTCGCTGTTTGTGCTTGGGATACCGCTTGCAGATCACCCTCACAACGCCTTCGCGTCGGATGATCTTACAGTCGGCGCACATCTTTTTAACGGATGCTCTGACTTTCATCCTGTCTGAACCTCTTAGCGTTTCTGGCCTGCCCCCGGGGCCCTCGGGCCTCATGCGACACGCAAACATGTATTATATCGGATTCGTGTCGCTCGGGCAAGTCCGTATTTACCGGCGTCCGTTACCGGTGCTCCTATTTATACCGATATGTGATGCGCCCCCTGGCGAGATCATATGGTGACAACTCCACCGCTACGCGGTCACCGGGAAGGATTTTGATAAAGTGCATCCTCATCTTCCCCGATACATGCGCCAGCACCACATGCCCCTCACCTACCTGAACGCGGAACATCGCATTCGGCAGTGTTTCGACCACGGTGCCTTCCATCTGAAGTCCGCGCTCTTTGTCGTCTGTCGGTGTTTCGTTTCGACGCGGTGTCCGTTTTTGTCTCACCAGGCACTAATCCTCCACGGTCAGAATCTCACAGCCGTCCTCGCGGATGGCGATGGTGTGTTCGAAGTGGGCCGATAGTCCGCCGTCCTGTGCGACAACCGTCCACCGGTCTGACAGGTAGCGAACCCGCCAGGTACCCAAGTTGATCATCGGCTCAATAGCCAATGTCATCCCAGGCTTCAACGGCGCACCCTGTCCGGGTTTTCCGACGTTCGGCACAGACGGATCCTCATGCAGACTGAGACCTACGCCATGCCCCACCAGATCTCGGACCACATGGAAGCCGGCAGCTTCGACGTGCGATTGAATGGCGGCGCCGATATCACCCAGGGTGTTACCCGGCTGCGCCGCCTCTATCCCCCGATACAGCGACTCACGGGTGACCTCTATCAGCCGTGCGGCCTGCTCGCTGACATCGCCCACCGGTACGGTAACTGCGGCATCGGCGTAGCAGCCGTCCAGCTTCACACCGAAATCCATGCCGACAATATCGCCGTTGCGCAGCCTGCGGTCGCCGGGAATGCCATGCACCACCTGTTCGTTCACAGACGTACATAAACTGGCCGGATATCCCCGGTAACCCTTGAAAGCCGCTTCAACGCCGTGATTCCGACAGATCTGCTCGGCGAGCACGTCCAAGTCTCCGGTGGTGGTCTCCTCCGGTTCAATAACCTCGCTGAGCTGCCGCAGCACCTGAGCGACGATGCGGCCTGCCCGGCGCATCTTGTCGATCTCCTCCGCGGTCTTCAGAATGACCATATCAGCCGGTCAGTCCCACAAACAGCTGCCTCATCCGCTGATGTACGGTGTCCACGTCGTCTGACGAGTCCACCACATGCAACAGATTGCGCCCTTTGTAGATTTCAATCAGCGGTGCTGTCTGCTCTTCGTACACAGCCATACGCTTCCGGATTGCCTCCGGTGCGTCGTCGGCGCGTGTGATCAACTCACCGCCGCACTTGTCGCAGATGCCTTCTTTTGCCGGCGGCAGAGTCTCCACATGGTAACCCTGTCGACAGCTGGCGCACATACGGCGACCGCCCAAGCGGCGCACTACGACATCCACCGGCACATCGCAGAGAATCGCGCCTCCCAGTGTCCACTGGTTGGCTTCGATCATGGCGTCAAGAAGGGCTGCCTGCGGCACTGTGCGGGGGAAGCCATCCAGGATGACGCCTGCGCCGATGCCTTCGGATTCGAGCCGGGCCTGCAACACACTCGAAATCAGTTCATCTGGCACGAGCGCACCACTTTTTACGATCCCTTCCACCTGCTGGCCGAGTTCACTTCCGGATGCCATGGCCTGGCGCAGCATATCGCCGGTTGATATGGTCTTAATCCCGAACTCCTCACTCAGCCTCTCCGCTTGTGTGCCCTTGCCGGAACCCGGTGCGCCCAGTAGTATCCAAATCATGTGCGTGTCCTAGTCCTTCAAGAATCCTTCGTAGTTGCGCATCATCAGCTGCGCCTCGATACTCTGCATGGTCTCTAATGCAACACCGACCATGATCAACAGCGAGGTGCCTCCGATCAACGAGAAGGTGCCGATATTCACGCCGGTGAGTCCCGGGGCTACGTACTGAATCACCGCGACCGCTGCCAGGAACAGCGCGCCGGCGAACGTGATTCGTGTAATGACTTTGTCCAGATAGTCGGATGTGGGCTTGCCCGGCCGGATCCCCGGGATGTAGCTGCCGTGCTTCTTCAGGTTGTCGGCAATGTCGTTCACATCAAACTGCACGGCGGTGTAGAAGTACGTGAACAGCATGATGATGCCGGCGTAAAGCAACAGCGCCAACGGGTTGTCGCCCGGACTGAGCCGTTGTGACAGCATCTTCAGAGTACCGATGAACCCATCGTCGCCCGGCACTGCGGATAAAATGGTCATCGGCAGTAACTGCAGAGAGATGGCGAAGATGATCGGGATCACACCGGCCATGGCTATCTTCAGCGGCAGGTAACTGCTGTGCCCGCCCATCTGACGCATACCCACAACGCGGCGGGCATGCTGAATGGGGATCTTGCGGCTGGCCTGCGTAACATACACGATACCCACGACAGTGGCCAGAAACAGAACACCCAATGCAACCAGACTGAGGTAGCTGGTCACGCTGGCCTGCTCCAGCACTTTGGCAACCTGCCACGGAAGCGACGCGGTGATGCTGCAGAAGATGATCAAAGATACGCCGTTACCCAAGCCATGCTCTGTGATCTGTTCACCCAGCCACAGGAGGAACATGGTGCCTGCGGTCAGCACCACGCAGGTAAACACCAGCTGAACCGCACCTGCTGTCAGAATGCCGCCATGCAGGAACATGGTGCTGATACCCAGGGATTGGAAAAATGCCAGTCCCACCGTCAGGTAACGGGTCTTTTTGTTAAGTTCCTTCTGCCCTGTCTGGCCCTCCTTCTGCAGCTCCTTCCAGGCGGGGATGGCCGCTATCAGCAGCTGCATGATGATGGAGGCGTTAATGTACGGCACGATGCCCATGGCAAAGATCGTGAACTTGCGCAACGCGCCACCGGAGAACACATCGATCAGACCAAACATGGCGCCCGAAGCAAACAGCTTCTCCAGCGCTGCGTGGTTGATCCCGGGAACGGGTATGTGCAACCCCAGTGTGTATACGGCGAACGCGCCGAACACGAACAGAATGCGTTTCCTGAGATCAGGAAGACGCCATGCCGCAACTAACGACTCCAGCATCTGTTATATGGCCTCCACAGTACCGCCAGCGGCCTGAATCTTCTCAGCAGCGGTCTTGCTGCACGCATTCACCTTGACGGTGAGCGCCACATTCAGATCGCCATCGCCCAGAATCTTGACGCCGCCACTTTTGAGGGTGCCGATCGCTCCGCACGCCATCAATGACTCGATATTGACTTCCGCGCCGCTCTCGAACCAGTTCTCCAGATCGCCTACGTTGAGTACGGAGAACTCCACATGGTTCGGGTTGCGGAAACCCTTCTTGCGCGGTAAACGCCGATGCAACGGCGTCTGGCCGCCCTCGAATTGCGCCCGCACTTTGTTGCGTGATCGCTGGCCCTTGGTTCCCCGGCCGGCCGTCTTACCGTTGCCGGTACCGATACCGCGTCCCTTACGCTCGCCCTTCTTGACGGCGCCCGGGTTGGGGCCTAGTAGGTGAAGTACACTCATTTACGCCTCCCCTGCCGGTTCGTCGGCGATCTCTTCCAGCTTCACCAGGTGGCGTACCTTGAAAGCCATGCCGCGAATGGCATCATTGTCGGGCTGGACTACGGTATGGTTCATCTTACGCAGTCCCAGCGCCAGTACTGTGCGCTTCTGTCGCTCGCAGTATCCGATCGGGCTTTTCACCAATGTGATCTTGAGCTTCATTCAGCGGCCTCCGACTCACCGACGCCGTACTTACGGGCCCACGGCACCAGCTTGGCGGGGTCTTTACCGCGCATGGAGGCGACATCCTCGACGCGCCGCAGCGACTGCAGCGCTTTAATGGTCGCCCAGGCGACATTGATCGCATTGGTGCTGCCGATGCACTTCGCCAGGACATCCTGCACGCCCGCTGCCACCAAAATAGCCCGGCAGGCGGTTCCGGCAACGACACCGGTTCCGGGTGCGGCCGGATGCAGCACGACGGTGGAGGAACCAAAGGATGCGACCACGTCATGCGGGATGGTATGGCCCAGAATGGGAACTTTGATCAGCCGCTTGCGAGCGTCTTCTGTGCCCTTGCGAACGGCATCCGGGATCGCGCGCGCCTTGCCAAGACCGGCGCCCACATGTCCATCGCCGTCGCCGACAACTACCAGTGAATTCCAGCTCATGGTGCGGCCGCCCTTGTGCGTCTTCTGCACCCGATTGGTCTTCACGACGCTCTCGGTCAGGTTGAGGGTATCAGGGTTGACTCTAGCCATCGTTAAAACACCAGCCCTCCTTCGCGGGCGGCATCTGCCAGCGCCTTAATGCGTCCGTGATACCGGAAACCGGCACGGTCGAACACGACAGTGGTGATGCCTTTGGCGATCGCACGCTCAGCGATCAGTTTTCCGACGGCTGCGGCCGCCTCCATGTTGTCGGTGTGCTCCAACGACTGTTTGAGCGCGGGTTCCAATGATGACGCCGAGCACAGCGTGTGACCCGCGCTGTCATCAATCAGCTGCACATACAGATACTGCAGGCTGCGGAACACGCACAGACGCGGACATTCGGCAGTACCGGACATGCGCTTGCGCACCCGTGCATGACGCAGCAGCCGGCTGCGCTGTCGTTCGGCCATCTTTTTATGCTTAATCATGGCTATTTCTTCCCCTTGGCGCCGGCTTTACCAGCCTTACCGGCCTTCCGGCGGATCTGTTCACCGCGGAACCGGATCCCCTTGCCCTTGTATGGTTCGGGCGGGCGGTACCTGCGGATCAGCGCACACTGCTGACCCACGTTCTCTTTGTTGGCTCCGCTGACTATCACAAACGGCATACGTGTGTTCGTGTCGATTCCGACCTGGAAACTGACGCCTTCCAGCGGTTCCATCACGACAGGGTGCGACAGTCCCAGACTCAGCACCAGATTCGAACCATCCAGCTGAGCGCGGTAACCTACGCCGATCACCTCAAGGGTCTTTGTGAAACCCGTAGATACCCCCGTGACCATGTTGTTCACCAGCGAGCGCGCCAACCCATGCTGGGCGCGGTGATGCCGGGCGTCAGTGGGGCGTTCCACATACAGTGTGGATGCGTCTTGCCGGACGGTGATATCCACCGGCAGATCCTGCACCAGTTCGCCTTTGGGGCCCTTCACCGTGATACGCCCCGGCTGCCAGTCGACCTGGACGCCGGCGGGAAGGGCGATTGGCAACTTTCCAATCCGTGACATCGTTACGTCTCCTCCTGTCCGCTAGCTGTCCCGATCACCAGACCTCGGCGATGACTTCACCGCCGAAACCCTGTTTACGGGCGTCGCGGTCTGTCATCAAGCCCTTGGAGGTGCTGATAATGGCGATGCCGAAACCGCGCAGTACGGGCTTCAGATCGGCCGCTTTGCGATATATGCGCAGGCCGGGCTTACTGATACGCTTCAGGTTGGTGATAGCACGCTCACGTGTGGGTCCACGGCGCGGGCCGAACTTCATGAACACCTTCATCTTGGGCTGCGGTTGCGCATCAATCAGCTCGAAGCCTTTGATATAGCCCTCTTCCTTCAGGATCCGGCACACTTCGATCTTGATCTTCGAACTGTCCAGTTCCAACGAGTCATGATAGGCCATATTGGCGTTGCGAATGCGTGTAAGCAGATCCGCAATCGGATCGGTGACAGGCATACGTGTCTCCTTGGTTTTCCGATACGGCGTTCAGACGGTCCATTGCGAGCCTGTCGGCACGATGGAGGTATCTGATCGCGAACAACAAGTGGGGCGATCGCGAACGGCCTTCGGCCGCCCCGTTGAGCGGTTCCCTGTTACCAGGAAGCCTTATGAACTCCCGGCAACAGCCCCTTATGGGCCATTTCCCGGAAGCAGATCCGGCAGATACCGAATTTGCGGAAATACGCATGAGGACGGCCGCAGATATTGCAGCGGTTGTATCGGCGCACGCCGAACTTCGGTTTCTCCAGAGCCTTGAGCATCAGGCAGTGCTTCGCCAAAACGTCTCCTCCGAATGGGCGCCCATCTCCTCCCGGACAGGAACACCGCCGGGACACCATGGGGCACGAGTGATATTATACCGCAAATGGCGGGCCGGCCGGTAGGCCGACCCGCCGTCACTACTACTCGTCTTTGGCCTTTTGCGCCTTATAGGCGTCGATCACCGGCTGGGCCACATGCGCCGGCACCTCTTCATAATTCGAAAACTCGCAGGTAAAGCTCCCCCGGCCCCGTGTGATGGAGCGCAGATCA